>CANJRL010000033.1 GCA_947476675.1 Phycisphaerales bacterium
CTTAGAGACAATCGCGAATTTGGTTGCGAAGAACGCGAGGTGATTCTTGCGCTCGGGCCGGTCTTCGATACGGAGCGCGTCGGACTCATGCCAGTGCATCACTGCAATCCGTGCATCGCCATCCGGGACGTATCGCATCTCCCGCAAGTAGCTGTGCATCACTTTGTAGGCTGCTATCGCTTGCGTCCAGATCTCGTCGGGATCGGGTTTCGCTGCGCGCTCGGCGTTCGGCTCCGACGCGGAAGCCATCGCCGCGAACATGGCCGCGAGCAACGCGACGACCATGGGCCACGGGAGAGCAGACTGTCTGTGTCGGGTTGCCACGCGCATCGTCACGACTAGTTCTCGCTTTGTCGATCTTCTCAGATGCCTCACCCCACCCCCGTCCCATCCGGGTCCACCGACGCCGACCTCGACCCCGCCCGGGCGCTCACGTACGGCGCGATCATGCCCCAATCCTCGCCCGGCGTCCCGGAGCACCGGATCAGCGGCAGGCCCACCTCCGCGAACACCTCGTCCCCGATCCTGTCCCGCTGGTGCGCCCGCACGTTCCGCTCCTGCGGCTCAACATCGATCGCCACCACCGGCCTCCAGTCCGGCAACGCGCAGATCACGAAGTCGACCGCCCGGAGGCGCACGCGGCGGCGCCAGTTGCGCCAGTCCTCGGCGCTGCCGCGCGTGCCCGGCTTGGTGGGGACCACCAGCGCGTCGAGCCGCACCTGGGGGCAGACCACGTAGCCCGAGGGCAGCTTCAGCGCGATCGCCCGGGCGTATTGGCGCTGGCGGGGCGACATCAGGTTCTGCCGCAATGCGAACGGGGGCCTCGTCAGCACCATCGGCCCGTCGGGGGTCTCCACGATGCGGGCATCGGGCGCGACCGCCTCGCCCCGCTCGGTCCGGAGAAGGAGATCGATGTCCGCCGGGCTCCACGGGATCGTCGCGACCTCCGGCTCGGTGCGCGGCGGGGCGGCGGCTGCGCTCAGGAACGAGGCGACGCCGTCTTGGCTCGGCGCCGACTCCGTCGCCCTCATGGGCACCCGCCCGGTCTGGTTCGCGATCTCCTGCCGCGCGTGCTGGCGGTCTTCCTTGGCCCGCCGGGTGTCGCGCAGCGCGGACCACACCGCCCACACCGCGCCCAGCACGGCGGCCCCGGCGGCGGCCCACAGCAGGTACATCCAGTCCACGTCCGTCCTCCCGAGCACGAACCCGCAGAGCGAGCGGGGCCGGCGCCGCCACGCGCGACGCCCGTGGTTCTACGCCGGGCAGACCCCTTCGGGTCCATCATCCCCGTCGATGACTCCCTCGTCATCGGGGGTCGGGGTCGCTTGGTCATCGGTCTGATCGTCGGTCGGGGCAGGGATTCTAAGCCCGAGGCGCAGGCACGGCCCGCGCAGATCGCCCGGCCAGGGGCTGACAACGCGGACCGGCTCGCCAGTGACCGGGTGGGCAAACCCGAGAAGAAACGCGTGGAGGGCAAGGCGGTGGGCCATCCGCCGAGTCCCGGGGTCGGCGTAGATGTCGTCGCCGGCGACGGGGTGGCCGAGAGCCGCCATGTGCGCGCGGATCTGGTGCAGGCGCCCGGTGCCGATGCGGCATTCGACCATCGACGCCTGCTTTCCCGAGGAGATCACCCTGTACGCGGTGACGGCGGGCTTCGCGTCGCGGACGCGGCCCCTCACAACCCGCGCGACTTTGCGCCCCCGGGCGTCCGTGCCTTCCACGATCGACGCCCGGATGACGCCCGCGGCCTTCGACGGAGTGCCGAAAACGATCGCCCAGTACCGTTTATCCACGCGGCGATCGGCGAAGGCCTCGCGCAGGGCGTCGTAGGCGCGCGGCATGAGGGCCACCACCACCAGCCCGCTGGCCATGCGGTCGAGCCGGTGCAGCAGCCCGAAGTCCCGGGCCGCACCCAGGTTCTGCAGCCGGCTGCCGTACTCAGCGAACAGCCCGTTGAGCAGCGTGTCGCGCTCGTGCCCTTTGCCCGGCTGGGTGGGCAGGCCGGGGGGCTTCTCGACCACGATCACGTCGCCGGCGTCGAGCACAACCCGGCACGGGACCTTGGGATTCGGCTCGACCGACAGCGTGGCCACGGGCGCAGGGTACCCCGCCGGCGTTGACCCGGGGCGCTTCATCCTCGTACCGTCCCGCCATGCACGCACCAACCGGCGCCGCTCCGACCATCATGGACCGACTGCGCACGCAGACCCAGCCGCTGCACGACCGCGCGGAGGGGCACGAGTTCCAGCGGGCGCTGATCAAAGGGCAACTCCCGCGCGAGGCGTACGCGGCGTGGCTGGGGCAGATGCTGCTCGTGCACGCGGCGCTGGAGCGCCGACTGCGCGCCCTGCGCGAGCGCAGCCCGGCCGTGGCCTTGGTGGTGCGCGACGAGCAGTTCCAGGAGCCCTACCTGCTCGAGGACCTGCGGTTTTTCGGCGTGGACGACCGGACGCTCAGGACGCAGGCGGGGGCGGCGTCGCTGATCGCGGAGATCGAGGATGCCGCGGCGCGCGAGCCGATGGCCCTTCTGGGCATGCACTACGTGCTCGAGGGCAGCAACAACGGCAACCGCTTCATCGCTATGGCCCTGCGCAAGGCCATGGGCCTGACCCCGGGGAACGGCGATCGCTACCTCGACCCCTACGGCGAGCGCCAGCGGGCGCTCTGGCAGCAGTTCAAGGACGACATGAACTCGTGCCAGTTCACCCCGGTCGAACAGGAGGCGATGCTGCGCGGCGCCGAGGCGATGTTCCGCGGGATTGCCCGCGTGAGCGACGACCTGGCGCCGCTCGTGGCGCGGTGAACCGCGCGGGGCTCAGCGCCGGGGGGTGATCGGCTCAAGAATCTCGACGACGTCCGGATGGTTCTCGCGTTTGGCGAGGTCGAGCGCGGTGCGCCCCGCGGCGGTCCGGAGTCCCGGTTTGGCGCCTCGGGCGAGGAGGAGTTTGACCACTTCGGCGCGCCCGTCCGACGCCGCGGCGTGGAGGGGTGTGTAGCCGGCGAGGGGGCCGTCGTCCTCGGGGGCGTTGGGGCTGGCCTGATGGTCGAGGAGCAGGGCGACCAGGTCGGCGCGGCCGTCGGAGGCGGCGACGTGCAGGGGGGTGCGTCCGTTGGGAAGGGAAAGAAAGGCGAGGTGCGGCCGCTCGTTGAGGATGCCGCGGATGGTGTCGGTGGGGGCGCTGGCCTGGATCGCCTTCCAGAGCGTCTGGTCGTACATCCGGCCGGGCTGGGGCTTGACGACCTGGACGTGGGTGTTGAGTTGGACCCAGATCATCCCCCCGGCAACCATGAGCACGACAAGGACGGAGCACGCGAGGATGACGAGGCCCCGCTTGCGGGTCTTCTTGATCTCGTCGGCGTCGAGGCGGAAGTGGGACATCGCTTGGGGGGCGGGTCAATCCTTGATGGACGCAGCCGCGGCCTCGGCGAGGGCGCGGCGGCGGCGCTTGAGTTCGGCGTCGAGGAAGCCGTCGAGATCGCCGTCGAGCACGGTCTGTGGGTTGCCGACCTCGTAGTTGGTGCGGTGGTCCTTCACGCGGTTGTCGTAGATGACATAGGAGCGGATCTGGGTGCCCCAGCCGCGCTCGACCGCGCCGCCGGTGGCCTCGTTGAGTTCGCGCTCGCGGCGCTCTTCCTCGAGTTGCTCGAGTTTGGCCTGCAGGATGGTGAGGGCCTGGCGCTTGTTCTGGCCGAGGTCGCGGTAGGTGCTGGCGACGATCATGATGCCGGTGGGCTTGTGGACGAGGCGGCAGGCGGAGGCGACCTTGTTGACGTTCTGCCCTCCGGGGCCGGAGGCGCGGACGAAGGGGGTGATCTCGACATCCTTCTCGGGGATCTCGACGGCCTTCTCCTCGAACTCGGGGATGACGTCGACGGTGGCGAAGGATGTTTGGCGCTTGCCCTGGGCGTTGAAGGGCGAGACGCGGGCGAGGCGGTGGGTGCCGCGCTCGCAGGAGAGGTAGCCGTAGGCGTAGGGCCCGGAGACCTTGAGGGTGACGGAGTCGATGCCGACCTCGATGCCGTATTGCATGGCGAGTTCCTCGACCTTCCACTCCGGGCGGTGGTCGAAGTACTTGAGGTACATGCGGAAGAGCATCTCGGCCCAGTCGTTGGCCTCGGTGCCGCCGTCGCCGGCGGAGATGGTCATGAAGCAGGCGCGGTGGTCGTGCTTGCCGGAGAGGAGCGACTGGCGCTCGATCTTCTCCATGCGCTTGACGAGGGTGAAGAGTTGCTCGTCGGCCTCGGCGAGGAGGTCCTTGTCGCCGGCCTCCTTGCTCATCTCGTAGGCGAGGCGGGCGTCCTCGAAGTCCTTTCCCACCTGGACGACGGGCTCGACCTGGGCCTTGAGGAACTTCATCTCGTCGACGATCTTCCGGGCGGCGTCGGGCTTGTCCCAGAAGTCGGGGGCCTCCATCTGGCCGGTGAGGAGTTTGACGCGGTCGATCTTGGCGTCGAGGTTAAAGAGAGTCGCGGATGGTTGCGATCCGCGCCTCGAGGTCGGCGATGACGGGCTGGTGGGCGTCGAAGTGCATGGCTGGATGGTAGCGGCCCCCAGCGGCGTCGGGGGCTACCGCAGGCTCGCGAGAAACTCTCCGAGCCGGGCCATCCCCTTCTCGATCTGCTCCTCCGAGCACGCGAAAGAGATGCGCACACACCTGGGGCCGGAGCCGCCGAAGTCGTCGCCCTGGACGAAGGCGAGCCGGGCCTCGTCCTGGAGTGCTTCGCAGAAGGTGGTCGCGTCGGTGATGCGGCGGCCCTTGGGGGTCGCCTTGCCGAAGTGGCCCGAGACGTCGGGGAAGACGTAGAAGGCGCCCGTGGGCCGCGCGACCGTGAGCCCGGGGATCTTCGTGATGAGGTCGGTGATGAGCGCCGCGCGGCGCGCGAAGGCCTGGCGCATGCGCTCGACATCGTCGGCGCATTCGGTCAGCGCCACGCGGATCGCCGGGTAGATGAACGACGTGATATTGGTCGTCATCTGGCCCTGGAGCGTGGTCATGGCCTTGGCGAGCCGGAGGCCGAACTCGCCGGAGCCGGCGGCGTAGCCCACGCGCCAGCCGGTCATGGCGAAGGCCTTGCTCAGCCCGTTGATGGTCACGGTGCGCTCGGCGATCTCCGGGATCGAGCCGATCGAGAAGTGGGGGACGCCGCCGTAGACGATCTTCTCGTAGATCTCGTCGGAGATGACCATGAGGTTGGGGGCGACGGTGCGGGCGGCCTCGGCGACGACTGCGGCCAGGCCGCGGAGTTCCGCCTCGGTGTACATGGTGCCGCAGGGATTGCTGGGGGAGTTGAGCACGAGCAGGCGGGATCGCGGCGTGATGGCGCGGCGGAGTTGCTCGGGGGTGATCTTGAAGCCGGCCTCGGGAGGCGCGGGGATCTCGACGACGCGGCCTCCGGCGAGTTCGATGTGGGGGGCGTACGAGACCCAGGTGGGGGAGGGCAGGAGGGCCTCTTCGCGAGGCGCGCCGGCGGGGAAGCCTTCCGGCGGGGGGTCGAGCAGGGTCTGGAAGAGGACGTAGAGCGAGTGCTTGCCGCCGGCGCCGATCACGATGTGGTCGGCGGTGCAATCGGGGATGCGGTTCTCGCGGGTGAGCTTGTCGGCGATGACCTTTCGGGTCGCGGGGTCGCCGGCGGTGGGCATGTATTTCGTCTGGCCGGCGAGGAGGGCGTCGATGGCGGCCCGTTTGATCCGTTCGGGAGTGTCGAAATCGGGCTCGCCGGCGGAGAACGACAGGACGTCGATTCCCTGGGCGATCAGGGCCTTGGCCCGGTTCATCATGGCAACAGTGGGCGACGGGGCCAGGTGGCTGACGCGGCGGGAGACCTCCATGGGAAGAGCGTATCTGGGGAGGGGCGACGGGGCGGGTGGGGGGGCAGGGGCCCGGGGGGACCGTGGGGTCTGTGCGGCGTTTGCTCCCCGGCGTGAGACCGGCTAGACTCCATGATTCGTTGCGGCCGTCAGCGGTCCTCGCGAGGTCCGTCCGGAGGCGGTGTCGGTGTGGAAGATCTGGATCGTCGGCTCAGTTGAGGGTGCATCGTGCTCGCAGTTGAACGCAAGAAGCAGGTTGTTGCCGCCGCTCGCCGCCACGAGACCGACTCGGGCTCGCCCGAGGTGCAGGTTTCGGTGCTGACCGAGCGGATCAAGGAGATCGCCGAGCACCGCAAGAAGCACACCCATGACTTCTCGGGACACCGCGGGCTGACCATGATGGTCGCGCGGCGCAACCGCCTCCTGAAGTACCTCGCGAGAACCGAGAACGACCGGTATCAGTCGTTGATCCAGCGTCTGGGCCTCCGCAAGTAATCGCGGTGCGGGGCGATCCCCCCCTTTCGCGGGGGGCGGCGCACCGATGACGACCCCAGCACGCTTTTCCAGTGGCCCCGCAGCCCGACTGGGCGGCAGTGGGCAACGAGCAGACGACCGGCGGGCGGGGCTCGCCACTGCTTCTTGCCTTCTGCCTCCTCGGCTGGCCGGCGGGCGACAGGTCGAGACCAGCCCCGCGCTGCCGCGCGTCGTCCGCGGCGTGGCGCGTGGGCGCAGGCAGAAGGTGCAGGGAAAACATGGGTCATGTGACAGTGTCGCGCGAGATCGGCGGCCGCACGCTCAAGCTGGAGACCGGCAAGATCGCCAAGCTGGCGAACGCGTCGGTGCTGGCGTCGTACGGCGGCTCGGAGGTTCTGGCGGCGGTGGTGCGGGGCGCGCCCCGCGAGGGCATCGACTTCTTCCCCCTGGCGGTCGACTACCGCGAGAAGATGTCGGCGGGGGGGAAGTTCCCCGGCGGCTTCCGCAAGCGCGAGGGGGCGCCGAACGAGAAGGAAATCCTGACCATGCGGATGATCGACCGCCCGATCAGGCCGCTGTTCCCCGACGGGTTCATCGACGAGATCGTGGTGCAGTGCTGGGTGATGAGCCACGACGGGGAGAACGACACCGATGTGCTGTCGGGGACGGCGGCGGCGGCGGCGCTGGCGCTGTCGGACGCGCCGTTCGAGGGCCCTCTTGCGACGGTGCGCGTGGGGCGGGTGCACACCGACGGCGGGCCGGTGTTCGTGATCAACCCGACGGTGTCGCAGATGGAGTTTTCCGACATCGACCTGGTTCTGTCGGGCCACCATGACGGGATCAACATGATCGAGGTGGGCGCGGCGGAGATGCCGGAGCGCGACGTGCTGGCCGCGATCGAGTTCGGCTACGGGCAGATCAAGACCATCCTCGGCATGATCGACGAGATCGCGGGGAAGGCCGGGAAGCCGAAGGTGATGCCCGAGCGGATGTACCTCCCGCCCCAGGACGTGACCGACAAGGTCCGCGAGGTGTGCGAGAAGGACCTTGCGGAGGCGCGGAGGATCGTGGGCAAGGAGGCGCGGCTGACGCGCATCGGGGAGATCCAGAAGGCGCTGCTGGAGGGGCATTTCCCGGAAAAGACCGAGGGCAACGTCCGCGAGTGGAAGGAGTCGGTGAGCCGGCGCGTGATGGCCAAGGAGGCGTTCCGCCGTCTCGACGAGAAGGTGACGCGGCGGGGGATCGTGGAGCACGGCGTGCGCACGGACGGCCGCGGGCTGACGCAGATCCGGGCCCTCGAGATGGCGGTGGGGATCTTCGAGCGGACGCACGGCTCGGCGTTCTTCCAGCGCGGCGAGACGCAGTCGCTGGTGTCGTGCACGCTGGGCACGACCAAGGACGAGCAGATCGTGGACGGGCTCACGCCGGAGTTCGCGAAGAAGTTCTACCTGCACTACAACTTCCCGCCGTTCTCGACCGGCGAGGCGAAGCGGATCATGGGCCCCGGGCGGCGCGAGATCGGGCACGGCGCGCTCGCCGAGCGCTCGCTCCTGGGGGTGCTGCCCTCGACCGAGCAGTTCCCCTACACGATCCGCATCGTGAGCGACATCACCGAGTCCAACGGCTCGTCGTCGATGGCGTCGGTGTGCGGCGGGTGCCTGGCGCTGATGGACGCGGGGGTGCCCATCAAGAACACCGTGGCGGGCATCTCGGTGGGGCGCTTCACCAACGACGACGAGAGCAAGGAGGTCTTCGTCACCGACATCATCGGCGAGGAAGACTTCTTCGGCGACATGGACTTCAAGGTGTCGGGGAGCCGCGAGGGCATCACCGGCATTCAGCTCGACCTGAAGGCGCGGGGGCTGACGATCGCCCAGGTCGAGAAGATCCTGGAGCAGGCCCGGGTGGGGCGGCTGCAGATCATCGATCAGATGGAGGCGGTGCTCCCCGAGCCCCGCGCCGAGATCAGCCCGCTGGCGCCGCGGCTTGTCACCATCAGGATCGACCCCGAGAAGATCGGCAAGCTCATCGGGCCGGGCGGGAAGACCATCCGCGCCATCCAGGAGCGGTGGGGGGTCGAGATCAACGTGGACGACGACGGCAGCGTCACGGTCGCCTCGGCGAACGCGGACGGCCTCAACGGCGCCCAGGCCGAGATCGAGGCGATGTGCGCCGAGATCAAGGTGGGGACGGTGTTCACGGGCAAGGTCGTCTCGACGAAGGACTTCGGCGCGTTTGTCGAGCTGGCGCCGGGCACGGACGGGATGTGCCACATCTCCGAACTCGCGGCCGGGTACGTGAAGAGCGTCTCGGACGTGGTGAAGATCGGGGATGTGATCAAGGTGAAGGTCATCAACGTCGATGAGCAGGGGCGCATCAAGCTGAGCCGCAAGGCGGTGCTCGCGGAGGAGCAGGCCGCCGGCGCGGGCGCTTGACCGCCAAAGACTTGTGACGCATTCGCCGCCCGGCGCCCCCGCGCCGGGCGGCGTTTGTTTTTGCGCGACCCACGCTTCCCAGCCGTTGCAGAGCGCGGCTTCAAGCAATCCGCCACGGGGAATTCGCTTGCCTTTCGTGGGCTCGATTCTTAGTTTCCATCCGGCTTTCGGCGTTCGTCCCGTTGCCGCCGCACGGTCGCCGCGGCGCGGGCGGAGCCGCTCCAGGGCGGATCGCCCGGCGCGAGCGGCGGCATTGGGCGTGGCCGGCGGCGACGCCGGCGGACGGGAGGCGCTGTCGGATGGCCGAGGTGACGCCGGGACGGCTGAGCGATGTCGAGGGGATCGTGAAGTGGTTCGATCCCAAGAAGGGGTACGGCTTCATCGTGGGGCCGCAGGGGCAGGACATCTTCGTGCACTTCTCGAAGATCGAGGGCGAGGGATTTCGCGTGCTCAAGGACGGCGGCGCGGTGGTGTACGACGCGGCGTTCAGCGAGAAGGGCTGGCAGGCGACGCGGGTGGTCCGGAAAGACCCGCCGGATGTGCAGGTCAGGCCGCAACGCCCGAAGCACTCGCGGACGCCTCGGCGGTAGCCCCGCCTGTCCGGCTAGGGTAGCGGCGTGATGGGCTCAGGCGTCTTTGTTGCGGGCGTTGTGGTGGGGCTGGCCGTCAGCATTCCGCTGGGCTGGTGGACGCTTGCGCGCTCGCTCCGGCGGGCCCGGCTCGCGGAGCGGAGGGCGCGCGACGCGCAGCGCATGGCGGAGATCGGCGCGATGACCAGCGGGCTGGCCCACGAGATCAAGAATCCGCTCTCCTCCATCGGGCTCAACGCGCAGCTGCTCGCCGAGCAGGTGGGCGAACTGGGGATCGACCCCGAGGAGGCGGCCAGGCTCAATCGCAGGGTCGGCGCGCTCCGTCGCGAGGCCGATCGGCTCCGCGACATCCTGGGGGACTTTCTCCGCTTCGCCGGGCAGATTCGGCTTGAGAGGCGTGCGGCCGACCTGAACGCCGTCGTGGATGAGTTGGCGGAGTTCTATCTGCCGCAGGCCGAACAGAGCGGGGTGCGGCTGCGGACCGACCTTGCGGCGCAGCCGCTGGAGGTGGACGTGGACGCGACGCACTTCAAGCAGGCGCTGCTGAACCTGCTGATCAACGCGACTCAGGCGATGACGCGCGCGGCGGAGGAGGGAGGCGCGGCGGCGAAAGAGTTGATCGTGCGAACCGAACGCCGCCGGGGTCCCGATGGCCCGGTGGCGGCGGTGCACATCATCGACACCGGGCCGGGCATCCCGGCGGACCGGCTGCCCAAGATCTTTACCCCTTATTTCACGACGAAAGCCGGCGGCAGCGGGCTGGGCCTGCCGACGTCGCGGCGCCTGATCGAGGAGCACGGCGGGCGGCTCGAGGTGTACTCCGAGGTCGGGCGCGGCTCGGACTTCCAGATCACGCTTCCCCTGCGGGCCAAGCCGTCCGGAGCCTCGGCGGATCGGGGGCCGGAAGAGCCGATCGCGCCGGCGACGCCCTGAGCGCCGCTCAGCGCGCCCGCCGCTCGATCTCGGTGCGCACGTCCCAGAGTTCGGGGAAGAAGGTGTGGTCGACCATCTGGCGGAGGAAGCCGACGCCCGATGAGCCGCCGGTCCCGCGCTTGTGGCCGATGATGCGGTGGACGGTCTTCATGTGCCGGAAGCGCCAGAGCTGGAAGGCCTGCTCGACGTCGACGAGTTTCTCCGCCATCTCGTAGACATCCCACCAGGTGTCGGGGTTCTCGTAGACGATCTTGAGCGCGGCGAGGACGCCGCGGCTGCCGGCCTGGGGTCGCGGCTCGCGCCAGTCGCGGCTGGTGTCCTCGGGCGGCACGGGCAGGCCTCTGCGGGCCATGTGGCGGAGGAACTCGTCGTACAGGCTGGGGCGGGAGAGCAGGGCCTCGAGTTCGGCGACGGCGCGGGGGTCGTGCCGGTGCACCTCGATCATGCCGGGGTGCTTGTTGCCCATGAGGAACTCGATCTTGCGGTACTGCACCGACTGGAAGCCGCTGGCGTGCTGCAGCACGCCCCGGAACTCGACGTACTCCGACGGGGTGAGGGTCTCGAGCACGGCCCACATGTTGAACAGTTGCTGCTGGATGAGCTTGACGCGGGCCAGGACCTTGAACGCGGGTTCGAGTTCGTCGCGGCTGACGGCGGCGATCGCCTCCTCCATCTCGTGGATGACAAGCTTCATCCAGAGTTCCGAGACGTGGTGCTGGATGATGAACAGCATCTCGTCGTGGTGGACCGGGCGCGACAGTGGCTTCTGGGCCGAGAGCAGCGTCTCGAGGTCGAGGTACGTGGAGTAGGTCATCTCCCCGCGGAAATCGCGGTGGATGCCGGGCTCGAGGGGTCGCTGATCCAAGGCTGCGCTCCGATCTGCCTGCGACAGGCGTGGAGCGCAGCGTATCGCGCGGCTTGGTGAGCGGGCCGGGTCAGGGCCGGTCGGCCCCGGGGTCGCGCTCGCTCAGCAGGCCGAACGACGCCACCGGCTCCGGCGGTTGCGCCGAGCGAAGGCGCGAGCCGTCGCCCGGCGTCGGCTTCGCGGCGACGGGCTCGAGGCGGGCCGGGCTGCGCCACTGCGCCTGGCAGCCCCCGAGGGCGGCGGAGGCGCCGAGCAGAGCGCTCGCGGCTCGGACGGCGAGGCGTGAGCGGGGATCGCGG
The DNA here is from genome assembly GCA_947476675.1 of Phycisphaerales bacterium. Lineage (GTDB taxonomy): Bacteria > Planctomycetota > Phycisphaerae > Phycisphaerales > UBA1924 > CANJRL01. The sequence continues at coordinate 11,406 of CANJRL010000033.1, forward strand.
TTCATGCGAGCCTCCTCGGGAACGGGGCGGCGCTCCGCGCCCGGCGACGTTCGTGCTGGTGATGAGCCCCGCCGATCCCCTGGCGGCCCTCTGGACGTCGGCGGAACGGACCGACGGGCTTGAACCGCGGCCGGGTGCGCAGGACGACCCGGGAGAAGGCAACTACGCTTTCCGCGAGATGCACGAGGCGGTGCGCAATTTTGACGTCATCGTTGTGGGCGGCGGCCACGCCGGCGCCGAGGCGGCGTGGGCCTGCACCAACCTCGGGCGGCGCACGGCGCTGGTGACGCTCGATCCCGCCAAGATCGGGGTGATGTCGTGCAACCCGGCGATCGGGGGCCTCGCGAAGGGCCAGATGGTCCGCGAGATCGACGCGCTCGGGGGGCTGATGGGCCTCGCCGCCGACGCGACTGGGATCATGTTCAAGGTGCTGAACTCCTCGCGGGGCCCGGCGGTGCGCGGGCCGCGGGCGCAGTGCGACAAGCACGCGTACGCCGAGGAGGTGCGGCGGCTGCTGGCGACGCGCGCGGAGATCGATGTGATCCCGGGCGCGGTCGAGAGGCTGGTCGTGGAGCGCGGACGGGTTCGGGGCGCGGTGATCGCGCGCGGCGGCGAGATCTCCGAGATCCGCGCCGCGGCGCTGGTGCTGACGACCGGCACGTTCATGCGCGGGCTGATGCACACCGGCGAGCGCAGGACCGAGGGGGGCCGCCACGGCGAGGCGCCGGCGGTCGGAATCTCGGCGGGGCTTCGCGACCTGGGCTTCGAACTCGGCCGATTGAAGACCGGCACGCCGCCGAGGCTGGAGCGAGCGAGCATCGATTGGGACGCGCTCGAACCGCAGCACGGGGACGCGTCGCCTGCGCCCTTCAGCGATCTGACGGACCGGGCGCGTTTCCCGCGCTCGGCGCAGGTCGAGTGCCGCATCACCTCGACGACGCCCGAGATGCACGCGCTGATCCGGGAGAACCTGCACCGGGCGCCGATGTACAGCGGGCAGATCGAATCGGCCGGCCCCCGCTACTGCCCATCGATCGAGGACAAGGTGGTTCGCTTCGCGGATCGCGAGAGCCACCACGTGTTCCTGGAGCCCGAGAGCCACCGGGATTCGTGGGTCTACTGCAACGGCGTGTCGACCTCGCTCCCCGCGGATGTGCAGGAGCGTCTGGTCCGCGGGATGCCCGGGTGCGCCCGCGCGGTCATCCTCAGGCACGGGTACGCGGTCGAGTACGACATGGTGCGCCCCCACCAGATCGACGCTTGCGGGATGACCAAGCGCATCGCCGGGCTCTTCCTCGCGGGGCAGATCAACGGCACCAGCGGGTACGAGGAAGCGGCGGGCCAGGGGCTCGTCGCCGGGCTCAACGCCGCGCGGTGGTCGATGGGCATGGACCCCGTGACGCTGGGGCGCGAGCGGGCCTACATCGGCGTCATGATGGACGACCTCGTCACCAAGACGCCGGTGGAGCCCTACCGCATGTTCAGCAGCCGCGCCGAGCACCGCCTGATGCTGCGCAGCGACAACGCGGCCGACCGGCTCACGCCTCTGGCTCGGGAGTGGGGGCTGATCGGCGAGTCGAGCGAGCGGTGGAGGCTGTTCGAGCGCCGTCGGGGGGAGATGGGGGCGATCGCCGCCGTTGTCGATGCGGTGAAGGTGGCGGGGGGGCGGCTCGCGGACGTCATCCGGCGGCCGGAGTTCACGGTCGACGACCTTGCGCTCGCGCTCGCAGCCGCGGGCGCGGGGGGGTGCTCGCGCGAGGCGATCGAGACCACGCACACCGAGAGGCAGTACGAAGGATTCATCGCCCGTCAGCGCGCGGAGATCAGGCGGCGCGGGGAGATGGAGCGCCGGTCGATCCCGGGGACGATCGACTACGCGGAGATCCCCGGCCTGCGCGCCGAGAGCCGCGAGGCGCTGGCGCGCTTCCGCCCGGCGACGTTCGGGCAGGCGTCGCGGCTCGAGGGCGTCACCCCGGCCGATATCTCGCTGCTGATGATCGTCGTGCGGCGTTCGCGCGGGGATCGTCCTGGCGAAGGCGGCGAGCCCTGATGCCGGATCCGGTTGCCGATCCCCAGTGGCCGCTCGTGAAGCGAGTCGCCGTCCAGGCCCTGGGCGCCGGCGTGCTGCTGTTCCTGGCGAAACTCGCGGTGTTCGGGGTGACCAACTCCGCCGCGGTGCTCGCCGACGCGCTGGAATCGACGATCAACGTGGTCGCCGCCGGTGCGATGCTGTACACGCTGTGGCTGAGCAACCGCCCGCCCGATGCGAATCACCCCTACGGGCACGGCAAGGCGGAGTTCCTCGCGGTCGCTCTGGAAGGGTCGATGATTCTGCTCGCGGGGACGCTGATCATCATCACGGCGTTCGAGCGGCTGTTCGATCCCCCGGCGCCGCAGAGGCTCGACCTGGGCATCGTCGCCCTCGGGGTCATCTCGCTCATCGCCGGGGCGCTGGGTGTCTACGTGTACGCGCAGGGCAAGCGGAACCGCAACATGGTGCTGGTGGCCGACGGCAGGCACCTGATCACCGACCTGATCACGACGCTCGGGGTGATCGCGGGGCTCGCCCTGGTCCGGGCGACCGGGCTCAACTGGCTCGATCCGTTGCTCGCGATCCTGGTCGCGGCGTTCATCCTGTTCACCGGGTGGAGGCTGCTCCGCGACAGCATGGGGGGCCTGATGGATCAGACCGACCCCTCGGACGAGGCGACCGTGCGCCGCATCCTCGACGAGGCGATCGCCGACGGGTCCATCAAGGCGTACCACAAGGTGCGGATGCGGCACACGGGCGCGTTCCACTGGGTCGACATGCACCTGGAGGTCGATCCGGCGTTGACCGTCCTGGCGAGCCACGGCATCGCCAGCGCCATCGAGCGGCGGATCGAGGGCGCGCTGGGCGCGGCGGACGCGACGGCGCACGTCGAGCCTTGGGAGGGGGCGAACGAGGGCGGGGGGGTCACTTCGCCGCCAGAGCCAGCGAGTCCTTGATCCCGAGGGAGGCGTAGATCTCGCGCGTCGCGGGGGAGCGGTTCAGCGTGTAGAGGTGGATGCCCTTGACGCTGTTGTCGAGCAGGTCGCGGCACTGCTCGGTGGCCCAGTGCACGCCGACGCGCTTGACGGCGGCGTCGTCGCCGTCGCACCGGGCCAAGGCGCGCATGAGGCGGGCAGGGAAGCGGGCGCCGAGGGCCAGTTCGGCCATGCGGCGCATGCCGGAGGCCGAGGTGACCGGCATCACGCCGGCGATGATCGGGGCTTTGATGCCGGCGAGGTCGCACCGCTCGCGGAAGTCGTAGAAGTCGCGGTTGTCGAAGAACAGCTGCGTGATGACGAAGTCGGCGCCCTCATCGACCTTGGCTTTGAGCAGGTCCATCTCCCTGAGGCGGTTTGGCGTGCCCGGGTGGCCCTCCGGGAAGCCGGCGACGCCGATGCCGAAGCCCCGGGGGTCGGGGATCAGGCTCCCGGCGTGGCGCTCCTTGAAGCGGCGCACGAATCGGACGAGGTCGGCGGCGTAGCGGAAGGCGTCGCGCGAGCGGTCGTAGTCGGGCTTGTCCCTGGGGGGGTCGCCTCCGAGGGCAAGGATGTTGGAGACCCCGAGTTGGGCGTACATCTCGAGGAGGTCGTAGATCTCGGCCTCGGTGTGGTAGATGCAGGTGAGGTGGGGCATGGGGTCGAGGCCGGTCTGGCGCTTGATGCGGGCGACCAGGTCGTGCGTGCGCCGGCGCGTGCCGCCGCCGGCGCCGTAGGTCACGGAGACGAAGGAGGGCCTCAAGGGTTCGAGGTCGCGCATCTCGCGGAAGAGGTCTTCGGCCGCGGCGTCGGTTGCTGGGGGGAAGAACTCGAACGAGACGGTGGTCGAGCGGAGCCCGAAGATGTCCAGGATGTGCATGCGCAGGCTCTCTGAGTGCGGAGAATGGGTCGCGGGCGGATGGCTCCGCCCGGCCCCGTTGGTTGCAGGCAGGCGCCGCGATCAATAGCGGTAGAGGTCGGGCTTGTAGGGGCCGTCGACGGGGACGTTGATGTAGTCGGCCTGGCTCTTGCTCAGGGTGGTGAGTTTGGCGCCCAGCTTGTCGAGGTGGAGGCGGGCGACCTTCTCGTCGAGCCGCTTGGGAAGGACGTACACCTGCTTCTCGTACTGCTTCGCGTTGGTCCAGAGTTCGATCTGGGCGATGGTCTGGTTGGTGAAGGACGAGGACATGACGAAGGAGGGGTGGCCGGTGGCGCAGCCGAGGTTCAGGAGGCGGCCCTCCGCGAGGATGATCACCGAGTGCTCCCTGATCCCGCGCTTCGCGTCGGCCTTGAAGCGGAACTCGTCGGTCCCGGCCTTGATGTTGATCCGCTCGACGCGGCCCTGGTCCTCCCACTTCGCGAGGCCGGCCATGTCGATCTCGTTGTCGAAGTGCCCGATGTTGCCCACGATGGCGTTGTGCTTCATCTTCGCCATGTGGTCGACGGTGATGATGTCCTTGTTGCCGGTGGCGGTGATGAAGACGTCGGCCTTGTCGATGTAGTTGTCGATGGTGTTGACCTCGTAGCCGTCCATGCACGCCTGGAGGGCGCAGATGGGGTCGATCTCGGTCACCACGACGCGGGCCTTCTGCGAGGCGAGCGACTGGGCGGAGCCCTTCCCCACGTCCCCGTAGCCGGCGACGACGCAGACCTTGCCCGAGAGCATCACGTCGGTGGCGCGCATGATCCCGTCGGTGAGGGAGTGGCGGCAGCCGTAGATGTTGTCGAACTTGCTCTTGGTGACGGAGTTGTTGACGTTGATGGCGGGGAAGAGCAGCTCGCCCTTGTCTGCCATCTGGTTGAGGCGCATGACGCCGGTGGTGGTCTCCTCGGAGACGCCGCGGATGTGGGGGACCATGCGCGTCCAGAAGGTCGGGTCCTCCTGGAGCTTGGCCTTGATGAGCTCGAGGACGATGCGGAACTCGTCGTTGTCGGCGGAGGCGGGGTTGGGGAGTTTGCCGGACTTCGCGAACTCCTTCTCTGCCTTGTAGCCCTCGTGGATCAGCAGGGTCGCGTCGCCCCCGTCATCGACGATGATGGTCGGTCCGTTGCTCCCGTTCTTGTCCGCGGGAAAGGTGAGGCATTGAAGGGTGCACCACCAGTACTCCTCGAGGTTCTCGCCCTTCCAGGCGAACACCGGGATGCCGGCCTTGGCGATCGCCGCGGCGGCGTGGTCCTGGGTCGAGAAGATGTTGCACGAGGCCCAGCGCACGTCGGCCCCGAGGCGCCGGAGGGTCTCGATGAGCACCGCGGTCTGGATGGTCATGTGCAGCGAGCCGGTGACGCGGGCGCCCTTGAGGGGCTTCCTGGCGCCGTACTCCTCGCGGCAGGCCATGAGCCCGGGCATCTCGTGCTCGGCCAGTTCGATCTCCTTGCGGCCGAAGGCGGCCTCGCTGATGTCGCGCACCTTGTAGGGCAGGTCGGTTGTCAGCGGCAGGCCGGTGGCCAGGGACATCCGCGACGCGCCGGCCGCGGTCTTGGACGTGGTCTTGGTGGGGGACTTGGGGAGCGTCGCGGTGGGCACTGTGGTTTCCTCGTGTCGTTGGCCGCGGCGTTCGCCGGGCGTGCTTGGACGTGGTGCGGTCGGTTCGTGTCGATCGCCGCCGTCGATGCGGCGCGCGGTCATCTACCTGGGGGCTTGGCGTCAGAGCGGTGGGGAGAGGAGGGCGCGAAGCCGGAGGCGACGTAGAGGCTGGGGCCCTTGGCCTGCGGCTCGCCGGGCAGGGCCGCGACGCGGACGCGCTCGAACCCGGCGCCGGTGAGCATCGACGCCGCCTCGGCCTCGCTGAAGCCCAGGTGCCGGTGCCCCATGGTGCGCCGATAATCCTCCCGGTCGTGGGAGAGCATGTCGACGATGAGCGCGACGCCCCCGGGCCTGAGAATCCGCAGGAACTCCGAGGCCGCGAGCGACGGCTCGTTCACATGGTGCATCACGAGAACGCAAGCGACGGCGTCGGCCGACTGTGCTCTGAGGGGGATCGCGTGCAACTCCCCGCGGACGAAGGAGACGTTCTCGTGCGCGGTGAGCCTCTTCTTGGCGGCCTTGAGCATGGTCGCGGAGGCGTCGACGGCGATCACCTCGCGGGCGTGGGGCGCAAGCAGTTCCGACGCGTTGCCCGTGCCGCAGCCCGCGTCGACGATGGTCCAGCCCGGGGGTATCAGCCCGAGCAGGGCCCGGGCGGTGAAGTTGACGCCGAAGAGCTCGTTGCGGACCTCGTCCCAGGCGCCGGCGAGCCTGCCGAAGAACGACTGGCTGTCGCTCATGCGCTCCGCGAGCACCGCCTCCAGACGGCGGAGGTCCTCGCGCAGTTCTGGAGAATCGGGAAGGTTGTCGCGCACCGCCACCCAGACCGCGCGGCCCGCGGGGGGCAGGTCGTCGAGGGTGAGGCGGTACATCGTCGCGGGGCCGTCGGAGCGGCGGGTGAGCCACCCGGCATCGGCCAGCACCTTGAGGTGGCGGCTCACGGTGGATTGCGGGAGTTGGACGACATCGGCGACCTCTCCGACGCTGAGTTCCTCGCGCTCGAGGATGCGGCACAGCCGCACGCGGAGCATCTCGGAGAGTGCCGCCAGCAGGTGCGCGACCGGAATGTCCGCGATTCGTTTCATCCGTATATCCGGATATAGGGTAGAAGCGTTTCTCGCCCCCGGCAAGTCCCGCTGGCAGCGGGCTCAGCAAGGCCGGAGGAACGAGTAGTGGTGCGCGAAGTGCCGCAATTGCAGGTCGGTCCACTGTTCGTGGGTCAGCGGGCCCAAAAGGGGGCTCGACGCGGTCAGGCGCTCCCCGGCCCGGACCCGCCCGAGCAGACCGAGGAGGCGCGCCTCCGCGGCATCGAGCGTGACGCCCTCCGCGGGCAGGAGGCGGGCTGCGGCGCCGCGGAGAGTCATCCCGGGCTTGAAATCACGCCCGAGGAACATCCGCCGCCCGATGGTCCTGCCGAGGAGCCGCAGGGGCCAGGGCGCGGCGAAGCGGAGATCCCCGGTCGCAACCGCCAGGAGGTTCGCGAGGTGGTCGAACATCTCAGCGAGCGACCAGTTGCCGAGGGTGGTGAGGGCGCCGGCGCGGGCCGCCGCCCCGAGGGATGCCGTCTCTGCGATTACCTCGTCCCATGACCTGAAGTCGAGCCTCCGGCGGCCGGTCACGGCGCGGGTGTCGATCCTGCCTGCGGTCACGCTCAGCCCACCAAGGTCACGGATGCCGAGCCCCTGGGCATGTCGCGGCCCGTCGCCCCGCGCAAGTGCGGCGGGAAGAGGTACTGGGCGATGTTCAGGCACAGCCGGTCGGCGAGACGGGCGTACGCCGCGTACTGCGCGTCGGCCTGCCGCTTGACGTCGCCGACGCTGAGGCCTGCGCGGAGGAAATCGTCCTTGTCGGCCTCGGCGAAGCGGTCGATCGAATCCCGGTCGCACTCGAAGTGGAACTGGAAGCCATAGGACCGGATCCCGGCGCGCCAGGCCTGCACCTTGCACGCTCTGCTCGACCCGAGGATCGCGGCGCCCGGCGGGAGTTTGGTCACCTCGCGCGCGTGCACCTGGAATGTTGGCGACGACCACGCGATCCCCGAGAGGACGGTGTCCGTCTGGCCTGCAGGGAGCACGGTCCACTCATGAAATCCCATTTCGGGCGCCGGCATGGGCTGCACCTCGCCCCCGAGTGCCACGGCAATCATCTGGGACCCCAGGCACAGCCCGACAAGCGGCATCTGCCGCGCGTGCGCCTCGCGCATCAGCCCCATCTCGTGCTCGATCCAGGGCCAGCGGCCCGGCTCGGCCCGGTGCTCGTCCATGTTCTGCGGCCCGCCGAGAGAGACGATGCCGTCGACATTGTCGAGATCCGGCGGGATCGGCTCGCCCCGATCTGGCCGCACGATGCGGGCCGCGAGTCCGTGGTCGCGGAGGGTGAGGCCGAGGCGGCCGGGGGTGCTGAGGTCGCTGTGCTGGAAGATCAGGATCGCCATGCGCCCGATCTTATCGGCGAGCGGGGCGGGCGGCCCCTCTCACGACGCCCACCACTTCTCCAGCACGTCTTCGCAGGCCTCGCGGTAGAGCACGCGGAGAAGGCCCTCCGGGAGCGCGAAGCCCCGGAGCCGCGGCGAAGACCATTCGTTGTATCGCGCCGGGTCGGTCATCCTGAGGTCTTCGTCGGCGATGGGGGAGTCGCCGTCGTGCGCGGTCTCGAACATCGTGCGCAGCGCCCAGTAACGGCTGGCGTACAGGTCGAACGCCGCGGCTTCGGAGGAGGCCAGCGCCAGGTAGCGGGCGGCCGGGGTCCTCATCTCCGCCTCGGACTTCTCGCGGAGGTGATCGTCGGTGGTGACGATGTCGGACCCGAAGAAGATCCGGCCGCGGTGTTTTTCGAGGAAGGCGAGCATCTCCTCGCGCGGGTGCTTGCTCAGTTCGCGCACCATCCACTTGGTGGCGCTGGTGTCGAGATGGAGGTTGGGGTGGCGGGTGAGCAGCCCGTCGAGGAAGGGGAGGTTCTCCGGCCAGCCGCCCATGTGCGCGACGAGCCAGGGCTGGGTGAACCGGTCGGCGAGCCGCTCGACCGCGAGGTAGTGGTCCTTCTTGGCGAGGAACGTTGCGCTGTCGGCGTAGCGTGTGGCGAACCGGGTGTCGGGGTCGGCGATGTGGGCCATGATCATCATGCCCAGGTCGGTGGCGCGCTGCATCTGTCGGACGCGCCACTCGGAGTCGAGGTTGAGGGCGTTGACATCACCGAGGTGCTCGCGGGCGATCTCGCGGATGCGCGGCGCGGTCCAGAACTTGGCCATGCGGGCGCCGAAGCGTTCGCGCCACACCGCCAGATCGTCCAGGTAGCCATGGGTGTGGCTCCGGCCGAGGTCCTTGTCCTGCCATCGCGGGACGGCGACGAACCGCGCCGTCCCTCCCATCGCCTCGCGGATGGCGTCGGCCTGGTCGATGCGGGTCTGGGTGTAGGTGAGCGTCACGCCGTAGAGCCGCCGCGCCTCGAGGTAGACCCGGACGGCCTTCTCGCCGTTGATGTGGGAGTGGGCGTCGATGATGGGAGTGACGGGCGGGCCGAGGCGCGCCGCCTCCGCGCGGTAGTCGAGGCCCGGGAGGTTGTTCACGCTTCGGGCGGCTTGGTCTGCTGGCATGCGGGGCATCGTAGGATGATCGCGTGAAGGACCATGAGCCCAACGCCGCGAGGCCGCCGTCGTATCTCGAGCCTTATCGCGACGCGGTGGACCGCCACGGCGCGGTGTTCGAGGCCACGCTCTGGGCGAGCCGCGACCACCAGATGGCCCGATTCCGCGTGCTCAGCGAGATGGTCGACTTCCGCGGGTCGCTGATCATCGACGCGGGCGCCGGGCTGGGCGACCTCGCGGCGTACCTGCACGAGCACGCCGTGCTCTACGAGCGGTACATCGGTGTCGAGGGAGTGCCGGAGATCCTGGCCAGCGCGGGACGCCGGTGTTTGCCCCGAGCCGAGTTCGTTTCGGCGGATTTCCTGCGCGACGCCGGGTGCTTTGAGGAGGCGCTGTCGCGCGGGACCGGGCTGAGACCGATCATCGTGTTCTGCGGCTCGCTCAACACCATGCGCGAGAGCGACGCCCGCCGCGCGCTCGAGAGGGCCTGGCGGGCCCTCCCGCTCGATCGCGACGGTGCGCTCGCGTTCAACTTCCTCAGCGGCGCGTGCTGCCCGTTCCTGCGCTCGGGCTCGTCCTACCCGGCGCGGCGGTTCAGCCCCCAGCACATGGCGGACTGGGCTATCGCCCACTCGCCGCGGATCGCGATGCGCAGCGACTACTTCCCGGGCGGGCACGACGCGACCATCGTTGTGCGCAAGGACCCGCCCGAGCACGCCGGGCGTCGCTAGCGGGCCTCAAGCCGGGCCCCCGGGGGGCCGATGTCCCCGGCGTGTCGCCCGCCCTCTCGACCGACGCGTGGATGGTCATCGGCGTCATCGCCGCGATGGCGACCGTGGGGGTGCTGCACCTCTTCGCGCTGCGGCTCGAGCACGAGGCCAGGGTGCGCTCGCTGTCGGTGGAGGCCGAGCGGCTGCGCCGCGGATATGCGGAGCGGCTCGCCAGGCTCCGCGAGAGCGAGATGATCGAGCCGATCGAGGTGGAGGAGGTGCCGGAGGTTGAGGAGGTTGAGCCGGAGCAGCGGGAAGCCGCGTAGCCGGCCCGGTTTCGCTCCGCGTGCGGACTACGCCTTCATCTGCCCGAACTCGTGCATCAGTGCCGCGTGGGCCCGCGCTCCCATGCGGAAGCATGCCAGCTCGAACTTCTCGTTGGGCGAGTGCACACGATCATTGTCGAGGCCGAAGCCCATCAGGATGGTGTCCATCCCGAGCCTGGTCTTGAGCATCCCGACGACGGGGATCGACCCGCCCGACTTGATGAGGACCGGCTCGACGCCCGCGGCGATCTTCAGCGCGCGCCGCGCGGCGTGCAGGGCCGGGGAATCCGTCGCCACCGTCGCGCCGGCGCCTCCCGAGAGGTCCTTGACCTCCCACGCGCAGCCCGGCGGCGTGCGGGCGTCGAGGAAGGCGCGGAACTGCCGCTGCACATCCGTCGGGTCCTGATCCGCGACGAGGCGGAATGAGACCTTGGCGTGCGCCTTGCCGGCGATGACGGTCTTGGAGCCCTCGCCTGTGTAACCGCCCCAGATGCCGTTGATGTCGCAGGTGGGGCGGGCCCACTCGCGCTCCAGCGCGCTCCAGCCCGCCTCGCCGATGTCCGCCTCGGGGGGGAGGCCGATCTTCTTGAGCATGCCGATGGCGTCGTAGGGGAGTGTCTTCCACGCCGCCCGCTCGTCGGCGCCCGGCTCGCGGACCTTGTCGTAGAAGCCGGGCAGTTGGACGCGCCGGCTCGCATCCCACAATTGCGAGAGCACCCCGGTGAGTTCGTTGATCGCGTTGGGGACTTTGCCGCCCCAGAGGCCCGAGTGCAGGTCCTGATTCGGGCCGGTGAGCGTGACCTCGAAGTACGCGAGCCCCCGCACCCCGTAGGTGATCCCCGGCTGCGTCGCGCTGGGCATCCCGGTGTCGGAGATGACGCAGACATCGGCCTTGAGGCCGGCCTTGTGCTGATCGACGTAGGCGTAGAGATTCTTGCTGCCGCTCTCCTCCTCGCCCTCGATGAGCACCGTCACCGAGCAGGGCAGTTCGCCGGCGGCGTCCTTCCAAGCCAGGGCGGCTTCGAGGAAGCACGCGACCTGACCCTTGTCGTCGACGGCGCCGCGGGCGACCACGCGCTCCCCGGGCCCGCCCGGCGTCGCGGGGCGGATGACCGGCTCGAACGGGGGGCTTTCCCAGAGTTCGAGCGGGTCGGCCGGCTGCACGTCGTAGTGGCCGTAGAACAGCATGTGGGGCCCCGCGAATCCCGCGGGGCCCGGGTGGTGCGCATAGACGATCGGGTGGCCGGGTTTCTGCGGCGATCCGGTCTCGTGCAGTTCCACCCGGGCAAGGCCGGCCCTGCGGAGTTGCCCGGCGCACCACTCGGCGGCCCTGCGGCAGTGGGGGGCGTACGCCGGGTCCGTGCTCACACTGGGAATTTTCAGCCAGTCGATCAGTCGGTCGACCGATTCGCGCTCGCGAGACTTGAGCAGGGAAAGAACGGCGTCCAGGGCCATGGCGTGTGCTCCGGGTGGGGGAGCGGGAGCATACGGCACGGGGCGCCGCGCCTTGCCCGCGGGGCGCCCTTCGGCTTCACTCCCCCGATGCGACGACGATGGCTGCGGATCGACGCACCGGAGGACTACTGGCTGCCGCGCGATGTCTGCTCCTACGGCTATTTCCTCCTCGCGCCCAACCGCTGGGACCCGGAGGCTCGGACGCTGACCCGACCGCTCGACCTGGGCGGCTCGGTCGCCACCCTCCGCCTCGGCCAGGAGCGTCGCGGCGGTCCGGTGCTGGCCGATGCGGGCTCCGCCCTGTCCTTGAAGGCCCTCGCGGAGGCCGAGCGCCAGATCGTCCGCATGCTCCGACTCGACGACGACGCGGTGGGGGAATTCCACCGCGTCGACCCGCGCTGGGCGCCGCGGCGGAAGCCGGGCGCGCCGGCCGCGGCCCACGCCCATTCGCGCGGCCGCGGCCGGCTCTTCCGCTCCCCCTCGTTCTTCGAGGATCTCATCAAGACGGTCACCTCGTGCAACGTGGCGTGGCCCAGCACGGTCACGATGAACCGGCGGCTGTGCGAGGTGTTCGGGCCGGCGTTCCCGTCAGCGGCGCGGCTGGCGAGGGCCCGCCCCTCGACGCTCCGGGCCCGGTGCCGAGTCGGGTATCGCGACCGACGGATCGTCGCGCTCGCCCGCCTGGTCTCGTCGGGCGAGGTCGATCCCGGGTGGTTCGAGGACCCCTCCCGGGGGGACGAGGAGGTGTTCGAGCGCCTTCTCAGCCTGCCGGGGCTCGGCCCTTACTCGGCCGGGAACGTGATGCAGCTGCTCGGGCGGTACTCGCGCCTTGCCCTGGACACCGAATCGATCCGGCACGGGAAGGAGGTCCTGGGCTTGCGGGGGACGGACCGCGCCATCCTCAAGCGCATCGCCGGGCACTACGAGCCCTTCGGCGACCACCGCTTCCGCTCCTACTGGTTCGAGATCTGGGAGTGGTACGAGGGGCGAAAAGGCCCGGCCTGGACCTGGCATCCCGACCGGGTCGGCTC
>CANJRL010000034.1 GCA_947476675.1 Phycisphaerales bacterium
AGTGGTCAGCCGCGCGGCGATGTCGCGCTCGATCGACGCGAGCAGGCGTTCGCGGCGGATGCCCAGCAGGGCGGCGACGGCGGAGCGCAGGCAGGCGTGATCGGCGCGCCGGGCCGCGTCGAGCCGGAGCAGGGCGTCTCGCTGCGCGTCCGCGGTCGGCGCCAGCGCGGAGGGCCGGACGCACGCCCCCGCGAGTCCCGTCGTGGCGATGGCCAGGCTGATCAGGAATGCCGGCCGGCGCGCAGGCCCGCGCGGAGGCGGGACATCAAGGATGGTGTGCATGCCCACACGATGGCCCGGCGGCTTCGGAAAGAAAGCGCCGAGTGGTACATGTCAACGTGGTTGCGCGCGGGGTGCGGCGCAGCCGAGAAAGTGCGCGCCGCGATGGCCGATTCTCAGGCCCTGACGGCCTGCGCCGCGGGCTTCGGCGCCGCTCCGTCGAGCCGATAATGCCGGTCGATCACGGCGCGCCAGTCATCCTCGTTGTCGACGGCGATGAAGCCGCGACGCACGGCGTCGCCGTCGGGATGGTGGGCGGCGAAGCGGATGCCGAACTTGCGCATCATCTTGCCGGCCTTGTGCTCGCCGTTCACGCGGGCGCTGAGGTCGAAGTGTTCGAGCAGCACGCCGCGCTGCTCGGCGAGGGTGGGGGGCCGGGGGGGCAGCCCGGCCATCAGGTCGCGGGCCTGACGGAAGACCCAGGGGTTGCCGATGCACCCGCGGGCGACGCTGGCGGCGTGCACGCCGGTGTAGGCGATCATGCGGAAGATCTCGTGGGCGTCCCACACGTCGCCGGAGCCGAGGATGAGCCGGTCGGGGTAGCGGCGCACAAGGTCGCGCAGGAAGGTCCAGCGCGATGGGCCCTGGTACTTCTGCTCGACGGTCCGACCGTGGACCACGGCGAAGGCGTAGCCAAGGTCGTACGCGGCCTCGAAGATGCGGAAGAAGTTGCGCTCGGCGTCGGGGGAATCGTCCCAGCCGCGGCGGAGCTTGACGGCGGTGGCGATGGGACGGGGGACGGCGGCGCGGACGGCGCGGAGGATGTCGATGGCGCCCTCGGGCTCGCGGAGCCAGTGCCCGCCGCGCGACATCTTGGAGATCTTCTTGACCGGGCAGGCCAGGTTGACGTCGATGACGGCGAAGGTGCGAGAGGAGGAATCGATGCCCTCAACCTGCCGCTGCGCGGCCACCTTCTCCCACGGGGGGACAGGGTGCGAGGACACCCCACCGGGGCTCTCTCGGCGGGAGAGGGGTGGAGGCGAGGAGCCGCTCTCAGGATGCCCACCGGTTGCGAGGGGCTTGGCGGCGCGGTCTCGCCTCGGGAGCGAGGCGGTAAAGAGTTCGGGGGGGCGGCCGGTGAGCGCCCGGTAGTAGGAGGGGGTGCGGCGGCCCTGCTCGATCATCTTGATCGCGGCGGCGGCCATGGTGTCCGGGTCGGAGCCCATGATCTGTCCGGCGAGGGGGTGGTCGTCGGCGCCTCCGGGGATGTTGTCCTCGAGTTCGCCGAGGTCGGCCTTGGCGAAGCCGCGGCCTCCGGCAAGCAGGGTGCGGTCGAGCAGGGCCTCGGTGACGCAGAAGGGGGCGCCGTGGCGTCGGGCGATGAGGCGCATGGCGGCGTCGGAATACCCGGCGAGGCCGGCCTGGAAGAACGGCGCGTCGAAGCCGGGGACGTGCCGGGCCAGGCGCGGGTCGGCGCGGTACGAGGCGGCGAACGCCGCGGTGTCGATGCGCTCGGCCCCGGGGGCGAAGGCCGGGGACGGGGCGGTGGCGTTGCCGGAATCGCAGTGGGCGACGGCGTCCTCGCCCGCGGTGCACGCGGGGCCATCGGGTTGGTCGCGCCGCGCGGACATCGCTGGTCAGTGTAGCGCCGGGCGTAGCGCGGGTAGGATGCGGCGATGCGAGGACGAGTGATGCTGGTGTGGGCGGCGGCGGGCGCGGCGTCTCTGGCGGGGTGCGGCGCGGCGCCGGGGCCGTTTGCGCAGTATCCGGGGGCGAAGAGGATCGACCGCGTGGTGGACGCTCAGGTGCTGCGCGAGGAGACCGAGATCGTTCTCACCAACACCACCGCGGCGGCGCTTCCCCCGGGCCGGCTGTGGCTGAACAACTGGTACTCGCGCGAGTTCGAGGGATTGGCGATCGGCGAGACGGTGACGCTGGGGCTCAGCGGGTTCCGCGATGAGTTCGGCGGTGGATTCCGGGCCGGTGGGTTCTTCGCGACGCGCGCGGCGGAGCCGGTGGTGGCGGCGCAAGTCGAGCCGGCGGACGGCTCGCCCCTGATCGCCCTTCTGGTCATCCGCGAGAAGGCGCGATAACCCCGGGCTGGCGGGGCGAGCGGGCCAGGTGCGGTGCGGCGGGAGCCGGGCTCAGCCGTTGGTGCGCATGAAAAATCCACCGTACCGGGGGAAGTACGGTGGATAGGAGGGAAGAAACACGTCACCGGCAATATAGCGAAGGTTCGGAGGGCCCGCCAGCGCCGAGGCGGAAAAGAAGCGCAGATCGCCCCGCTGGGGGGCGCCACGGCCGATTGTGAGGGGTTCCAGACGGGTCTGGCATCGCCGGGGCGCTGCGGGGGCGGGGGGTGGCTGAAGTCGGGGCGGAGGGGGTTTGGAGTCGAGTGACCGGGCGTGGTGGACGATGGTGACGCTGCGTAAGACGGCGCGCCGGCGGTCGGGACGATGGCCCGCGCCGGCGCTCGCGAAGGTCATCCACCGAGCCCCTGATGGCGGCGGGAGTGTGCTGTGCGCGTTCTGGTGTGCGACGACTCGGCGGTGATGCGGCGGGCGCTCTCCAAGCTGATCGCCTCGGAGCCGGGCTTCGAGGTGACGGACACGGCGCGGAACGGTCGCGAGGCGGTGGAGAAGTGCCGCCTGCTCAGGCCCGACGCGATGACGATGGACATCGAGATGCCCGAGATGGACGGGCTCGCGGCGCTGCAGCAGATCATGGCGCAGTGCCCGACTCCGGTCCTGATGTGCTCGACGCTGACGACCGAGGGGAGCCACGCGGCGCTGAACGCGCTGAAGATGGGAGCGGTCGACTTTCTCGCGAAGGACGTGTTCGCGCTGACATCGACGGACGGGTCGCTGCGCGAGGAGCTGCTCTCGAAGCTCCGCGGGCTGCGCGAATCCCGGATCAGGCGGGGCGCGATGCCCGCGCCGGGGCGTGCGGCGGCGGCGAAGGGCTCCGGGCCTGCGGGCCTGCCGGTCTTCCGGGCCGGGCAGTTCGACGCGGTCCTGCTCGGGTCGTCGACGGGGGGCCCTCCGGTGCTGGAGCAGATCTTCACGGCGTTGCCCGCGACGCTCGCCGCGCCGGTGGTGGTGGCGCAGCACATGCCGCTGCTCTTCACGAGGAGCCTCGCCGAGCGGCTGTCGCGGCTGTGCAGGGTGGGCGTGGTGCTGGGCGAGGACGGCATGGCGTTGAAGCGCGGGGTGGTCGCCATCATCCCCGGGGGGATGCACGGCCGGGTGAGGCGCTCGATGGGCGCGATGCGGCTGGAAGTCAGCCCCGACCCCAAGGAGGCGCTCTACAAGCCCAGCGTTGACGAGCTGCTGTTCTCGGGCGGGCGGACGCTGGGCGTTCGATGCCTGGGCGTGGTGGTGACGGGGATGGGCGAGGACGGGCTCTTGGGCGCAAAGGAGCTGGTGCGCAGCGGGGGAACCCTGATCGCGCAGGACCAGGACACGGCGTGCATCTGGGGCATGCCTCGGGCAGTGACCGAGGCGGGGCTGGTGAGCGCCAACCTGACTCCCGGGCAGATCGCGGCGGCGCTCTCGCAGATGCGGAGCGATTCGGCCGCGGCGTGAGCCGCCCGCCGGGGCGTTCGGCTCTCGGACCTGCTGCGCGAGTGCGCCGCACCGGAACCGGCGCCCGAACGGCGCGCGGGGCGCGCTTCTCGACGTAGCGGCGGCGCGCCGCTGGAGGCGGCGGCGGAGCGGGCCGATGGAACGGCCTGCGTGCGGGCCGCCCCGGGGCCCCGCGACGCGTTCTTGACGCATCCCGCAGGAGGCCGACGCATGACGACGCAGACCGCCGAGACCACGACCGCGCGCGCCGCGGGCGACCAGCTCCAGCTCGTGACCTTCCAGGTGGGGGGCGAGGAGTACGCGGTGGACATCCTTGCGGTGCAGGAGATCAACCGCATGATGAACCTCACGCGCGTGCCGCAGAGCCCGCCGGAGGTCGAGGGCGTGATCAACCTGCGCGGGAAGATCATCCCGGTGATCGATCTCCGCCGGCGGTTCGGCTTCGAGGGGAAGGACAAGAGCACGGAGAGCCGCATCGTGGTGGTGGAGGTGCGGGGGAAGGTGGTGGGCTTCATCGTGGACCGCGTGCACGAGGTGCTGCGGATCGAGCGCGCGATCGTCGAGCCGGCGCCGGAGATGGTGTGCTCGATCGACTCGGACTTCATCGAGGGCGTGGGCAAGCTGGAGGACCGGCTGCTGATCCTCCTCGACCTGGGCCGGCTGTTCAACGACAAGCTCCTGGGCGACCTGCACACCGCCGGCTCCCGGGCCGCGGCGTGACGCGAGGAGCGGCCGGCTGACGTTCGGAACGGGATCGCGGCACAACCCCGAGGCAGGCGAATGGCGACGACGATGACCACGCACGCGCAGCACCCGGCTCCCCCGGCCCCGGCGACGGCCGGGGCGGCCGTCCCGATGACGGCCGGGCAGTTCGAGCGGCTGCAGAAGATCATCTATGAGCGCTCCGGCATCCGCTTCCAGGACGCCAAGAAATACATCCTCGAGACGCGGCTCGCGCGGCGGCTCGAGGAGCTCGAGATGGACTCCTTCGACGACTACATCTCCTTCCTGACCATCGGCCCCTACCGGGACGACGAGTTCCAGGAGATGTTCAACCGCGTCACCATCAACGAGACCTCCTTCTTCCGGAACGAGCCCCAGCTCGAGGTGTTCGAGAAGCAGGTGCTCCCTCGCCTGCTGGAAGCGCGCAAGGGGGCGAAGCGGCTGAGGATCTGGTCCGCCGCGTGCTCCTCGGGCGAGGAGCCCTACACGCTGGGGATCCTGGTGCACCGCACGCTGGGGCTGCGTCTTGCGGACTGGCGCGTCGAGATCCTGGGGACGGACATCTCGGACAAGGTGCTGGCAACGGCGCAGTCGGGGCGCTTCACCCAGTACGCCATCCGGGCGACGCCGGCGCTGGTGCAGCAGAGGTACTTCAAGCAGGAGCCCGGGTTCCACGTCATCGACCCGGTGGTGAAGTCGATGGTCGCGTTCGAGCGGCTGAACCTCAAGGACCGCCTGGCGATCAAGCGCCACGGGCTATGGGACGTGATCTTCTGCCGGAACGTGATGATCTACTTCGACAGGCAGATGCGGCAGGACCTGGTGTGCGCCTTCGGCGAGTCGCTCGCCGACGACGGCGCGCTGTTCATCGGGCACAGCGAGACGCTGCACGACCTGGCCGTGCCGTTCGAGCCTACGGAGTCGACGGAAGGGTTCTGCTACCGGAAGACGGGCAAGGTTGCGCCCCCCAAGGTGTGAGGCGGGCTGGCGGCGAGCAAGAAAGGCGGACCAATGTTCGAGGGCGACCCCGAGATCCTGCAGGACTTTCTGACCGAATCGGGGGAGCTCCTCGAGTCCTTCGACGCGGACCTGGTGACGCTGGAGTCCTCGCCCAGAGACCAGGACCTGCTCAACAAGGTGTTCCGCGCGCTGCACACCATCAAGGGCAGCGCATCGTTCTTGTCGCTGAAGGAACTGGTCGAGGTGGCGCACGCCGCCGAGGAGGCGCTGAACGCCGCCCGGCGCGGCGACTTCGTCATCGATCGCCCGGCGATGGACGCGCTCCTCCAGGCCGCGGACGTGATCCGGCGGCAGATGGACTGTCTGCGTGGCGGGCGGCCCCTGGTCCATGGGGATCCGGCGCTGGTGGCGGCGCTGACGAGGCTGGGGAAGGGCGGGCCCGCCCCGGCGGCGGCTCGGCGGGACGAGCCCGGGCGCGCGGCGCCGACGAGGGCGGAAGCCGCGGCAACGGCGCGCGAGCCCGCGCCGGAGGAGCCCGTCGTGTTCTCGCTCCCGCCCCACAAGGCCGACCTGCTGGGGCTGATGGTGGAGGACGCGCTGGCGATGCTGCCGGCGCTGCGGGCGGCGGTGCTGAAGATCCTGACTCCCGAAAGCCGCGACGACGGTCTGATCGAGCTCGGCGAACTGAGCGGGGAGATGTTCCGCTCGGCGGACTTCTTCGAATGCAAGCCGATGGCCGACCTGGTCTCGCTGTTCGAGGTGGTGGCGTCGAAGTCGCACGACCTGGACGAATCGGCGTTCGCGCAGGTCGCGCCGCGGCTGCTTGCCGCGTCGATGGTGCTGGAGCAGCAGACGCGGGCCCTGGGCGAGGGACAGATCAGGGTGTGGGACACGGAGACGCTGGCCGCGCGGGTCGGCGACCTGGTTCTCGGGCACGACCTCGAGCCCTCGGGCGTGCTTCCTCCGGGGTCGGATGGAGAAGCGGCGTGGAGGATCGATGGCGTCGCGCCGAAGGCGGCGCGGGCCGCGTCTTCGGGGTCGCCGCCGGTCGGCGTTCCCGCGGCGGCTGCGCCCGCGGGTGGGGCGCATCTCGAGCCGGCCGCGGCTCAGGCCTCGGTTGCGCCGGGCGCGGCGCCGTCGGAGTCCTGGCAGGGCGATCACGCCAAGGCGGCGGCGGCCGAGGGTGCGCAGACGATCCGCGTGGATGTGGAGCGTCTGGAGTCGCTGCTGGACCTTGTGGGCGAGCTGGTGCTGCAGAAGAACCGCATCGGGGCTCTGGCGCGGAAGGTGGGGGCGTCGGGCGCGGTGGACCTTGCGCTGCGCGAGCAGCTGGAGATGTCGTCGGGCGAGCTGGATCGGGTGACTGGCGACCTGCAGCTGGCGGTGATGCGCACGCGGATGCAGCCGCTGGACAAGGTGTTCGGTCGGTACCCGCGGCTGATCCGGGACCTGGAGCGGGCGACGGGCAAGCGGCTGAGGCTGGACATCGTGGGAGGGGAGACGGAGGTCGACAAGTCGGTGATCGAGCTCATCGGCGACCCTCTGGTCCACCTGCTGCGCAACAGCGCGGACCACGGGATCGAGACGCCCGAGGCGCGGTCGGCGCAGGGCAAGGCCGAGGTGGGGACCATCCGTCTGTCGGCGTCCGCCGAGGGCGAGCACGTGCTCATCGAGGTGAGCGATGACGGCGCCGGGCTGAACCGGGAGAAGATCCTGACCCGCGCCGTCGAGCGGGGCCTGGTGACGCCGGAGGCGGGCGCCGCGATGCCCGACGGCGAGGTGTTCCGCTTCATCTTCGCGCCGGGGTTCTCGACGGCGGAGGTGGTGAGCGACCTCTCGGGCCGCGGCGTGGGGATGGACGTGGTGAACACGAACATCCAGAAGATGAAGGGGATGGTGACGCTGCGCAGCGAGGCCGGGAGGGGCACAACGGTGTCGATCGCGATCCCGCTGACGCTGGCGATCCTGGACGCGATGGTGATCGAGCTCGGTGAGGAGGAGTACTCGATCCCCCTGTCGTCGATCGTGGAGATCGTGAAGCCGTCGCCGGAGCAGCTCGGCTCGATCCGGGACCGGTCGGTGATGCGGCTGCGGGACACCGTGCTTCCCCTGATCGACGGGGGCGATGCGTTCGGCGTGCCGGCCGAGAAGCGGGGGGAGATGCCCTTCGCGGTGGTGCTGGGGATCAACGGGAAGAAGGCGGGCCTGATGGTGTCGCGGCTGGTGGGCCAGCGCGAGATCGTGGTGAAAAGCCTGGAGGAGACCGTGGGGCACGACGGCCCGATCAGCGGGGTGACGGTGGGCGAGGACGGCGAGGCCGGCCTGATCATCGATGTGGCGCGGTTGCTGGAGAGGGCGGCGGCCTGAAGGTCAAGCCGCGGCCCGGCGCGGCCGAAGAAGACGGTCTTGCCCGCGCCCGCGGGCGCCAAGGAGCGCAGGAATGGACCCGAACTACATCTCTCCGTTTATCGCCAGCGTGCAGAACGTCTTCTCGACCATGCTGCACCTGCCGGTGGAGGTGGGGGAGCCGGACGTGAAGGTGGAGCCGACGCCGACCTTCGACGTGTCCGGGATCATCGGCATGAGCGGGGACGTGACCGGGTCGGTGGTGCTCTCGTTCCCGCTGCAGACGGCGCTGCGCGTGGTGTCGATCTTCGCCGGGGCCGAGGTGTCGGAGAAGTCGCCGGACTTCGCGGACGCGGTGGGCGAGCTCGTGAACATGGTCTCGGGCGGCGCGAAGGGCATGTTCCAGAACAAGAAGGTGGCGATCTCGTGCCCGAACGTGGTGATCGGGGCCGGTCACATGGTGGCGAGGCTCAAGGACGTGCCGTGCATCGTGATCCCGTGCGCAACCGACGCGGGCAAGTTCGTGATCGAGGTGGCGATCCAGGAGCGTCCGGCGAACGCGGGCCAGGTTGGTGCCATGGCGGCGGCGCGGGCCTGAGCGGGGAAGGGCGTCAGAACCTAGACGAGCAGGAGCAGCCCAGTGAAGATCCTTCTGGTTGACGACTCGAAGACCATGCGGAACATCCAGCGGTCGGTGCTGTCCCAGCTGGGCGAGATGACCATCGAGGAGGCCTGCGACGGGCAGGACGCGATGAGCAAGCTCTCCTCCTTCCAGCCCGACCTCATGCTGGTCGACTGGAACATGCCCAACATGGACGGGCTGACCTTCGTCAAGACCTACCGCACCAAGAACAAGACCACCCCGATCATCATGGTGACCACCGAGTCCGAGCGCTCCCGCGTTATCGAGGCGATCAAGGCCGGGGTCAACAACTACGTGGTCAAGCCCTTCACGCCCGACCTCCTGAGCCAGCGCATCACCGAGACGCTCTCCAAGCTCCAGGCGGCGTGAGCCCCTCCCGGCGAGCCGCCGCTGGACTTGCGCCCCCGGCCCGCCGACAATCGATCCGATGGCGCTCACCAGCGCGAGGTTCCGGGACCGTGCGGCGGCGGCGGCACTCGTGTGCTGCGCGGCCTGCTGTGTTGCGCTCGCGGCGCAGGAGCCCGAGCCCAGGCCGGCCGAACCCGGCTCGCCTCTCGGGCTACCCGGGGACGCGGAGGCGGAGCGGGCGCCGGCGGTCGGCGATGAGACCGTGGTCGTCACGCGCGAGGGCAGGCGGCTCTCCGGGCGGCTTGTCTCCGCGGACGAGAAGCGCGTGGTCCTCAGCGTCGCGGGCATCGACCTGATCATCCCCCGCGCCGACGTGGAGCGCGTCATGGCCCAGCGCCCTCTCCTGGCGCGGTACCACGAGATGCGCTCCCTGATCGACGACGGCGACGCGGTGCGGCTGCTGGTGCTGGCGCGATGGCTGATGACCAACGGGCTGGTCGGCGAGGCGATCACCGAGGTGGACCGCGTGCTGCAGTCCGACCCGACAAACGCCGACGCCGCGGCGCTCCGCGCCCTGCTCGGGCGCCAGAGCGACCTGCTGGAGCAGGGCGAACTCACCGGGCTCCGCGCCCCGGGGGAGCGCGTCGAGGCCGAGCCGCGCGACGAGGAGGAGCGTTGGCGCGACGCCGCGAATCCCTTCCCGCTGCTCACGCCCCAGCAGATCAACCTCATCAAGGTGTACGAGCTCGATCTCGACCGCCCGCCGCGGATGATGGTCTCTCGCGAGACGGTGGAGCGGCTGATGCAGCGGTACGCGGACAACCCCCTGATCCCCGCGACCCGCGAGGGCCGCGAGAGGTTCCTGGCGCTGCCTCCGGCCGAGGTGCTGAACGTGATGTTCCGGCTGCAGGCGCGGGAGTTCTACGGCGAGGTGCGGGTGATGGAGAACCCGGCCTCGATGCTCAAGTTCCGCGACGAGGTCAACCGGAGCTGGCTGGCGACTTCCTGCGCCTCCACCCAGTGCCACGGGGGCGAGGGCGCCGGGCGGCTGCGGCTCTACAACCGCCGGTTGTCGAACGAGGCGGCGTACTACACGAATTTCCTGATCCTCGAGCGGTTCAAGATGTCCGACGGCACGCCGCTAATCAACTACAAGCAGCCCGAGCGCTCCCCCCTGATCCAGCTGGGCCTGCCCAGGCAGGACTCGCTCAAGCCCCACCCCGAGGCGCGCAACTGGACGGCGACCTTCAAGACGCTCAACGACCGGCGGATCGGCCAGACGGTCGACTGGGTCCGCTCGATGTACCAGCCGCGGCCCGACCACCCGGTGGACTACGCGGCCCCGGTGGTCGACCTGCCGCCGAAATCCGCGCCCGGGATGCCCGGCGTCCCCCGCTGAGGCGGGGCGATTTCCTGGGCGGTATGCTGGCGATCCGTCTCCATGAATCCGGAGCGGCGCGGAGAGCCGGAGTCGGCTCGCGTGCGTATGTGGTCCACCGGCGCCTCTGTGCCGGGCCCTGGCCGGCGGCGGTCTTTGCGGGAGCGTGCATGCGGCGGAACAGCAAGAGGTCGGGGACACGGGTCGCGCTCGCCGCGGGGCTGTTCGCATCGGCCGCTGTCGCGTTGGGAGGATGCGGGAGGCCAACGGCGGACCAGGAGGCGCTGGCCAAGTCCCGCCGCTCGATGCTGGCGCTCACCGGCGGGGCCGACGCCGCCACGGTGACCGCGCGCAAGCAGGTCCAAACCGAGGTTCTGGGCTCGCTCAAGGGCGTGCCCGAGCGCCTCTCGCAGGCCGGCGAGCAGGCGGCGGCGTGGATGCTCACAGCGCAGGCCCAGGCCGGGCTCGCGCAGATCGACGCGGAGACCGCGACCACGCTCGAGAGGCAGCGGATGGGCCTGGTCGCGGAGGCGCGCTCGCTCGCCGGGCTCTATGACTCGCACGAGGCGCTCGCCGCGGCGATGGAGAGCAAGGATTTCGGCCCTGACCTCGCCTCTCTCGACGGGGCGCTGCGCGAGACCGATGCGCTGGCCGGGGAGGCGGCCAAGGCCAAGGCCGACGCGGAGCAGCGCGTCGCCGGCCTCGAGGCGGCGGCAAAGGCCAGGCTCGATCAGGCCCGCGAGGCGCGCGACGCGGAGCAGAAGGCCCGAGACGGGGCGCGCCAAGCCGCGGCCGAGGCTCGGGCGGCGCTGTACGAGCAGGCCTACGAGGCCGGCCGGCGCGCCGACGGGTTCGAGAAGGAAGCGTCGGATCTTCAGGCCCAGGCGGCGGTGTTCCGACCCCAGGTCGCTGTCGCTCTGGTGGATATCGACCGTGCCCGGCGCCAGCGGGAGATGCTCACGCTGTCGCGCAAGGCGGTGGAGGAGCGGGCGTCGCAGGCGAAGCAGCAGGCCGCGGCGGTGCGCGCAGAGTCCGCGAAGGCGGCCGAGCAGTTCGCCGCCGTTGTGAAGCGCATCGAGGACCTCACCGCGGGCGATCTGGGGAGGGCGTATGACTCGGCGGTGAGCGGGTACGGGCAGGCGCAGCAGGCCATGAGCAAGGCGGTGCAGGCCGCGGGCGAGGACAAGGCGCCGCTGGCCGTGGCCATCGGGCAGTTCGCCCAGGCCGCCGCCGATCTGCATTCGTCGAGGGCCAGGGGGCTCGGGGTTGTGCGCGATGTGCTGGCCTGGTCGGCGTCGCTCAAGCCCGCGATGCCGGCGGCGGCGCAGGTGAGTGCGCTTCTCGCGGCGGTCAACGAGAAGCATGCGGCCGCGGTCGCCTCGGCCGGGCAGGCGTACGACAAGGCTCGCTCCGCGTTGAACGGGTCGGGGGCACGGGGCGAGATCGCCGAGCGGCTCAAGGCGGTCAGCGCGATGCTGCCCGGGGCGCCCCCGCCGCCGCCGGCCGAGGAGCCCGCGCCGCAGCCGCCGCCGAACGAGCTGCCGCCGGAGGGGGAGCAGGCGCCTCCGCCGAAGCCCGGGCCCTCCGAGCCGCAATTCTGAGCCGCGACAACGGCCCCGCCCATCGACGCGCCGGGACGTCGAGGAGATCGGCGGCGCTGACGACGCTGTCCGCGTCGGGGCTGATCCGGCCGGCCCCGCCCCGCCGGCGACATCAGTTGGTCGGCAGCCCCTTGCTGCGCCACAGGCGCTGCAGGCTCTCGGCGTCGATCGGCTCCATGATGACGCCGTCGGCGGTCTCGGCGCGGATGATGGAACCGTCGGCGGCCAGCCTCGTGGTGCGTTCGGCGACGCCCTCGCCGACCCGCGTGCGAAGCACCCAGCCTTCGCCTCCCGGCGCGGGCTCGAGCGTCTCGCGGCGCAGGGTCACATCGCCCGACTGCGCGCCCGAGCCCGCGTTGAAGGCGTAAAAACCGAAGATCAGCGGCTTGGCGGCGCGGGCCAGCATGCGGGGCAGCAGGTACACCTGCACCTGGGACAGAAAAGCCTTGTCCGGGGTGAGCCACTGCTTCTCCGCGTCCGATGCTCCGGCGCCCTGGGTTTGCACGGTGAGGCGGTTGCCGACGCGCGCGCCCTTCTGGGTCCAGGTGGAGGTGTCCTTCTTGTCGCGGAGGAGCATGCGGTTGGTCCAGACCTCCTCGTCGGCCTCGCCACCCGAGAGCGTGGCGAAGAAGGTGGCCTCGGTGTCGATGATGCGCTCGCCCTCGACATACCGCGCCGCGACGCGGGCGATGAAGCCGGGATCCTTGTCGGTTGCGGTGAAGGAGGCCTTGGGCTTTCGAGGGTCGAGTTCTCCGCGCATGCCGGGGCGGATGTCGACGAGTTGGTACGCGACCTCGGTCGAGTCGGCGGGGGCGCCGCCCGGCGAAACGCGGTACAGGCGGTAGTACTGCGGCGACTTCGGCGCCATCGCCTCGTAGTCGTCGCGGGTGAGCGAGGCGAGCAGGTCGGCCCCGGCGCGGGCCGCGGCGGCGCGGTCGGTGGCGGCGTCGAGGGCGTCGCGGAACTCCGCCGTCGCAAGCACGTTCTCGTAGATCGCCCGGGCCTTGTTCAATTCGCCCGGGAGGCAGGTGAGCATGCAGATCACGAAGCGGCCCGGCTCGGAGCGGGCGACGGTGTAGCCGGTGACGATCCTGCTGGAGTCCGCCGTGCTGGTCGCGACGTAGAAGACCGAGGCCGGAGCGCCCCCGATGAGCACGGAGGGCTTGCGGTCGATGAGCTCGACGGCGGACCCGGTGACCTTGATGGCGCCCTTGTCGTCGCGCACGCCGCGCTCGCGCGATTTCATGAGATCGCGGAGCAGGTCGTCCGCGAGGGCCCCCGGCGTGAGCGCCTGGTCGCGGGTGATGCGGTCTGAGATCTCCATCGCCCAGGCGCTGTCGGGCGGGCGGATGACCAGGCTTTGTCGCGCTGTGCCGACGGAGGTGGACTGGGCAAGCGCCCCAAGGGGAGGGCGAATGGTCAGGCCGAGGGTTTCGAGCCTTACCGGCTCGGGGACCAGCGTGACGCCCTCAGGCAGGGGCGGCGGGGTGAGCGGGAGGGCCGGCTCGGTGGCGGCCTTAACCGGGCTCTTCCCCATCGACTTTGGGGCGGGCTTGGCCTTGGCAGGCGATTTCTGCGCTGGCGACCGTGGGGGGGCCTCGGCGGGCTGGGCCGCCAACCCCGCGGTGAATACACCGGCGGCGAACAGGGGCAGGAAGCGGGAGACGGGGCTGGTCATCGTCGATTCGGCCTTTACCTCGGAGCGAGGTGAGGATCATCGGCGTGCACGGCGGTCGTGGGCGTCGATTCTGGAGGTTTTCGCGGCGGATCCGGGTGTGAGTCTTGTGTGAAAAACGATTGCTTGCCGCGCTCGCTTGACACCCGCGTCGGGGTTCGTATCCTACTCGGCTCGCCTCTGCTCGAGAGGGCGTGGTGGAATCACCGACGGCGCGTCGAACCGGAGGCCTCTGGCGTGTTCCAAGGCCCCGGTGAGCGTGTCGCACTCGCGACCGCCGGGAGGCGTTCGCGGCGTGATTCTGTCACGACTCGCTTTGGAGGCGATGGTCCGCGGAGCGTTTCCGCGGCGAACGGCGTTCGGATCGGGTCTGGTAGGACTGGCGCATGACGGGCGGCAAGATTCGAATCCGGATGGAGGCGTACGACCACATCGCCTTGGACGCTTCCGCCAAGGAGATCGTGGACCACGCCAAGCGCACCAACGCGAAGGTGGCCGGGCCGATCCCGCTCCCGACCCGCGTCGAGCGCTACACCGTGCTGCGCAGCCCCCACGTCGACAAGAAGTCGCGCGAGCAGTTCGAGATCCGCACCCACAAGCGCATCATCGACATCACCGAGCCCAACGCGCGGACCGTTGAGGCGCTGAATCGCCTGGTGGTCCCCGCCGGCGTGTTCATCAAGATCAAGGCGTAAACCCCTCCCCGCGGGGCGGCCCAGAGCCGCCGAGACCGCGGGGATTTGTTTCCGACGGACGGACTGACCCATGCCCCTGACACTCCTCGGCACGAAACTCGGCATGACCCGCTCGTACACGGGCGAAGGCGTCAGCGTGCCCTGCACCGTGGTGCAGGTCGGCCCCTGCGTGGTCACGCAGATCACGACGCCGGAGAACGACGGCTACGCGGCGGTGCAGATCGGGTACGGCGAGGCCAAGGTGCGGCGGGCCACGCAACCGGTGATCGGGCACGACGCCAAGGCCGGCGCGACCCCGAAGAAGTTCCACCGCGAGTTCCGCGTCGACGCCAAGGACCTTGAAGGCTTCACGCTGGGCCAGACGCTGACCGTGGACCAGATGGCCTCGATGGCCTTTGTCGACGTCAGCGGGACCAGCAAGGGCAAGGGCACCGCGGGCGTCATGAAGCGGCACAACTTCAAGGGCATGTTCGCATCGCACGGCAACGAGCGCATGCACAGGCACGGCGGCTCGATCGGCGGGCACTGCAGCAACCGCGGCAACGGCCAGATCTCGCGCGGCAAGCGGATGGGCGGGAGGCTGGGCAACGAGCGCGTCACGGTCCGCTCCCTCGAGGTCGTCAAGGTGCTGTCGGACAAGAACATCATGCTGATCAAGGGCAGCCTGCCCGGTCCGAACCAGGGTCTCCTCGAGATCCGTTCGCCCCGGCGGCTCTACAAGACCAAGGGCAAGAAGCAGGCGGAGAAGGCCAAGGCCTGATCCGCACGCGGGCGCGAAGGAGCGGCCCGCGGGGACGGATTGATCGGGTTCCCGGTCGGTCGAGCCATCAGGCGCTCGGCCGCCGGCCCGGAGGGTCGGAGATGCTCGGGGGCGCGTGCCCCGGGCAACCGAGACCGCCGGGCGGAGACAAGTCAGGACAGCCGACGGCCGTCGACGCGGCCATGCAGGAGCGCGTCGCCGGACCTCGCGGGATTGAGCAGCGAGACGAGCCATGAAAGTTCCCGTACTCAACATGCAGGGCCAGCAGGTCGGCGACCTGACCATCGACGAGGCCGCGCTCGGCGGCGAGGTCAATCCGGCGCTCCTGAAGCAGGCGTACGTCCGCTACCACGCGAACCTGCGTCAGGGCTCGGCGCGCACCCGGAACCGCGGGAACGTCGAGGGCTCGACCCGGAAGCTGTACCGCCAGAAGGGCACGGGCAACGCCCGCGTCGGCCCGGCCCGCGTGCCCAATCGCAAGGGCGGCGGCCGCGCCTTCGCCAAGACCAAGGTCAAGGCCGAGTACCGCCTGGAGATGCCGGTCAAGATGCGCCGCAAGGCCAACCGCAACGCGCTGCTGGCCAAACTCGTGGACAACGAGGTGCGCGTCATCGATAGCCTGGCCTTCGGCTCGCCCCGGACCAAGGAGGTCCGCGACCTGCTGGCGGCGTGCAAGGTGGACCGCTCGTGCCTGATGGCCCTGCCGGCCGACTCCGGCAACGCCGTCAAGGGCGCCCGGAACCTGCCCGACGTTCGCACGGTCGACGTGACGGGCCTGAATGTGTTCGAGCTGCTGAGCCACCGCTACCTGGTGATCGGCAAGGCGGAACTCGAGGCCTGGCTGACCGGGCCGAGCGCCGGAACGACCAAGGCGGCGAAGAACGTCCGCAAGGGCGAGAAGGCCGGCGACGCCAAGACCGCCAGGGAGGCCGCGTGAGCATGCACGCCATCGACATCGTGAAGCGCCCGCTGCTGACGGAGAAGGGCACGGCCCTGAACGAGCAGGGGCAGTACGTCTTCGAGGTCGACCGCAGGGCCCGGAAGGACGAGATCAAGGCCGCGATCGAGAGCCTCTACAGCGTGAAGGTGGTGTCGGTGAACACGCTGGTCCGCCGCGGGCCGCTGACCCGCAACCGCTGGCGCTACACGCCGCACGCCGAGACCAAGCGCGCGATCGTGCGGCTCAAGGAAGGCCAGGCCATCGAGCTCTTCTGAGCGATGGCGCACAGGACTGAGGACTGAACCATGCCGATCCGCATCTACAAGCCGACCAGCGCCGGGCGCCGAAACGCCTCGGTGAACGCGCACGCCGAGGTGACGCGCTTCGAGCCCGAGAAGAGCCTGATGGAGCCCCGCCCCAAGAGCGGCGGGCGCAACTTCAGCGGCAAGATCACGGTGCGCGGGCGCGGCGGCGGCGTGAAGAAGATGTACCGGAAGATCGACTTCCGGCGCCGCGACCGCGACGATGTGCCGGGCAAGGTGCTGGGCGTCGAGTACGACCCCAACCGCTCGGCGCACATCGCGCTGGTGGAGTACGCCGACGGCGTGCGGCGGTACATCCTGGCCCCCAAGGGGGTGAGGGACGGCGAGGAGATCCTGGCCTCCGAGAACGCCATCGAGCCCAAGCTCGGCAACTCGATGCCCATCCGGCACATCCCGACCGGCCTGGACATCCACTGCGTGGAGCTGACCCAGGGCCGCGGGGCCCAGATTTGCCGCTCCGCCGGCATGTACGCCCGCCTGACCAACAAGGAGGGCGAGTACGCGACGCTGGTGCTCCCCTCGGGCGAGTTGCGCCAGGTCCGTCTCGAGTGCCGCGCCACCATCGGACAGATCGGGAACATCGACCACGCCCTGCGCCGGCTGGGCAAGGCTGGGATGACGCGGCTGATGGGCCGCCGGCCGATCACCCGCGGCATGGCCAAGAGCCACAACGCGCACCCGCTGGGCGGCGGCTCCGGTCGCTCGAAGGGCAACCGCCCGCCGGTGGGCCCCTCGGGCGTGCTGGCCAAGGGCGGGACGACGCGCAATCGCAAGAAGCCGTCGGAGAAGCTCATCATCCGCCGCCGCAAGACCGTTCGTTTCGGGCAGTTGCATTGATCCGGAGACACTGAGGAACCCCCATGGGACGTTCGCTGAAGAAAGGCCCGTTCGTGGACGAGTCGCTCTACCTGAGGGTGGAGAGGCTGAACCAGCAGAGCAAGCGCGAGCCGCTGAAGACGTGGGCGCGGCGCTGCACAATTGTGCCCGAGTTCATCGGGCACACGTTCAAGGTGCACAACGGCCGGGCGTTCCTGGACGTGTTCGTGACCGAGGACATGGTCGGGCACAAGCTGGGCGAGTTCTCGCACACGCGGCTGTTCCGCGGGCACACGAACAAGAAGGAAGGCATCGAGGGCGGCGAGAAGGGCTCGTGACCGTTCCCGGGGACCATCGAAGGACTGAACCGTGAAGATCAACGGCAAGAAACTCAAGAGCATCGCGGAGTCGGCGTCGCTCGCGCCCGAGCAGCTCGCGGAGAGCCTTGTCCCCGCCGGCCTCGGCGCCGGGGAGGCCCTGTCCGCGCTGCGCAACTGGATGGCGGAGCGCAACCACCCCCGTGCCCGCTCGGGTCACATCGCGGCCCTGGCCCAGGCCCTGGGGGTCAAGCCGGCCGACTTCTGCCGCTACGTCAGCACCACCCGCTTCGTGCGCGGGAGCGACCGCAAGGTCGGGCTGGTGACCGAGATGATCCGCGGCATGCCGGTGGACCGCGCGATGGCGGCGCTGCAGTTCAACCCCAAGCGTGCCGCGGTCTCGGTGCGCAAGACCCTGATGGCGGCGGTCGCGGACGCCGAGCAGGCCCAGGCGGACATCGCGGCCCTTGTGGTCGCGGAGAGCCGGGTCGATGGGGGCCCGCTGATCAAGCGCTTCAAGGCCAAGGACCGGGGCCGGGCCCACCAGATCCTCAAGCGCACAAGCCACATCATCGTCGGCGTCGAGGAGAAGAACTAATGGGACAGAAGTGCCACCCCTTCGGCCTCCGCGTCGGCATCACCGAGTCCCACCGCAGCCGCTGGTACGCACCCAAGGCGCTGTTCGGCGAGCTGCTGATCGAGGACTACAAGATCAGGAAGTTCCTGGACAAGCGGCTGAACCGGACGCCCCCCTTCGCGGCGGTCTCCGACCTGCACATCGAGCGGACCCGCGAGGAGCTCAAGATCATCGTCAAGACCGCCCGCCCGGGCCTGGTGATCGGCCCCAAGGGCGCCGAGGTGGAGCGCCTCACCGAGGAACTGCAGTACATGACCGGGCGCAAGGTGTCGATGTCGGTGCTGGAGATCAAGCAGCCCGATCTCGAGGCGACGCTGATCGCCGAGGCGGTGTCGGAGCAGCTCAAGAAGCGGGCTTCCTACCGGCGCGTGGTCAGCA
This sequence comes from Phycisphaerales bacterium, assembly GCA_947476675.1. Lineage (GTDB taxonomy): Bacteria > Planctomycetota > Phycisphaerae > Phycisphaerales > UBA1924 > CANJRL01. The sequence continues at coordinate 18,344 of CANJRL010000034.1, forward strand.
TGAGGGCGCAGGCGGCGATGCAGGGCGGGGCCAAGGGCGTGCGCATCTGCATCAGCGGGCGCCTGGGCGGGGCGGAGATGAGCCGCACGCTGGACGTGCGCCTCGGCTCGCTGCCCCTGTCGACGTTCCAGGCGAACATCGACTACGGGTTCGCGGAGGCCTTCACGACCTACGGCGCGATCGGGGTGAAGGTGTGGGTCTACAAGGGCATGTACGACAAGCAGATCACGGACGAGGCGGAGCAGTCGACCGCCGCCGGCGCGCGGCCCCGGGCCCGCGGGCGTCGGTGATGCGGCGCGAACGGACGAACGAGACGAACAAGGACTGAGCGATGCCGAGGCTTCCCAAGCGAGTGAAATTCCGGAAGGAGATGCGCCGGGTCCGCGACCGCAAGGCGACGAAGGGCAACTACGTCGCGTTCGGGGACTACGGGCTGCAGTCCATGGAGGGGGTGTGGCTCACGGCGCGGCAGCTCGAAGCGGGGCGCGTCGCGGCGCAGCACTTCCTCAAGCGCGAGGGGCAGCTGTACATCCGCGTGTTCCCGGACAAGCCCATCTCCAAGAAGCCCCTGGAGACCCGCATGGGCAAGGGCAAGGCCGAGGTGGAGTACTGGGCGGCGCGGGTCCGCCCCGGGACGATGCTGTTCGAGATCGGCGGCGTGCAGCCCGACCTGGCCCGGCGCGCCCTCCTCCGCGTGGCGATGAAGATGCCGGTGCGTTGCCGGTTCGTCGGCCGCCGGGTGACCGTCTGAGTTCCTGGAGCGACCGAGCGATGGCGAAGAAGAAGACAAGCGAGACCGTCGCGGAGCATCACCGGCTGAGCCCGGAGCAGCTGTCCGCCGAGCTGGAGGAGGCCCGCAAGCGCCTGTTCACGCTCCGCACCCAGGCGGTGACCGAGAAGATCGAGGACCCCAACCAGTTCGGCCGCACCCGGAAGACGATCGCCCGCCTGCTGACCGAGCGCAACGCGCGCCGCGCCAAGGCCGGGGCCTGAAAGTGAGCACCATGAGCACGACGCAAGCCAAGCCCGCGGCGGAGAAGCAGGTCTCGACCAAGATCGGCGTGGTCGAGACCGACCAGCGCGACAAGACCCGCAAGGTGGTGGTGGCGTTCCAGCAGAAGCACGCGAAGTACGGCAAGTACCTGGCCAAGCGGACGGTGCTCCACGTGCACGACCCGGCCAACGAGTCGCGCAAGGGCGACCGCGTCGAGGTGCGCCCGTGCCGCCCGATCAGCAAGACCAAGCGCTGGGAGATCGTCCGGGTGGTGGAGAAGGCCCGCGCCGGGATGTGAGGCCCGGCCCCGGCCCCGGCCCCGGGGAGCGACGGAACCGACGAGCAAGCAAACCGAGATTCATCCATGCTGCAGCAAGAAACAAGGTGTGAAGTCGCGGACAACTCGGGCGCCAAGGTGGCGTACGTGATCCGCGTGCTCGGGGGCTCGACCGCCCGCGGCCGGTTCACCCGGCGCACCGCGGGCGTGGGCGACCGCGTGGTGGTGTCGATCAAGAAGGCGCTGCCCGGCGCCGAGGTGAAGGCGGGCGACAAGGCCAAGGCCGTGGTGGTCCGGACCACCCACCCGACCCGCCGCTCGGACGGCTCGTACGTCAAGTTCGACGCCAACGCGGTGGTGCTGATCCAGGACGACGGCAACCCCAAGGGCACGCGCATCTTCGGCGCCGTGGCCCGCGAGCTCCGCGACAAGAACTACATGAAGATCGTGTCCCTCGCGACGGAGGTCATCTGATGCCGCGGCATGTTCGCAAGGGCGACGACGTGATGGTCACCTCGGGCTCGTTCCGGGGCGCCGTCGGGCGGATCGTGCGGGTGCTCACCAAGCACGACCGCGTGGTGATCCAGTTCCCCGCGTCGGTGTACGACGGGGAGCGCCGCAAGCAGCGCGTGAAGAACCTCAAGCCGACCCGCGTCGCCCCCCAGGGCGGGCAGGTGGCCCTCGACCGCTCGTTCCACATCAGCAGCGTCAGCCCGGTGGTCGACGGCAAGCCGACGCGTGTCCGTTTCAGCACCAAGAGCGACGGGAGCAAGGTCCGCGTGGCGGCCCGCACCGGCAAGGAACTGGGGGCGGTGCACGGCCCTCGCGAGGCCAAGCCCGCCGCCAAGCCCGCGCCCAAGGCCGCCGTCGCCAAGCCCGCCCGGGCCGGAAGGAGTGAGGCCTGACCATGGCGAAAGACCAGCAGAACAAGCAGGACAAGCCCGAGAAGAAGGCCCCCCCGGCGGGCCAGGGCGGCGGCAAGCCCAAGGGCGCGCCCAAGGGCGGCGGCGGGCACGAGCCCCGCACCGACGCGCCGGAGGACCTCGGGCCCAAGACTCCCCCGCGCCTGCGCGTCAAGTACCAGACCGAGGTGCGCGAGGCGATGGCCAAGGAGTTCGGCACGGGCAACCCGATGGCCCTGCCGCGGCTCGAGAAGATCGTGCTCAACGTGAACATGGGCCGGCACCTCGAGGGCGCCAAGATCCCGCCCCAGGTCAAGGACACGGTCATCGAGACGCTGCGCACGGTGAGCGGGCAGAAGCCGGTGGTGGTGAAGGCCAAGAAGAGCGTGTCGAACTTCAAGGTGCGCGAGGGCGTGGACTCCTCGGCGATGGTGACCATCCGCCGCGAGCGGATGTGGCACTTCCTCGACCGCCTGATCAACCTGGCGACGCCCCGCATCAAGGACTTCCGGGGCCTGAACGACAAGGCGTTCGACAAGGACGGGAACTATGCCATGGGCCTGACCGAGCAGGGCGTGTTCCCGGAGATCGACATGGCGAAGGCGGTGTTCACCCACGGCATGAACATCAACTTCGTGTTCTCGAACAGCACCCCGGCCAAGAGCAGGTTCCTGCTGGAGCAGCTGGGCATGCCGTTCCGCAAGCCGGAGAAGAGGTGATCCATGACGACCAAGGCGCAGATGGTCAAGTCGATGCGGAAGCCGAAGTTCTCGACGCGGACGGTCCGCCGGTGCCAGATCACCGGGCGGGCCCGCGGCGTGTACCGCAAGTTCCGCCTGAGCAGGATCATGCTCAGGAAGCTGGCGCTCGAGGGCAAGATCCCCGGGATGCGCAAGGCCAGCTGGTGACCCGACGACAGAGCCGAGCACGCACAAGCCGAACCGATCCACGCGACCGCCGCCCGCTTGCGGCGGGACCGACCGACCACGGTAGAGAAGAACAATGGCCCTGACCGACCCCATCGCCGACATGCTGACCCGGATCCGCAACGCCTCGCGGCTGCGCAGCAAGACCGTCAACTGCAAGAACAGCAAGGTCTGCCGCGGCATCGCCGAGGTCATGCGCGAGGAGGGCTACATCGACGGCTTCGACGTCATCGAGGACGGTCGCCAGGGCGAGATCCGCGTGAAGCTCCGCTACGGCCCGGCGGGCGAGACCATCCTGCACTCGATCAAGCGCGAGTCCTCCCCGGGCCGCCGCCTGTACCTCGGCGTCGACGACCTGCCCCGCCCCCTGCAGGGCCTGGGCATCGCCATCGTCTCGACGTCGCGGGGCGTGATGTCCGACCGCAAGTGCCGCAAGGAGCGCGTCGGCGGCGAGATCCTCTGCACCATCGAATAATCCTTCCCTCAGGACCATCGTCGAGTTTCCCCCTGTCCGCGTTGGAGCAAGCGACCATGTCCCGCATCGGCAAGAAGCCAATCCCGGTACCCGACAAGGTGAAGGTCAGCGTCGCCGGCGACACCGTGACGGTGGAGTCGGGGCCGAAGAGGCTCTCCCGGCGCATCCCCGATCGCGTCCGCGTGGAGTTCGTCGCCGCCGAGAAGGCGGTGCGGTGCACCATCGCCGACGCGGACATGGACAACCGCCAGACCAAGGCCGACTGGGGCTCGATGAGGGCCCACATCGACAACATGATCACCGGCGTGACCAAGGGGTTCGAGAAGCGCCTGGAGATCAACGGCGTCGGCTGGGGCGCGACCATCGGCGGCAAGACGCTGGACCTGAAGGTGGGGCTGGCGAACATCATCAAGGTGCCGATCCCGGCCGGCGTCGAGGTCGCGGTCGACAAGAACTTCGTGAACATCAAGGGCGCGGACGTGCAGGCGGTGGGGCAGTTCGCCGCCGTCGTGCGCTCCAAGCGCAAGCCCGAGCCGTACAACGCCAAGGGCATCAAGTACATCGAGGAAGTGATCAAGCGCAAGCAGGGCAAGGCCTTCGGCGCCTAAGGACAGGTGATCGGCCATGGACAAGAACAGGCTCAAGCAAGTCCGTCGCGGCCGCCGCGTGATCGGCATCCGCAAGCGCGTGGAGGGCACGCCCTCCCGCCCCCGGCTCAGCGTCTACCGCTCGCTGAAGCACATCCACGCCCAGGTCATCGACGACCTGGCGGGGCGCACGCTGTGCGCCGCCTCCAGCCAGGAGGACGGGATGCCCGACAAGTCGGGCAACGCCGCCGCCGCCGCCGCCGTCGGCCTCCGCCTGGCGGAGCGCGCGAAAGCGGCCGGGGTCACCGCGGTGGTCTTCGACCGGGGCGGCTTCCGTTTCCACGGCCGGGTCAAGGCCCTGGCGGACGCGGCCCGCAAAGGCGGCCTCGATTTCTGACCGTCTCCCGTCTTCTCGACAGCGCAGCACACAGAAACCCCGGCGGCGCAGGCCGCCAGAACCCCACGCAACGGTGATCCATGGCCTCTGAGATGCTCGACGAATCGAGTTCTTTGGAAAGCACGACGGTCGCGGTCTCGCGCACCAGCGCGACGATCAAGGGCGGCCGGCGCTTCTCCTTCAACGCCCTGGTGGTCGTCGGCGACCGCCGCGGCCGCGTCGGGCTGGGCTACGGCAAGGCCAAGGAAGTGCCCGTCGCCGTTGAGAAGGCGCAGAAGGACGCCCGCAAGCACCTCAAGCGGGTGACGCTGCTGGGCGGCACCATCCCCCACGAGGTGCAGGGCTGGTTCAGCGCCTCGGGCGTCCGCCTGATCCCGGCCGCGCCGGGCACCGGCGTCGTCGCGGGGGCCACCGTCCGCGCCGTCCTCGAGATGGCCGGCGTCACCGACTGCCTCAGCAAGTGCTTCGGGTCCACCAACTCCCAGAACACCGTCAAGGCGGCGCTCCTGGCGCTCGACAACCTCCGCACCCGTGAGACCGTCGCGAAACTCCGCGGCGTCACCCTCGAGACCACCACCGCCGAGGTGATGGTCGAGCGCGGGAAGGCGTTCGCCCCCCAGCGCGGCGAGAAGACCATGAAGGGCCCCGTCAGCCTCATGGACAACAAGAAG
>CANJRL010000035.1 GCA_947476675.1 Phycisphaerales bacterium
AGGGTCAGGCGCACGCTGCTGGTCGCCGCCTCGCGCACCGAGGGGCCGGCGCGGCGGAGCATCACGCGCACCTGCTCCTGCCCGCCGGAGGGCGCCGGCTGGGGGGAATCGGCCCCGGTCAGCACCACGGGGCGGAGCGGCTCGACGCCGATCACCTGCGTGTTGCCCGGCGCGGCGGCGGGGTCGACCGGGTTCGAGGCGAGCACGCGCACGCGCACGCCCTCGGGCAGGGCGGCGAAGGCCTTGGGCGGCGGCTGCGCCGGGTCGAGCGAGCCGAGCAGGAAGTCGCTGAGCGCCGCGACGGTGACGTCCGCTGCGCCGTCGCGCGCGCCCGCAAGGTCGGCGGCGATGCGCTGGGCGGCGCCCGCCCAGTCGGCCGGGGCGTCGGTCGGCGCCAGCCGCTCGACCAGCCCACGCACCGCGGCGATGTCGGGGGAGGGCGGGAGCACCGCGGCTTCGGCCGGGGAGCCGACGGTGATCAGCGCTGCGCGGTCGCTGGGGCCGAGGGCGGCGAGCAGGGCCGAGGCCTGGGCCTTGAGCCGGTCGAGGCTCGTCCCGCCTCCGGCCTCGGCCCTCGCGCTCGAGGCCAGCGATGTGTCGATGACCAGATAGAGCGTTCGAGAGGCGCCGCCGCCCAGGGCGCCCGCGGCCTCCAGCAGGGGCCGCGCGATGGCGGCGCCGGCCAGCAGCACGATGAGGCACCGCGTCGCGAGCAGCAGCAACTGCTCGATCTGCAGCCGCCGGCGCTGCTTGCGATACGCCTCGAGGAGGAAGCGCATCGCGCCCCAGAGCACCGGCCTGCGCCGCCTTCGCGAGAGCAGGTGGATGAGGATCGGCACGGCGACGCACGCCGCGGCGGCCGCGAAGATCGCCGGGTGCAGAAAGGTCACGCGCCCCTCGTCTTTGCGCGCATCCGCGCGTTGCGCCGGGCGATGAACGCGGCGAGGGGGGGCCCGAGCCAGTCGTGCGTACACACGAGCTGGTAGTCGAAGCCCAGGCCCCGCGCGATCTTCTCCACCGCGGCGCAGTGGCCCTCGAAGGCTTCGAGGTACGCCTTGCGGATGGCGCGGGGGTCGAGGCGGAGGCGAGCCTCGCCCTCGAAGCCCTCGAAGGGGGCCGCGTCGGTGAAGGCGAAGGTCTGCTCCATGCGGTCGACCACCTGGAACAGGATCACGTCGTGGCGCCGGTGCCGGGCCCGGGCCAGGGCGGTGCGGATCTCCTCGGGGTCGGAGAAGAAGTCGCTGACCACGCAGAGCAGGCACCGGTTGGTGAGCTTGGCCAGGACCTGGTCCATGGTGCGCGGCAGGTCGGTCGCACGGTTCACCGGCTGGGTGGCGAGCGTGGTGACGATCTGGCGCCACTGGCCCTGCGCGCTCGACCGCTTCACCGCGTCGACGACCTGATCGGCGTAGACGAACAGCCCGGCGCGGTCGCCCTGGCGCAGCGCGATGTAGCCGATCGCGGCGGCGAGGGCGGTCGCGTGGTCGAACTTGGTCCAGTTGAGCCGCCCGTCGAGGCTTGTCCTGCGGCCGACGCCGGAGGCCTCCTCGAAGAGCCGCGAGCCGTAGTTCATGGAGCCCGAGGCGTCGACCATGGCGACGACGTCGAGGTTGGTCTCCTGCTCGTACTGCTTGAGGTAGAGCTTGTCGGAGCGGCCGAAGACCTTCCAGTCGAGGTGTCGCAGGTCGTCGCCCTGGACATAGGGGCGGTGCTGGGCGAACTCGATGGAGAACCCCTGGTAGGGGGAGCGGTGGGCGCCCGACATGACGCCCTCGACGATGTGCTTGGCGCGCAGTTCAAACGAGCCGAGCCGGGCGAGGGTCTGGGGGTGGAGGTAGAGCGTGGCGTCGACGCCGCCGGCGGGCGCGGCGTCGCGTAGTGTGGTTGGCGCCTGTGGGGGTGTGGGGTCCAACACGGAGACTCTAGAGGGCGAACCGCCGGGGAGTGCGCGGGGCGACCGCGGGCGCGCCTTCGCGTTGTGGTTGTATCGGCACGGCGGGGGGTGGCCGCAGATACAGGCGGTACAGTGGAGAGGTCGTCGGGGGAATGGGCCCCCGGCGCGCGGAGGGCCGGGTGAAATGAAATCTGTGTTCGCGACGGTCGGGATTGCCGTTTCGCTGAGCGCCGGGGTGTGGCTTCATCCATCCGCCCTGGCGAAAGAGGGGGCGGCGCCAGAGGTGCGGCCGGAGTTGTTCAGACCCGAGCGGGCGAAGCGCGCCGGTATGGGCGCGAACTTCCATTCCGCGGTCGAGGAAGAGCCGATCATGGTGGACACCGATGGCGACGGCGTGCCCGAGATGGCCATGATCGGCACGTTTCATGGCGGCCTCGGCGGCGCCAGCGGCCCGCGCGCGATGATCGTGCTCTACAGCGCCGACGGCGCGTCGCGGCGGTACATCCACCCGGAGGGCGTCGGCTCCCGGACGTTCCAGTGCGCTCTGGCGGCCGCGCGCGTCGACGGCGAGTTCCGCTGGATCATCGCCCGCGTCGAGAAGACCGGCCCCCGCGTCTCGATGCACTCGCTCGACGGGAAGCGCCTCTGGGACGCCGGCCCGGAGATGAACGGCCTTCAGGGCAAAATGGCGGTTGCCGTCGGCGACGGGACAACCATGATCGTCGCGGCCGCCGGTTTCTTCGGCCGCGCCGACGACGAGGAGGCCGATGCCGGCCTCCCGTCCGGCGTTGTGATGCTTCTGAGCGCCGCGGGTGAAGTCGTTGCGCAGCGGAACTGCGCAACCAACGGCGGGTGGATCCGCCTGGCCGCCGCGAAGCCCGGCGAAACGCCGAGGATCTTCGTGAGTAGCTATGGCGATCCGCTCGTCTACCGGTCCACGGCGGAGACGAAGGGGCCGGAGGAAGCGCCCCCGGCCGCCGAGGACAAGCCGGCCGCCGCCGAAGATCTTCCGCCCCCTGCAAAGACAAGATCCACTCCGTACTAAAGGTTCGCTCGGTCGCCACGATGAGCACCGATGACGCGATGGCGCCCTTGACCACCGAGCGCCTGTTGCTCATCCCCGCCACCGCCACGTCCGCCCGGGCAGCGGCGGATGGCGACCATGCCGCGCTCGGCAGGCTGCTCGGCGCGGGCATCCCCGCCGAGTGACCCCCGGAACTGCTCCGCGACGCGTTGCCGCACACCGCCGACGTGCTGGCGTCGAGGCCCGACTGGGTCGGGTGGTGGATGTACTTCTTCGTCTAGCGCGAGGGCCCGACCCTGATGGGCTCGGGCGGCTACAAAGGCCCGCCGGACGCGGATGGTGTGGTCGAGATCGGCTACGGCCTGCTCCCGGCGTGGGAAGGGCGCGGGCTGGCGACCGAGGCGGCGCGCGAACTCGTCCGCCGCGCGTTCGCGGACCCCCGCGTGGGCGCGGTGGCGGCGGAGACGCTTCCTCATCTCGTCGGGTCGATCCGGGTCATGGAGAAGTGCGGGATGACGTTCGAGCGGCGCAAGCCGGCGCAGGGCGAGGAGCCGGAGATCGTGCGGTATCGCGTCGCGCGGGGCGGAGCGGCGCGTTAGCGCATCACCGCGTCCATCCGCTTGCGCTCGGCGGGCCCCGCGCCGTCCTCGGGGATGCGTTCGAGCAGGGCGGTGATCACGTCGTCGGTGGCGACGCCGTCAGCCTCGGCGTTGTAGTTGAGCATGAGGCGGTGGCGGAGGACGGGGCGCGCGACGTCGCGGATGTGCTGGGGGGTGACGTGGTAGGAGCCGGCGAGGATGGCGCGGGCCTTGGCCGCGAGCACCAGGCTCTGGCTGGCGCGGGGGCCGGCGCCCCACGCGACGTAATCCTTGACTGCCTTGATCTCGACGGGCTTCTCGCCGGCGCTGAGGGCGTCGGCGTCGGGGGTCTTGACGCGGGTGGCGCGGACCAGGCGCAGGGCGTACTTGATCACGTAGTCCGCCGCGGGGGTCTCGCGGACCAGGTCCTGCACGCGGAGGACGTCCTCCCCGCTGAGCACGGGCTCGGGGCGGGCCTCGGCGCGCGAGGTGGTGCGGCGGACAATCTCGAGTTCCTCGGCCTCGCGCGGGTAGGAGATGGTGATGTTGAAGAGGAAGCGGTCGAGTTGGGCCTCGGGCAGGGGGTAGGTGCCCTCCTGCTCGATGGGGTTCTGGGTGGCGAGGACGAAGAAGGGCCAGGGCAGGCGGTGCTGCACGCCGCCGACGGTGACCTGGTGCTCCTGCATGGCTTCGAGCAGCGCCGCCTGGGTCTTGGGGGGCGTGCGGTTGATCTCGTCGGCGAGGATGACGTTGGCGAAGACCGGGCCCTTGACGAAGCGCAGGGCGCGGACGCCGGTGGAGCGGTCCTCCTCGATCACCTCGGTGCCGGTGATGTCGGAGGGCATCAGGTCGGGCGTGAACTGGATGCGCGAGAACTGCAGGCCCAGGGTGCGGGCGATGGTCGAGATGAGCAGGGTCTTGGCCAGGCCGGGCACGCCGACCACCAGCGCGTGGCCCCGGCAGAAGAGCGAGAGGAGCAGCTGGTCGACCACGTCGTCCTGGCCGACCACGACCTTGGAGATCTCGGCGCGGAGGCGGTCGTGGGCGCGGCGCACCTCCGCGACCGCCTGCTCCGGATCGGCGGCGGTGATGTTGGTGGGGAGCGGGGGCCCCGCGTCGGATGCGAAACGGTTGGGATCGGCCATGACGCGGGGAATCTCCTGTGCGGAACGGGGGGCGGGGGCTGCACCCGGCCCCGGGGGCCTTCCGAGAAGCATCGGATGATATGGGTCGGCTCTGGACCCGCTGCGGCGTCGGGCTCAGGGCAACAATCCCCCCGCATGCCCGAACTCCCGGAAGTCGAGACCGTCAGGCGATCGCTCGAGCGCGCGATCCTGGGCGCGAGGGTGGAGCGGGCCGCCCTGCACCGCGCCGACGTGCTCACCGGCGACGCGGGCCCGGATGGGCTGCTCGTCGGGGCGCGCATCGCCTCGCTGGCGCGCCACGGCAAGCACATGGCGATCGTCGCCGACGACGGGCGCGCGCTGGAAATCCATCTCGGCATGTCCGGGGCGGTGAGGTGCGAGGCGGCGCGCGATGCGGAGAGTCTTGGGCCTTGGGAAGCCTCGGAGCATGTGCACGCGGCGTGGCTGCTCCGCGCCTCCTCGGGCGCGCGGGTGCTGATGCGGTTCAGCGACCCGAGGCGCTTTGGAGGGCTCTGGACGTTTCCCAGCGAGGCGGCGCTGCGCGCTGAGCGGTGGTCGCGCCTGGGCCCGGACGCGCTGACTATCGGGGCGGAGGACCTTGCCGCCGGGCTGCGGGGGGCCAGGCGTGCGCTGAAGGCGGTCCTTCTGGACCAGACGGTGATCGCGGGGGTGGGGAACATCTACGCGGATGAATCGCTCTTCGCGGCGAGGCTCTCCCCGGTGCGGTCGGCGCGGGGGGTGCGAGGGGAGGAGGTCGGCCGTCTGCGCGACGCGATCGTGGCCACGCTTTGCCGCGCGGTCGAGGCCGGAGGCTCGACGCTGCGGGACGGCGGGTACGCGGACGCCGCCGGGGCCGAGGGGGCGTACCAGGCCTCCCACGCGGTCTACGGGAGGGGCGGGGAGACCTGCCGGGAGTGCGGGCGGCGGCTTCGGACGGCGGTCGTGGGCGGCCGGACGACGGTGTGGTGCGCACGATGCCAGGCGGCGCCGGCACGGAGGCGACCCGTGGGCTGATGCCGTAGCCGGTTCGGGACGCCTGTCCACACCCGTTCCACACGGCGGTGGACAGCGGTCCGTCCGCCGGGGGGTGGTCGCGGCCGCGACCGGGCGTGGGCCGAGCGATCTTTATCTTCTCTCTACCTCCATCGGAAGTTCATTCATCGTCGTCGTAGGAAGCGCTGTCGGAATGTGGATTTCCGAGCAGGAATCGATGGAACGCAGCGATGATCGGGGATCTGGCGAGGGGCGTCGGCGAAGAAGGTGTCGGCGGGCCTGTCGGGGGCGCTTGTGGGGCGGGCAAGGCGGGGCGGCTGCTCATTGATGCACGTGTTTTCCACATCACCGGCGTGATCTCGGGCGCATGCAAGCGCCAGGCGCTCCACCGCTTCTTGGCGCCCTCACAGACAAGTGGGAAGCGAGGGGTCGGCGGCGACGACGATGCCGCCAGCCCCTTGTCCTTGACGAAATCTAAACAAAGCGGGGGGGCTATTGCCCGGGGCGGGTCAGCAGCGGTTGCTGAGGCGCTGCTCGAGGGAGCGGAGCACGCCGGCGAAGTCCGCGTCCTTGTCGGCGCGATCGCCGACGGTGCGGACGGCGTGCATGACCGTGGTGTGGTCGCGGTTGCCGAAGAACCCGCCGACCTCCTCCAGAGAGTGGCCGGTGAGTCGGCGCGCGAGGTACATGCACACCTGTCTGGGGTGCGCGATGGATTTCTGGCGGCGTTTGGATTGCAGGTCGAGGAGTTTGACGTTGTAGAAGTCGGAGACGGTTTCGATGATCGTCTGGATGGTGAGCTGGGGCTGCACGCGGTTGGGGGCCGGGCCCAGGACGCTCTCGGCGAGGGCGCGATCGATGGGCCGCTTCTCGAGGCTGGCGTGCATCTGGACGCGGACGACGGCGCCCTCGAGTTCGCGGATGTTGGAGTCGATGCGGCCCGCGATGAGGCAGGCGGCGTCGTCGGGGAGGAACAGGCCGCGGAGCTCGGCCTTCTTCTTCACGATGGCGACGCGGGTCTCGTAGGTGGGCCGCTCGACCTCGGCGACGAGTCCCCACTTGAAGCGGGAGACGAGGCGTTCTTCGAGGTGGGGAATCTGGTCGGGAGGGGCGTCGGAGGACAGGACGATCTGCTTGTGGGACTGGAAGAGGCTGTTGAAGGTGTGGAAGAACTCCTCCTGGGTGCGCTCGCGCTGGGCGAGGAAGTGGATGTCGTCGATGACCAGGACGTCGACGTCTCGGAAGCGGTGGCGGAAGCCGGCCATCTGGCCGCTCTGGACCGACTCCATGAACTGGGTGATGAAGGCGTCGCACGAGACGTAGTGGATGTTCGTCGAGGGGTTGAGTTCGAGGAGGCGGTGGCAGATCGCCTGGAGCAGGTGGGTCTTGCCCAGGCCGACGCCGCCGTGGATGAAGACGGGGTTGTAGGCCTTGCCGGGGTTCTCGCTGACGGCGACCGCGGCGGCGTGGGCGAGGCGGTTCTCCGGGCCGGGGACGAAGGTGTCGAAGACGTAGTCGGGGCTGAGGATGATCTCGTCGGGGGATCGGAGCGCGGCGGCGTTGGAGAACGCCTGGGGCTGTTCTTCGCGGTGTTCGGGGAGCCGGTCGCGCTCGAGCGGGAGCGGCGGGTCGGCCGCCGGCGTGGGGGCCTCGACGTCGTGGTCGCCGGCGGCGCCCTCGGCCGGCTCGGCGTCATCGCCGATGAACCGGACGGAGAGGAGCATGCCGGTGACGGTCTGGGCGGCCTCGGCGAACCTCGGGGCGCACTCGCGTTCGAGGTACTGGCGACGGGCGGCCTGCTGGACGCGGATGACGAGGGCGCCGCGGTCGATGGCGAGGGGCTCGAGTTCGTCGAACCAGCGCCGGCAGATGGAGACGTGGTGCTCGCGGAGGTGGGCCAGGACGGAGGCCCAGGCGGCGCGGTCGACTCCCTTGCCCGCCGGGGAGTGAGGGGCGACAGGTTCGACCGAGCGGTCGCGGCGCCGCCCCGAAGTGAGAACGTCAGGAGAACCCACCAAGCCACACCCTTCTGCCGATGCGAGAAGCGGCCGGCGCGCAGCGCCGACCGAGCGGGGGAACGTAGGGGTGGGCCCGCGCGGTGTCAACCGGCGCGGGGCGTCTGGGCGGTGCGCTGCGCTTCCTTCTCGGCGGCTTCGAGCAGTTGACGCTCGTAGCGCTCCTTGTTAGGGCGGGAGTCCATGAGGAACTCGACGCGCGCCGAGCGGTCGCGGCCGGCCTGCTGGGCCAGCTGCTTCCGCGCGAAGGCGATGTTGGTCCGGCGCGAGAGGTGGGTGAGCACGAGGTGCTTGCACTCGAGCACGCGGAGCCACTCGACGATGTCGTCGAGGTGGAGGTGCTTGCCGATCTTGGCGCGGCTCTTGTGGTCGGGCTCGACGAAGGTGCACTCGCTGATGACGATCTGGGCGGTGCGGACGTCGGCGCGGAGGAGCGCGGGTCCGGGCGCGGTGTCGCCGAGGTAGGCGACGAGGGGGATCTCGAGGATGCGGGTGATCTCCTCGCCTCGGGCCTTGATCTCGCGGAGACTTTCCTGGGGGAGGTCCGCGTATTCGGGCTTGAGTTTGGAGCGCTTCTCGATGATCACGTAGCCGAAGGCGGGGCCGGTGTGCTCGACCTCGAAGGCGCGGATGACGGTGTTGTTCTTGATCTCCGCCTCGCCGTCGGGGTTCAGGGCGATCACCTCGAAGGGGGTGACCTGCTGCTCCAGTTCGACGTAGCCCTCCATCATGCGCCGGATGGCGCGCTCGATGCGCGCGTCGCAGATGATCGTGCCGGCGCCCATGCCCTGGAACTTGCGCTGGGAGCACCAGTACGCCAGGGAGCCGATGTGGTCCATGTGGCCGTGGCTGATGACGGCGTACTTGCTCGCGAGCATGGTGCGCGGGCAGCAGCCCATGTCGAAGACGACGTCGAGTTCCGGAACCTGGATGGAGGTGGACTCGCCGGCGATCGAGGCGCCCTGGACGCGGAAGGGGGGCAGGTAGAGAAAGCCCAGCGAGGGCTCACGCGGCGGGGGCTTGGGCAACATCGCGGCGAACCTCCATCGACGGGGCTTTCGCCCGGTCGGGCACAGATTTCAAGGTCGTTCGAGCGGATGGTAGGCCCGGCGCGCGCCCGCGGCGCCGCGGGAGTATGGTTGGCCGTTGTATGCCCGACGGCGATCCGAACCCCTCTTCCCCTGCCGGGGTCTCGTCCGCCGCGGCGACGTTCAAGAAGTTCGGCGCGGCGGGGCCTCTGGCGCTGGTCGCGGCGGGGATGCCCGCGATCGCGGGGTTCGTGCTGCTGGGGTCCTTGAACACGGTCGGCCCGTGGCTGCGCTCGCACGAGGACGCGGGGCTGGCGCTGTATGTCGCGGGGTTTGCGGCGCTGTCCGGGCTGGCGCTGCTGCCGACGTATGCGCAGTCGATCCTGGGTGGTTGGGCGTTCGGGTTCGCGCTCGGGTTCCCGGGCGCGCTGGCGGGGTTCTTGGGGGGCGCGCTGATCGGCTATGCCGTGTCGAGGCGGGCCGCGAGCCGAGATGTCGGCGCGGTGCTCCGCGAGCATCCGAAGTGGCAGAGGGTGCGCGACGCGCTGGTGGGCAGCGGGTTCTGGAAGTCGTTGGGCGTGGTGGCGTTGCTTCGGCTGCCGCTGAACTCTCCCTTTGCGCTGAGCAATCTGGTGTTCGGGTCGATCCGTGTCCCGATCGGGCCGTACCTGCTCGGCACATTGCTGGGGATGGCGCCGCGCACGGGCATCGCGGTGTATCTGGCGGCGTCGGTGCGGGATCTGACCGCGGCGGAGGCGGCGGAGCGGAGGCCGGCCTGGATGATCTGGGGAGGAATCGCGTCGGTCGTCGTGGTTGGGGCGGCGATCACGTGGATGGCGAACCGGGTGATCCGGGGGTTCGGCGGGGGGGCGCCCGGGAGCGGCGACCTCGGGGCTCCCGAGGGTGGCTGACGAAAATTTGATACGATCAACCTTGTGTCGGGCGTGGCGAACATCACGATGGAGTCGGTGCGCCGGGTCGCGCACCTGTCGCGCCTTGCGCTGACAGACGGGCAGTTGGCCGCCTGCGCGGACCGCCTGGGGGCGGTGCTCTCGTACGTGGACCGGCTGAAGGAACTCGACCTTGGAGGTGTGGAGCCCATGGCCCACCCCGGGGGTGCGACGAACCGTCTGCAGGCCGACGAGCCGGCGGGCGAATCGACCGGCCCGGAGCGGCGGCTGGGTCCGGAGGCGCTGATGCGCATGGCTCCGGCGAGCATGCCGCCGTTTGTCAAGGTTCCCAAGGTGCTGGGAGACGAGGGGGTTGCGTGAAGCGGGACGCGGGGGTTGGCTCGGGATTGGGGGAGGAGATTGGGAAGCGAGGGCCGTTCGAGGCCGCCGAGGTGGAGGCGTACCTCAACCTGCTGCGGACCTCGGCGATCCTGTCGGGGGAGTTATCGCGGTTCCTGCGCTCGCACGGGCTCACGGAGGCGAAGTACAACGCGCTGCGGATCTTGCGCGGGCACAAGGAGAACGGGGAGCGTGGGGTGTCGTGTGCGCGGATCTCTCGGGAGTTGGTGGCCCCGGCGCCGGACGTGACGCGGATCGTGGACGGGCTGGTGGACGTGGGGCTGGCCGAGCGCGAGCGCACGGTGGAAGATCGGCGGGTGGTGCTGGTGCGGATCACGCAGAAGGGGCTGAGGCTGCTCTCGACGATGGACAAGCCGCTGCTGGACCTGCACCGGCATCAGATGGGCCACATGAGCCGCCGGGAATTGTCGGCGCTGAGCGTGCTGCTGGCCAAGGCCCGGGCGCCGTCGATCGGGGCGCACCGGGCGGTCGACGGGGATGGGGACGGCGAGGTCGGCTGAGGGCGCCGCCGGGGGGCTGGGAAAAGAGGCCCCGGATGCTTGACCGACCGGATATTTGGTTCAACAATCAATTGGAGGTTGAGCGAGCCATGGTCACAGTGAGGCGTTCGGCAGAGCGGGGCGGGTTCGACGGCATCCCGCTGGCGGGGGGCCGGCTGGACACGAAGCACTCGTTCTCCTTCGGGCACTATCACGACCCTCGCTGGATGGGGTTCCGCTCGCTGCGGGTGATCAACGAGGACCGCGTCTCGCCCGGGGGCGGGTTCCCGACGCACATGCACCGGGACATGGAGATTGTGTCGTACGTGCTGGAAGGGGCGCTGGAGCACCGCGACAGCCTCGGGACGGGGTCGGTGATTCGTCCGGGCGATGTGCAGCGGATGACCGCGGGGTCCGGGGTGGAGCACAGCGAGTTCAACGCGCTGAAGGACAGGCCGGTGCACTTCCTGCAGATCTGGATCGTGCCGGAGCGGAGGAACATCGAGCCGTCGTACGAGCAGAGGCACTTTTCGGTGGAGGACCGCAAGAATCGGCTGCGGCTGATAGCGAGCCGCGACGGCGCCGAGGGGAGCGTGACGGTGCACCAGGATGTGCGGATGTACGCGGGGGTGCTGGAGAAGGGCCGGGAGGTCGCGCTGCGTCTGGCCGACGGGCGCCACGGCTGGGTGCAGGTGGCGAGGGGCTCGGTGACGGTGGGCGGTGTGGCGCTGGCGCAGGGGGACGCGGCGATCCTGACCGAGGAGCTTTCGGCGACGATCGCGGCGACCGATGACGCAGAGGTGGTGGCGTTCGACCTTGCGTGACGGCCGTCGGGGCGGCTTCGCCTGCTACATTCGTCGGCGATGGCGGACACGGCGTCGATGACTGTGCGCGAGTTGGCGGGGGCGGTGGCCTCGCGCGCCGTGTCGGCGGTGGAGGCGGCGCGGGTGTCCCTAGATCGGATCGCCTCGGCGGACAGGTCGCTCCGCGCGTATCTGCAGGTGTTCGAGGAGCGGGCGCTGGCGCGAGCCTCGGAGATCGATCGGCGCTTGGCGGGAGGAGAGTCGGCGGCGTCGATCGGGCCGCTGGCCGGCGTGCCGGTGGCGCTGAAGGACAACCTGTGCACGGGCTACGGTCGGACGACGTGCGGCAGCCGCATCCTGGAGAAGTATGAATCGCCGTTCAGCGCGACGGTGGTCCGGCGGCTGGAGGCCGCGGGCGCGGTGGTGGTGGGGAAGACGAACCTGGATGAGTTCGCGATGGGCTCTTCCTGCGAGAACTCGGCGTTCCATTGCACGCACAATCCGTGGGATGTGACGCGGGCGCCGGGCGGCTCGTCGGGCGGGAGCGCGGCGGCGGTGGCGGCGCGGACCGTGCCGCTGGCGCTGGGCTCGGACACGGGCGGTTCGATCCGGCAGCCGGCGTCGCTGACGAACCTGGTGGGGCTGAAGCCGACGTACGGCCGGGTGTCGCGGTTCGGGCTGGTGGCGTTCGCGTCGAGCCTGGACCAGGTGGGGCCGCTGGCGCGGACGGTCGGGGACGCGGCGCTGGCGCTGGGCGTGATCGCGGGGTTTGATGAGCAGGACTCGACGTCGCTGGAGGCGTTGAGGCAGGGGGACCTGGACTTTGTGCGCGACCTGGAGCGGCCGGTTGCGGGGCTGAGGCTGGGCGTGCCGCGGCAGGCGCGCTCGCCGCAGAACCATCCGGCGGTGGCGGCGGCGCTGGAGGCGTCGATCGGGGTGTATCGCGGTCTGGGCGCGGAGGTGGTGGAGATCGACCTGCCGCACCTGGCGTACGGGATCGCGGCGTACTACATCGTTGCCCCGGCGGAGGCGAGTTCGAACCTGGCGCGGTTCGACGGGATCCGGTACGGGCGGCGCGCGGAGACGGGGCCGGGCGATCACCTGATGGCGCTGTATTCGAGGAGCCGCGCGGAGGGCTTCGGGCCGGAGGTGCAGCGGCGGATCATGCTGGGGACGTACGTGCTGAGCAGCGGGTACTACGACGCGTACTACCTGACGGCGCTGAGGGCGAGGCGGCTGATCAAGCGGGACTTCGACGGCGCGTTCTCGGCGGAGGAGGGGATGCCCGGGGTGCACGCGGTGCTGATGCCGACGACGGCGGGTCCGGCGTTCAAGATCGGGGAGAAGACCAGCGATCCCCTGGCGATGTATCTGGAGGACATCTACACGGTGACGGCGAACCTGGCGGGGATCCCTGCGGTGTCGATCCCCGGGGGTTTCGCCGAGAAGGCAGGGACGGACGGGCAGGACCTGCCTGTCGGGATGCAGTTGCTGGGCCCGGCGTTCGATGAGGCGCGGCTGCTTCGGATCGCGCGGATGCACGAGGCGGCGACGCGGTGGCACGAGCGGGCCCCGGGCGTGAGAGGGTGAAAGCGCGGGCGCCCCGGGCGGAAGAACGGGGCATGGAGACTGCCGTCATGCCGTCGAGATACCGGGTCACGGGTGTGGATGGGCGCACCGGGCGGGAGGCGGAGATGCTGTTCGAGGCGTCGAGCCTGAGCGAGGCGGAGCGTCTGGCGGCGCGGCAGGGGGTGACGCCGCGGAAGATCGAGCGCGTGGAGGAGGAAGGTGGCGAGGCGCCGGTCGCCGGGGCTTCACGGGCCGACGGGGGGGCGCCGGGCGGGGAGCGCGAGGTGTGGCACGGCGGGGCGAGCCAATGGGCGAACTTCCCGCTGTTCCTGCTGTGCGTGCTGGTGATCCCGATCCCGTACGTGCTGTGGCGGGCGCTGGCGACACGGCTGGAGCGGTACACGCTGACGACCGAGCGGCTGCTGCGGCAGCGGGGGGTGTTCAGCAGGACGGTCGACGAACTCGAGTTGTACCGCGTGCGCGACGTGACGGCGACGCAGACGTTCTGGCAGCGCCTGGTGGGCATCGGGGACATCGTGCTGGCGACCAGCGACCGGAGCGACCCGAGCGAGGTGATCCGCGGCGTGACGAACCACCGCGGGGTGATGGACCTGATCCGCGAGCACACGGAGAATATGAGGCGTGTGAAGCGGGTGCGGGAGTTGGACGTCGAGTGAGCGGAGGCTGCGCGGCTGAGGTGGTTGGCTGATGACGCCCCCTCATCCGGCCGCTGCGCGGCCACCTTCTCCCGCGAGGGGAGAAGGCGGAGGTGAGCGTCAAAACAACCGCGGAGCCCGGTGTGGGGCCCCGCAGCGCGTGAGGTGTCACCGTCCGAGCCGCGGAGCGCTCGCCGCGAGTCCACCGCCCGATGACCGGCGAGCGAGTCCGTGGGCGGACATGCTGAAGCGTGCGATGCGTGCTGCCGCGGGGCCAGCGGTTGCGGCGATGGCGGGCGGGCGCGCGTGCGGCTGTGCTGGTTGTGCGGGCGACTCCGGAGCGTCCCCTCACCCGGCGGCTTCGCCGCCACCCTCTCCCGCGGGGGGGAGAGGGAGGCCGATGGTCAGGGGCTTGGCTGTTGCTGGGTGAGGCAGTGCAGCGTGCCCAGGCCCCAGACCAGGTCGCGCGAATAGATGGGGATCGCGGGGCGGTCCGGGAACGCGGCGGCGATGATCCGCAGGGCGTCGGCGTCGCGCGGGTCGTTGAACGTGGGGACGAGGACGGCGGCGTTGCAGACGTAGAAGTTGGCGTAGGAGGCGGGGAGGCGCTGGCCGTCGAAGACGACGGGAGCCGGGTAGGGCAGTCGTGCGGTGGTCAGTCCCGCGGCTCGGAGCCGGCGCTCGTTGTCGATGCTGGAGGCGTGGTTGGCGTCGGAGGGGTTGTCTTCGAAGGCCAGCAGGACGGCGCCCGAGGGGGTGAAGCGGGCGATGTCGTCGATGTGGCCGTGGGTGTCGTCGCCGGCGCAGCCGGCGCCGAGCCAGACGGTGCGCGAGATGCCAAGGAACTCGGCGAAGGCCCGCTCATAGGCGGCGCGGGTCATGCCCGGGTTTCGGACCTGGGTGTCGGGGTGCAGGAAGCATTCTTCGGTGACGAGGAGGGCGCCCGCGCCGTCGGTCTCGATGCCGCCGCCCTCGCAGACCATGCGCTCGCCGTTGTCGGGGCGGAGCGCGTCGATGCGGGGGATGCCGGTGAGCCGTTCGACGAGGATGGGGACGTGGTCGTCGAGGCGCCAGTTGTCGTACTTGGCCCAGGCGTTGAACTTCCAGTCGATGAGTTCGAGCGTTGCGTTGTCTGGGCGGCGGACGATGGTGGGGGCGCAGTCGCGCATCCAGCCGCGGTCGGTGGGCCACTGGTGGAAGCGGACGCGGGCGAGGTCGACGGCGGACTTCTCGAGGCACTGGCGGGCGCGGGCCTCGGCGGGATCGTTCTTGCAGAGGAGGTCGAGGCGCTCGCCGGCGGTGACGCACCGCGCGATCTCGGCGAAGGCCCACTCGATGGGGCCGAATTTCCCCGGCCAGTCCTCCTCGTTGTGGGGCCAGGCGAGCCAGGTGGCGTCGTGGCGCTCCCACTCGGCGGGGAAGATGCGCGGCGGGAACAGGGGCATCGGCATGGCGAGGCGGAGGGTGCCACGGCTTGACCCGAAGGGCAAGCGGCGGGGCGGGCGAGAGACGTGTTGTTGGCTGATGACGCCCCCTCATCCGGCCGCTGCGCGGCCTCCTTCTCCCGCGAGGGGAGAAGGGGGTGCGGCTTGAAGCGAGGGGCAATCCGTGCGCGTGGCGAGATGCGAAGACACCTCATCCGTCAGCCTGCGACGGACACTTCTCCCGGTGGGAGAAGGGTCAGGTGAGCCATCGCCGGGTGATGGGAGCGAAGGCGTCGACGCGGCGGTCGCGGAGGAAGGGCCAGTGGCGACGGCGCTCTTCGATGGCGCGGCGGTCGCACTGATGGATCAGCACCGCCTCCTCGGAGACGGGGGCTTCCGCAACGACCTGGCCGGCGGGGTCGGCGATGAACGAGCCGCCGAAGAACTCGATGCCGTCGGCGCCGGGTTCGGGCTCGAAGCCGGTGCGGTTGACGGCGGCGACGAAGAGCTCGTTGGCGATGGCGTGCCCTCGCTGGATGGTGCGCCAGGCGTCGGCCTGGACCGTGCCGTGGGCGGCCTTCTCGCGGGGGTGCCAGCCGATGGCGGTGGGGTAGAAGAGGGCTTCGGCGCCGAGGAGGGTCGTGATGCGGGCGTTCTCGGGGTACCACTGGTCCCAGCAGATGAGGACGCCCACGCGGGCGAAGCGGGTTCGGAAGACGCGGTACCCGGACGCGGCGGCGACCTTGGTCCCGAGGGAATCCGGCGAGGGGGTGTCGGCGTCGCCGGGGGTGAAGTAGAACTTCTCGTAGTAGAGGGGATCGTCGGGGATGGTCATCTTGCGGTAGACGCCGAGCAGTTCGCCGCCGGCGTCGATGACGGCGGCGGAGTTGTGGTACAGCCCCGGGGCGCGCTTCTCGAAGATGGGGGCGATGATGGCGACGTTGAGGGCCTTGGCGGCGTCGCGGCAGGCGGTGATGGTTGGGCCGGCGTCGGGTCCGTCGATGGGCTCGGCGAGGTCGAAGCGAGCGAAGTCCTCGGTCTTGCAGAAGTAGGTGTTGTTGAACATCTCCTGCAGGCAGACGATCTGGGCGCCGCGGGATGCCGCCTCGCGGACACCCTCGAGCGCGCTGCGGACGTTGGCGGCGGCATCCGGGGAGCACGCGCGCTGCACGAGGCCGATGCCGAAGGCGTGCGCTGGGGTGCTCATGGGCCGCGATGATATGGGCGCGGGAAGTCGGCGAGAGTAAGGTGGTCGGGAGTGGCAGAGGATCCGAAAGACGGCGTGTACGACATAGCCCCGAGCGAGGGGCCCGAGGCGCCCAAGCCGCGCGGGTTGCAGGAGGCGCCGCCGATCGCTGCGGGCGCGGCTCCCGCGGCGGGGCCGGCGTCGGAGGTGGATGCGGAGGAGGATGCGGCGGGCGTGCCGCTGTCTCGCGAAGGGTTCGCGGGGTGGCAGTTCCTCGCCGGCGCGGGCGTGGCGGCGATGGGGGCCGCGGCGGTGCTGGCGGGGATCCAGGCCGAGCGGCTGGCGCACGAGGTCGGCGCGCAGGGGCCGGCGCCGCGGTGGTGGGAGGCGGCGGGCGCGGCGCTGCTGTGGACGCCGGTTACGGCCGGGCTGGGGTATCTGGGGCTGGCGCTGGTCGGGGTGGCGTCGCTGGAGAGGCCGGTGGGGGACCGGCGGCTGGCGCTGGCGCGGATGTTTCTGGCCTCGGCGCTGTTTCATCTGGTGATCAACCTGGGCATCGCGCCGACGGGGGTGACGATGGTTGACCGGGTGCTGGCGCTGGTGCTGGCCGGGGGGGTCGCGCTGGGCGTGATCACCCTGGCGTTCCGGCTGACCGCGGACGCGGCGATGGAGGTGTTCGGGGGCGTGGCGGCGCTGTGGGTGCTGGTGCGGCTGGCGTGGGCGATTGTGCCGCTGGTGTTCGGAGGACCGAGCACGCCCTCGCCGGCGGTTCCTTCGCCTCAGCAGACGCTCCCATCGACTCCCCGATGAGCCAGGAGCGAAGGCCATGAGCGCGACGGTGTGGCTGAACGGCGAGTTTGTCGAGCCCGGCGAGGCGCGGGTGTCGGCGTTCGACGCCGGGCTGCAGCACGGGGTGGGTCTCTTCGAGACGATGATGGCGGGGCCCGGCGGCGTGTTCCGGCTGTTCGATCACCTCACGCGGATGCAGGTCTCGGCGCGGGCCCTGGGGCTGAGCGAATCGCTGCGCGTGAACCCTCTCGCGGAGGCGGTGCGGCGGACGGTGGAGCGCGCCGCGCTGGAGCGCGCCCGGGTGCGGCTGACCATCACCCCGGGGAGCCTGAATATGCTGGCCGCGGCGCGCGGGGCGCCCGGCGTCGAAGCCCCCGACCCGACGGTGATGATCGTGGCCCAGCCGGCGACGGCGTACCCGGAGGCGATGTTCGAGCAGGGGGTGCTGGCGACGATCGCGGACGGGCGGCTGAACCCTCTGGATGAATCCGAGGGTCACAAGACGGTGAACTACTGGCGGAGGCTCCGGGCTCTGCGCGATGCGGGGGCGAGGGGCGCGGGGGAGGCGATCTTCCTGCAGGTCAGCAATCACCTGGCGGGGGGCGCGGTGAGCAACCTGTTCATCGTCCGGGGCGGCGCGCTGCTGACCCCCATCGCGCGGGGCGAGGAGGCGGACGTCGCCGGGGTCGGGGGCGATCCGGATGCGGCGGCGCCGGGCGCGAGGGTGATCCGGAGCCCGGTTCTTCCGGGCGTGACGCGGGGCGTGGTGATGGCGATCGCGGAGCGCGAGGGGGTGCGCGTCGAGCGGCGGATGCTGTCGATCTCCGACCTGCTCGACGCCGACGAGGCGTTCCTGACCAACTCCGGGTGGGGTGTGCTGCCTGTGACGCGGGTGGAGGGGAAGGCGATCGGGGGCGGCGGGGTGGGTCCGGTGGCTCGGGCGCTGGGGGAGGGCTGGCGCCGCGAGGTGGAGGCGGAGTGCTCGATCGCGCGATGAAACCCGCCGCCGGGGACGCCGAACCAGAGTCGGCTGGCGCGGCGCAGCGCCCGTGCGCGCGCGATGACCGGCGGGCGGGCGTGTGGTAGGTTGACAGCCATGAGCGACCAGGGAACGCCGGTGTACGCGGTGGGGGAGCGCGAGTTCGATGAGCCGCGGATGAGCGCGCTGGCGGTGGTGGGGCTGGTGTGCTCGCTGATCTGCCTGATCCCCGCGCTGCCGCTGATCGGCGCGGCGCTGGGGGGTGCGGCGCTGCTCAAGATCAACTCCTCTGGCGGGAGGCTGGCCGGGGTGGGGATGGCGCTGGTTGCGATCTGCGTCGGGGTGGTGCTGACGCTGGCGCAGTCTGGGCTGGGCTACGTGGGGTGGCGGTCGTACTCGTTCATGCAGCACTTCCTGGGGCCGACGTCGCAGCACGCGGGGGACGCGATGGTGGCCCTCGCGGCGGGCGACGCGTCGGGTCTGAACAAGGTGCTGACCGAGGAAGCCTCGGCCAAGGTGACGCCGGAGGACGCGGCGCAGTTCGCGAGGGCCATGGAGGCGCACTACGGCAAGCCGAGCGGCGTGGTCACCGACATCTTTGAGATGTTCGAGGGGGTGAAGCGCTCGCCGGGCTTCGAGGGCGATACGCAGCTGAAGATCGGCGGGAAGAGCGGGAACCCGCCTCTGCCCGCGGTGCTGAAGTTCCCGCAGGGGAAGGTCGCGGTGCTGTTCATTTCATTCGATCCGAACAGCATGAAGAAGGCGAAGCCCAAGAGCCCGGGCGCCGCCGCCGAGGCTTTCCGGGGAGAGGACATGCTGCTGCTGCTCCCGGGTCACAAGGCGGTCACGCTGCTGAAGGACGGCCCGGCGAGGGGAACGGCGCTGGGGATGGGCATCGAGCCGGTGTACGGGGACGCGGCCTTGCCGAAGGAGCGCCCGCCCGCGTCGGAGCCGACGCCGGCCCCGGCGCAGGAGCAGCGATGAGCGAGAATCCGTACGCGTCGTACCCGGCCGAGCGCCGGCGGGTCGAGGCCCAGCCACCGGAGGAGTTCGAGGGCCGGCAGCGGGTCAGCGTGCTGGCGGTGCTCTCGCTGATCTTTGTCCTGCCTTGCTGCGTGCCGGCGGCGCCGATGCTGGGCGCGGCGACGGGCATGGCGGCGCTGGTGGGGATCAGTTCTTCGCGAGGGCGGCTGGCCGGCCGCACCGCGGCGATCATCGGGGTGGTGCTGGGGATCATCCTCACCGCCGGGCAGGTGGCGATCGGCGTCGGGGTGTACAGCGCGTTCGACGCGTACCGGCAGCACGTCGTGGAGCGGGCGCAGGATTTCAGCAAGGCTCTGGAGACGCCCGGCGCGACCGGCGTTCGCGGGCTGCTGAGCCGGAGCGCGCCGGTGACCGACGAGGAGATCGCGCGGCTCGGCGGCGTGGTGCGCTCGGAACTGGGCACGCTCGTGGGGGTGACGCGAAACCCGTTCGAGATGGCGGAGACGTTACGGAACAACCCGGTCTTCGCGCCGGGCGGCAACTCCGTCATGGACCTGCCGCAGAACGCGGTGCCGGTGTCGGTCGAGTACAGCAAGGGCACGGCGATCTTCCTCGTGTTCTTCGACGGGAATCCGATGGACACGGGCAAGGCGCAGCCGGTGGATGTGATGCTGATCCTGCCCGACGGGCGCGCCCTGCCGCTGCGGGGCGACGGACCCGGGAGCAAGATTCTGCGCCGGTGGGGGCTCAAGGAGCACCCGGCGGCGTCATCGCCTCCGGGCTTGCCGGCGAGCCCGCCGGAGATGTCCTCGACTCCCGAGTCGCCCGGCGCGCCGGCGCCAACGCGCTGAGGTTCAGGTTCTGATCGAGAGGTACGCGGCGACGGCGGCGGGTGCGAGGATGAGGGTCGCGGCGAAGACGCCGAGGGCGACGGGGACGCCCGAGAGGGACGCCGCGGGCCCGACGGCCCCGCCGACGAGGGCCGCGCCGAGCAGGGGCCCGCTCTTGAGCGTCTGCGCGACCATGTTCCTGGGCTCGCGCACGAGGTAGAAGGGGGCGGCGATGACGAGGGCGAGGAGGTTGGCGAGGAGCGATGCGAGGCGCCCCCAGCGCACGCGGTCGAGGCGGTCGCGTGCGGCGGGGTCCATGTCGCCCCGGTCGATCATCCTGCCCACCTGGCGCCAGGAGAGCGATTGCCCGTACTCGCTGAATCGCTGGGCCTTGAGGATGGTCGGGTCGAGGTCGGTGGGGACGCGGATGTCGGGGAGCGCGGTTTTCTGCGCGATCGCGGGGCGGCGCTGGCCCGGGGCGGTGCGGTCGTCGACGCGGGCGCTGCGCATGACCCAGGCCGCGCCGTCCCACGTGGCGGAGTCGGCCTCGATGCGGCGGAGCACGCGGCCCCCGGCGTCGCGCTCCCAGAGGGTCGGCGCGATGAGGGTGTTGGTGGCGCTGTTGAACTCGGTCGCGTAGAGCACGCGGTTGGAGCCGTCGCGGAGCAGGGGCACCTCGAAGGGCTTGACGTCGCGGCGGAGCGCGTCGCCGGGATTGCGGGTGAGCAGGTGGGCGACGGACGGGATGAGCGCCTCCTGGTTGATCGTCTGGGCGGCGCTGACGAGCAGCCCCACGATGAGGAAGGGGCGGAGCAGGCGGCCGAGCGAGACTCCCGACGCGACGACAGCGACGAGTTCGCGGCGGCGGACCAGCTGGGTGCAGGTGAAGCCCATCGCGGCGACGAGGTTGACCCCCGCGATGAAGGAGAGAAGTTGCAGGAGTTTGGGCCCCCAATAGTCGACGATCCAGACCACGGTGAGGGTGGCGTGGCGGATGGAGCCGCGCTCGCCGGCGAGGCTGGCGCCCGCGTCGAGGAACCGGCCGAGGTTGACGATGATGTCGATGGCGACGACGAGGCTGCAGAGCAGCGCGGTGAGGACGGCGAAGTTCACGAGGAACTGCCGGGCGATGTAGCGATCGATGCGGGTCACGCGCTTCCCCCCTTGGCGAGGGGAGCGGCGCGTGGCTCGCCCGCGGCGCCGACACGGCACAGGAAGGTGGTGCAGGCGCAGGCCAGGGCGCCGCCGAGGAACACGCTGGAGACGAAGTGGGCCCCGGCGACCACCCGCTGCGCGGCGCAGGCGACGCCGATGATGACCCAGAGGGGCGAGAGGCGCGGGGCGATGACGCAGAGCGCGAAGGCGGCGCCGAAGGCCACGGCGGCGTGGGAGGAGGGCAGATCGAGCCCGCCGCTGTGCCAGGCGCGGTCGCCGGCGAGCGAGCGGTAGACCTGGAAGCCGTCGTGCAGGATGGGACGCTCGCGGCGGAGGACGAGCTTCAGGACCTCGGCCGCGCCCCCGGCGAGAGCGGGGGAGGAGAGCAGCAACGCCGCGGGGCGGAAGGCTCGGGCGCCGAGCCCGGCGCTGGCGCGCGGCACGGCGGCCAGAGCCATGGCGGCGGCGACGGCGAGCCAGGGGTACATCGTGCCGGCGGCCTTGATGATGGCGTCGGCGAGGTAGGTTTGCGCCGCGGGGTTGTGCAGCGCGAGGTAGGCGGGGCGGTCGAGGGGGCAGAGGGCGGCGAACACGGCGACTGCGGCGGCGGCAGAGAGCGCGGCGCGGCGCGGGTTGGGCGGCGTGCGGAAGCGCGGCGCCGCGGCGTGCGCGTGATGCGCGTCGGGGCGGCCGTGCTCGGCGCTGGGCGTGCCCGCGGCGGTCATGGCGCTGCCGCTTGGGCGCCGGGCGCGGCGGCGCCAAAGCCGCGATACCCCTTGCCCGCGTAGACGCGGTGCTTGCCGTCCTTGGTGGGCGGCTTTCCGGCATCGAAGAGCGCCCGGTCGGTGGCGTCCGCGGAGCCCAGGGGCTCTACGGTCTCGAAGGCGTTGGCCCAGGGCTCGGCGGTGGCGCCACCGAGGAGCAGCGCCGGGAGCCCGCGCAGCGCCGGGCTGGCGAGGTCGGTGTCGCGGAAGAAGTCGTAGGCGGAGGGCTCGCCCCCGAGCGCGCGGCGAGCGCAGAAGCAGGAGGGGCGATCGGGCAGGTAATAGGCCATCTGGGCCGCGACGCCGTAATAGGCGGCGATGATCATGGGCGAAGCGCCGGTCTCGGAGGCGAGATGCTCGCGCATGGGCCGGAGCGCGGCGGCGCGGTCGCGGGCGCCGATCAGGCGGTGCACCGGGATGATGGGGCCGACGAGCGGCAGGCGGGCCGGGAGATCGATCCGCGCGATCAGCGGGGCGGAGACCAGGCCGGCGGCGAGGGTCCAGTGCCAGAGGACCTGGAAGGGCGTCTCGGGCTTGCGGCGGAACAGGCCGCGGCGTCGGCGATCGCTCGGGGGCGTGGAGAGCCACTCGGCGACGCGGGCGCGGTAGCGCGACATCTCGGTGACGAAGAGCGTGCCGATGAGGGCGATGAGGGTGGCGTATCCGGCGAGCGTCCAGTTGCCCTGGGCGTGCGTGCGGAAGGTGACGGCGAGGTAGAAAAGAAAGATCGGCGCGGCGCAGAGCAGGAGGAATCGGCGGCCGGGCCACAGGTCGGGCTCGAGGCGGCGGGAGCGAAGCGAGAGCCACGCGGCGACGATCGCGAGCAGCACGGCCGGCCCCATCGCGAACTGCTGTCCGAGGAACTCGAGCGTCCAGAGCGGGTTGTAGGTCGAAGGGGCGGGCGTGGCGGCGGCCCCGTCGGGGCTTTCGAGGCGCCTGAGCAGGTGGCCGAGCGTGGGCCAGCCGCGGACGGTGTTCCAGACCAGCACGGGGGAGATGACGACGACGAACACGGCGGCGGCGGCGAGCATCCAGTGCCGGAGGCGGCGCGGGCGGAAGGGCGATGGGCGCGCGGCCGGGGGCTCCGTGTCGGACGCTCTTGCGTCCGCGGTGCGGGAGGGCTTTGTGATCAGGGCCGCGAGGGCGACGCCCGGGAGCAGCAGCAGGATGGTGTACTTGAAGAGGAAGCCGGCTCCGAGTACGGCGGCGAAGGCGACCCATGCGGGGCCCGAGCGGCGTGACGCGGCGCGCCAGGCGAAGAAGGCGGCCCATGTCCATGCCGCGAGGTAGGGGCTGTCGATGGTCATGAACTGGGCGATGCCCTGGTACATGGGGGCGAGC
>CANJRL010000036.1 GCA_947476675.1 Phycisphaerales bacterium
AGATCATCCTGTGCTACCCGGGCATCGACGCCGTCTTCGCCCACCGCATCGCCCACGCGCTGCACCGTCTCGGCGTCCCGCTCATCCCCAGGATCATCGGCGAACTGGCCCACAGCCGCACCGGCATCGACATCCACCCTGGCGCGACCATCGGGCGGGCGTTCTTCATCGATCACGGCACCGGCGTGACCATCGGCGAGACCGCGGTCATCGGCGATCACGTCAAGATCTACCAGGGCGTCACCCTCGGCGCCCGCAGCTTCCCCCGCGACCCCGAGGGCAAGATCGTGCGGGGCGAGAAACGCCACCCCACCATCGGCAGCCGCGTGACCATCTACGCCGACGCCGTCATCCTCGGGGGCGACACCGTGGTGGGGGACGATTGCGTGATCAGCGGCGCCGTGTTCCTCACCCAGAGCGTCCCCCCGGGCCACCTGGTCCGGGCCAAGCAGCCGGAACTCGTGATGCGGACCAACCCCGAGTTGCGCCGCATGGGAGAGTGAGCGGCGCCGGGGCGGTAGACTCGCCGCATGTCCACCGCGCCGGGATCGACCGCGACACCGGGCACGCCGCGCGTGCTCAGCGCCCCGTGGCGCGAGCGCTACCTGAAGGCAATCGGCGAGGCCGAGCGGGTCGCCGCCGCTGCGCCCGCGGTTGTTCCTCCCGGGTCGTCGGGGTCCTTCCTGCGTGATTACTGGCTCGCGCCGGAGCAGGACGAGGCCAATCTCGTCGTGCTGCGGCGGAGCGACGCCGAGGCCGGCGGGCCGGGCTGCGGCGGGATGGCGCTCCTCAACCTCTATCCCTACGCCAACGGTCACATGCTGGTGGCCCTGGGCGATGCGCGGGGCCGGCTGCTTGAGTACGAGCCGGCGCAGAGGGCGGCGCTGTGGAGGCTCGTGGACGACGCCTCGGCGATGCTGGCCAGAGCCGTGGAGCCCCAGGGGGTCAACATCGGCGTGAACGAGGGCCGCGCGGCGGGCGCGGGGGTGCCCCAGCATCTGCACGTGCACCTCATCCCGAGGTGGCTTGGCGATGTGAACTTCATGACCGCGGTGGGGGGGGTGCGGGTGATCCCCGGAGCGGCGGAGGAGATGGCGCGGCGCCTGCGAGCGGCGTGGGCGGACATCGCGCGCGAGCGCGGGGGAGGCGGACGATGAGCGGAGGAGTGAAGGCGGGGCCGATCGCGCGCGACGGCCCGAACGCCGAGCGCGAACTGGCGCAGTACGCCCGCGCCTGCGCCCTGGCGTTCATCGGTCGGCCTCCCGAGGCGTACCGCGACTGGATCGCCAAGGGCGTCGGCCTCGCCAACGCCCTCGTGGCGCGCGACGAGCACGGGGAGGTGATGGGCGGGGCCTCCCTGGTCCCCATGGGCCAGTTCTTCGGCGGGCGGAGCGTGCCCATGATCGGCGTCGCCGCGGTGGCGGTGGCGCCGGAGTGGCGGGGTCGCGGCGCCGCGGTCGCGGTCATGCGCGAGGCCGTGCGCGAGATGCGCGCCCGGGGAGCGGCGATCTCGGTGCTCTACCCGGCGCTGCAGGAACTCTACCGCCTCGTCGGGTTCGAGCAGGCGGGGGCGAGGTACGAGACCGCCGTCCCGGGGAGGCTCATCAACATCAGGGGCCGCGAGCCGGGCCTGCGCGTGCGCACCGTCGCGGGCGGCGACGATCCCGCGATCCGCGCCGCGTACGCCGCCGGCGCAGCGCCCGTCGACGGTCACCTTGACCGAGGCGAATACATCTGGACGCGCGTGCGCGACTTTCGCGGCGTGAAGGCCGAGGGTTTCGTCATCGAGGCCCAGGGCGGCGCGATCGAGGCCTACATCTTCTTCTCCCAGCGCGCCACGGACCATCCGACGCTGCGCCACAATCTGAACGTGCACGACATGGCCGCCGCCACCCCCCGCGCCGCGCGGCATCTGCTCGGCTTCCTCGCCGACCACCGCTCGATGACGGAGAGCATCGTGTGGCACGGCCCCGCCGCCGGGCCGTTGCACGCCCTGCTCCCCGAGCAGGTCTACCGCGTCGCCCTGCACGAGCACTGGATGCTGCGCGTGATCGACGCGCCCGCCGCCTTCGCCGCGCGAGGGTACCCGCCGGGCCTCGCCGCCGAGGCCCACCTCGAGATCGGGGAAGACCCGCTCGTCCCTGAGAACGCCGGGCGCTGGGTGCTCCGCGTGCGCGACGGCCGCGGGTCCCTGGAGCGCGGAGGCTCAGGCGCCGTGCGCGTCAGCCTGCGAGGGCTCGCCCCGCTGTTCACCGGCCACCTCTCGGCCCGCTCCCTCCGCCTCGCTGGGCACCTGCAGGCGGAGGACGCGGACCTTGCAGGGCTGGAGGCGGCGCTGCGCCCCACGCCCGGAGGGGTGAGCATGGTCGACTTCTTCTAAACCGGGCGCGTCGCCATCGCCGCCATTGTGGCCGAACGCGGGGGCGCGTAGGCTAGCCCCGTGAGCGTGGCGCCCTCCCCAGCCTGCGCGGCGGAAGCCCCAGCGCCGATCCCGGGCGCCGGCGCCCCCGGCGCAGCCCAGCCGGTGATCTCCGTCGCCGGCCTCCGGAAGGTGTTCGACGGCCGGACCGTGCTCGAGGATGTCTCGCTCGACGTGATGGCGGGCGAAACCATGGTGGTCATGGGAGGCTCGGGCTCCGGGAAGAGCACGTTCCTGCGCTGCCTCATCGGCTCTCACATGCCCGATGGGGGCGCCATCCGCCTCTTCGGGCGCGACATCGCCCGCCTCGACGAGGCCGGCCTCAACGAGGTGCGCAAGCGCTTCGGCATCCTCTTCCAGTCCGGGGCCCTCTTCAACTCGATGACCGTCGCCGAGAACGTCGCCCTCCCCCTGCAGGAGCACACCGACCTCGCCCCCGACATCATCGAGATCCAGGTCAAGATCAAGCTCGAACTGGTCGGCCTCCGCGAGCACGCGGACAAGTACCCGGCGCAACTCTCGGGCGGCATGAAGAAGCGCGCCGGCCTGGCGCGGGCCCTCGCCCTCGACCCTCAGTTGCTGTTCTACGACGAGCCCTCCGCCGGGCTCGACCCCGTCACCAGCGCCGAGATCGACCGCCTGATCGTCGACCTCTCGCGCAAGCTCGGGGTCACCAGCGTCGTCGTCACCCACGAGATGGACTCCGCGTTCACCATCGCCGACCGGATGGCGATGCTCGACAAGGGGAGGATGCTCCGCGTCGAGAGCCGGGACTGGTTCGACGCGCTGCGCCGCACCCCGGAGGCCGAGGCCGCCGAACTCATCGAGGCCGAGCGGCTGATCCGGCAGTTCCTGAGGGGCGATGCCGAGGGCCCCATCACCAGCAGGAGGGCCTCGTCGAGTTTCGAGGACGACCTCTTCGGCTCGGCGCCCGATGACCCGGACGCGCGGCGGCCGAGTGTGCAGGCCACGCGCAGCGTGTAATCTCTCCCCCTCATGCCAAGGGGCGCATCCAACAACGTCCGTGCCGGCTCGTTCGTCCTCGCCTCCATCGGCCTGGCGTTCGTCTCCATCCTCGCGCTGTCGACGCTGACCCAGCGGCTGCACGCGCGCGAGGTCTACACGGTCCGGTTCCCGCTCGCCCTCGGCGCCTCCGGCGTGGAGGCCGGCTCCCTCGTGATGGTGGGAGGCCGCTCGGTCGGGACCGTCGAGGAGATCGTCCTCCGCACCCAGAGGGAGCGCGAGATCCCTCCCAGCGTTGACTGCGTCATCAAGGTCGACGCCGCGGTCAGGTTCTTCGGCTCGCCGGTGGCGTTCCTCGAGCGCCCGCTGCTCGGCGCCGGCGCCACCCTCAACTTCACCAACCTCGGCGACGCCGCCACCCAGCCGCCCCTCGCCCCCGGGAGCGTGATGCGCGGCGACGTGGCCGCCCCGTCGTTCCTCACCCAGGCGGGCTACGGCGAGGAGCAGAAGGGCCAACTGCAGGACATCCTCCGCCGGGGGAAGGAGATCGCGGACGACATCCGCGAGGCCGCCCGCGACATCAGGGAGCACATCGCCCCGGACGCCCGGGCCGTCATCGCCGACATCCGCGAGCGCTCGCCCCAGTGGTTCGACCGCGTCGACAACGTCACCGCCAACGCCGACGAGTTCGGGAAGAGGTTGCCGGGCATCGGCGAGGACGCCCGGGAGATCGCCGCCAAGATCCGGGCCACGATCGACGAGAACCGCGAGCGCTTCGACCGCATCATCGCCAACGTCGACAGCGCCACCAAACACTTCGACGCCGACACCCTGCCCTTGATCGACGGGCTCATGCGCGAGGGCCGCGTCACCGTCGCCGAGGCCCGCACCGCGGTCGACCGCGTCAACTCCTTCTTCGTCGAGGAGGAGCCGGGCCTGCGCAAGAGCCTCGCCAACGCCCGGCTCGCCTCGGACCAGCTGCGGCTCACGCTCGCCGAGGTCCGCCGCTCGCCCTGGCGCCTGCTGTATCGCCCCGACGCCAAGGAGATGGAGTTCGAGCTGCTCTACGACTCGGCGCGAACCTACGCCGACGCGGTGAGCGACCTGCGGGCCGCCAGCGATTCGCTCCGCGCCGCCCAGGCGGCGCCGGACGCCGCCGATGCAGCCCAGATCCGGCTCCTGCTCGAGAACGTCGAGAGGTCCTTCAACACCTACCGCAAGGCCGAGTCCCGCTTCCTCGACCTGGTCATCGAGCGCGGCGGCGGCAAGCAGCCGCCGGGCTGAGCCTCTCACCGCCCGCGTCGCATGCGGCGGGCCCATCGCCCGTACGCCAGCACCGACCGGATCAACTCCCACCTCGACGCCGGGTAGCCCCGTCCGAAGGCGGTCTCGAGCCGCCAGCGCCAGTACGCGCCCCGGAAGCGGAACCGGCTCACCACCGCCAGCCGCCCGAGTTCGTAGATGCCGCCGAGGCAGTCGAGAATGGCGCCCATCGCGGCGAGTTATACCCCCCGCGCCGAGAGCGCCGCCGTCAGCAGCGCGTCGGGCGACGAGGCCCCCGGCTCGCGCTCCAGCGCCAGCCGCACCAGCCGCTCGGCCTCGGCGCGGGTCTCGCCGAGCCGAACCAGCGCCGCGACGGCCTTGGCCGCCGCCGCGGGCAAGGGCGCCGACGCGCTGTCGAGCGCGGCGCGGGCGGCGTCGGGCCGGATCGCGACGGAGGGCGCCCCGGGCACGCCGCCGAGGAACGGGCCGATCTTGTCGTGCAGTTCGGCGATGATCGTCTCCGCCAGTTTCTTGCCGATCTCGGGAAGCCGCTGCAGCGCCTTCACGTCGCGGGCGAAGACCGCGGCGGCGATCGCAGAGGTGGGCTCGGCCAGGGCGCGCAGGGCGCGGCGCGGCCCAAGACCCTTGACCTTGATCAGCAGTTCGAAAAACCGCCTGTCCGAGGGCGTCGCGAACCCGAGCAACCGAGGCGTGAAGGATGCGCCCTGGGTCAGCGACTCGAAATACTCGATCGTGTGCAGCGTGACCGAACCGCCGACGCTCGCCCCCAGCCTCTCCGCCAGCGCCGGCGACACCAGCACCTCGTACGCAAGAGCGCCGTCGCCGAGCGGAACGGCGACGGTGGCGGCGCCCCCTTCGATCCTGTCGAGCACGCCCGTGATGCGCGCGAGCATGGCGCATGTTGTAGCACGCGAGGCAGGGCCCCGCGTGCGGTACAACCTTCTCCCGACCTGTGTGTGTGACCGAATGCGGTGATCAGCGGCGGCGCCGGGGGGGCACGCCCACGAGGCAGCCCGCCGCCGCGAGCACGACCGCGCCGGGGCCGGGGACCGCCTGAATGTCGATCGAGTTCTGCGGGATCGTGAACGTCAGCGTGTCGCTCTGGCCGTAGCCCCGCCAATCGAAGTTGATCGCGACCTGCCACCGGACGCTGACGGCGGCAGAGATGTCGCCCCCGAAGCGGTCCTCGAAGGCGAAGGCAATGCCGTACGCGCCGGGCTCGGAGAAGTACCCGCCGCCGCCGCTGGAGCCGACCCCGGCAACGAAGTTGCCGCCATTGTCGCGCAGTTCGTAGGAACTCGAAACCTCGTAGACGTCGACCGACCCGGCGCTGAACGCGGCGCCGTAGGCGAAGGAGGTGCGGACGAGATCTTGGGGGTGGCGCCAGGCGGCGCCGTCGATCGTGCCCGTGCCGGAGATCACCAGGCGGTTGCCGCGCTCGCCGGTGGACGACACGCCGGGAACGTAGGTCTCACCGGTGAGCGAGAGGGCCCGGTCGCCGTCGCCCGTGCCGTAGATCTTCAGGCCGTTCGCCAGGGCCGAGGCGCCAACCGTCACGGGGACGAAGGCGTACTCGGTCCAGACCAGCGGAGGCGGGCCGCCGTCGGAAGGAGCCGTGAGGAACTGCAGGCTCGACGAGCCGTACGTCCAGGCAGTGACGGGGGCGGCGCCCGCGGAAGCCGCGAAGGCAAGGGCGGCGATCGTCCCGCAGGCGCGGACCGTCGCGACAGCGCGACGAAGCCAAGAATTGAGCATGGCGTCTCTCCTCGAATCTTCCTATGCGTCGCCGGTCCTGTGCAGGGACTCCGAAGCGACGATGGGGGCAAGATAGCCCGAGTCTTCCGGTCGCGCCAAGGCCTCGCCGGCGATTTCCGGCACAATTCCCGCGGGAGATCTCGGTTGACCAGGGCGATAACACGCCGCCGGATCATCCCGAGCCCTCTCAACGACCAGACGCCGGCACCCCCACCGCGGTCTCCCCGACCCCCACGTCCCGGATAACCACCGCGCCGGCGCCGACCATGGCCCGCGCCCCGATGCGGATCCCTGGCAGCACCCGCGCCCCCAGCCCGATCAGCGCATCATCGCCGACGATGACGCCTCCGCCGAGCACTGCGCCCGGGGCGATGTGCGCGTTCTCCCCCACCCGGCAATCGTGCTCGAGGACGCACGCGGAATTGACAATCGCGTGAGGCCCGACCGACGCGCGGCTGTGCACCACCGCTCCGGGTCCGACGAACACCCCGGCGTCCAGCGTCGCGGAAGGCGCGACGAACGCGCGCGGGTGCGCAACAGCGCCGCCGAGCCGAACGCCCGCCTCGGCCAGTGCCCGGATCACACGGCGGCGCAGCGCCAGATCGCCAAGGGCGACGATCAGCGGCGCGGGGGGGCGCCTGCCCGCATCCGCCAGCCCGCCAAGACGCCTCGCGTCCGCCGCGACCGCGCTGAGCGTCGCCCCGGGGCTGTCGTCAAAGAACCCCGCGATTTCCAGGCCTGCGAGCAGCGCCGCCTCGGCCACCACCGCCGCGTGCCCGCCGGCGCCGACGAGAACGATCCGACCCGCCGAGCCTTGGTTCGACATCGGGGGGGATGATATCGGGCGCCGCCGTCGGCTTGGGTCGGTCGCGCGGGTTGCGCCGGTTGCGCCGACACGGGGAGCCCGCGCCGTCGCGGGCCTCAAGCAGGCGGACGCCTCGCGGGCCGATAGTCCGCGGGACGAGCCCGCCCGGTGCGCCGCTCGGCTCCGTCAACGCCTTGGAGAGCAGCCGGACGTGGACAAGGCCAGCCTCATCGGAACCATCATCGGGTGCGTCTGCCTCGGCATCGTGATGCAGATGGCGTCCCACGGCAATTGGGCGCTCTTCTGGTCGCTCAAGGGCGTGCTCATGGTGTTCGGGGGCACCATCTCCGTCCTCTTCATGGCCATGCCCGGCGCCAAACTCAAGTGCGTCCCGGGCTACGTCAAGAAGTTCCTCTTCTATAAGTGCAAGAGCCCCGCCGAGGTCGTCAAGCTCATGTCCGACCTCGGCGAGAAGGCCCGCCGCGACGGCATGCTCTCCCTCGAATCCGAGGTCGAGAAGATCGACGACAAGTTCCTCGTCGGCGGGCTCAAGATGGCCATCGACGGCGTCGACCCCGACAACATCGAGGCCACCCTGCAGGCCGAGATCATGGCCATGCGCGAGCGCCACGCCGCGGGCAAGAAGTTCTTCGACCTCATCAAGGTCTACGGCCCCGGCTGGGGCCTCGCCGCCACCCTGGTCGGGCAGATCGGCATGTTCGCCAACCTTGGCGGGTCCATCGAGGTCATGGGCCACATGCTCGCGGTCTCCGTCGTCGCCACCGCCTACGCCACCGTCATGGCCAACGCCTTCGCCGGGCCCATGGGCGACAAGCTCGCCCTCCGCTCCGCCGAGGAGATCCTCGGCAAGGAGATGATCCTCCAGGGCCTGCTCTCCATCCAGGCCGGCGACAACCCCCGCGTCACCCTCGACCGCATGCTCGCCTTCGTCCCCCAGAGCGGGCGCGACGCCCTCCGCCCCGCGGCGTAACCCGACCACGCACCCACGCCCACGGAGCAAGCCATGGCAGACGACAAGGGTCACGGAGCCGGCGCGGCCCCCGGCTCCCACGGCGCCGGGGGCGACGCCCACGACCACGGCAAGAAGCACAAGAAGCACGGCGGCGGCCACCACGGAGGGCACCACGAAGAGGGCGTCCCCGAGTGGATGGTCTCCTTCGCCGACAACGTCTGCCTCATGATGGGCTTCTTCGTCATCATGCTCGCCCTCAACATGAAGCCCGCCCAGGGGGGCTCCGGCGAGGATAAGAAGGACGGCGACGCCGCCTCCGCCGCAACCGCCAGTTCCATCAACCCGGGGCTCGTTGACGCCGCCATCGCCATCCGCTCGGCCTTCAACAACCCCGTCAACGAGAACTCCAAGAAGCCGGAGGATCAGCCCCTCATCGCCCGAATCAAGGAGAAGCGCACCGGCGTCGGCAAGAGCCGCGAAGAGGCCCCCATGGGCGACAGCGACTCGGTCTCCTCCGTCCGACCCAGCGACTACTACTCGCTCGGCGGCGTCGTCCCCTTCATCGACAACTCCGCCGAGATCACCCCGACCTCGCGGCGGCTCATCGCCGACGTCGCCCAGCACCTCAGCGGCCCGCGCTTCATGATCGAGGTCCGCGGCCACGTCAGCGCCATGGAGGCCGAGCAGAACGTCGCCAACGCCATGAAACTCTCCCACCAGCGGGCCTTCGCCGTCGCCGAGGCCCTCGCCTCCGAGGGACTGCCCTGGGCCCGCCTCCGCGTGGTGGCCTGCGCCGACCACGAGCGCGTCTCGCCCATCGCCTACGACCTCAAGTCGCACCGCTCCAACCAGCGCGTCGAGGTGCTCGTCACCAAGGAAACCATGCCCGACGACCCCCACCTCCGCGAGCAGAGCCCGCCAGAAGCCGCGCCCCCGGCCTCGCCCGATCAGTTCGCCAAGCCCCAGCCCAAGGGCAAGGACGACGGGCACGGCGGCGGCGGCCACGGCGAGGCGAAGAAGGACGAGAAGGCCGACGCCCACGCCGCCGAGAAGAAGGACGACAAGAAACCGGCCAAGAAAGAAGAAAAGAAAGACGCCGGCGGAGGCCATTGATCCACGGGGCGACGCCCGCCAGCGCCGGGGGCCGACGACCCCGAGGCCAGCGCCATCAGATGATCTGCGACAGCGCCCCGAGCGCCATCGCCAGCACGATCAGCCCCGCGGCGATCTTGCGCACGAGATCCCGCCGCGCGGTCTTGCGGCGGCGCTGCTCCCACTCACCGCCCGGAAGGCTCTCGAACGCCTCGTCGTCGTAGCCATCGTCACCGTCGTCGCCGCCGAAACGATGCGCATCCGCGCCGGACGGCCCCTCAGGGTCGTCGTCGTCATCCTCTCGCCGCTTCTTCGCCGCTCGCGCCATCGGTCGCGCCTCAGCCCCTCAGCGCCCGGTCCAGATCGTCGATGAGGTCGTCGGCGTCCTCGATGCCGACGGACAGCCGCACGAAGGTGTCCGAGATGCCCAGCGTCGCCCGCTGATCGGCCGGGACCGACGCGTGGGTCATGATTGCCGGGTGCTCGGCGAGGGATTCGACGCCCCCGAGCGACTCGGCGAGGGCGAAGATCCTCAGCCTCTCGAGGAACCTGCGCGAGTCGTCCAGCCCGCCCCGGACGTGCATGGAGATCATCCCGCCGCCGCCGCGCATCTGGCGCTTGGCGAGGTCGTGCTGTGGGTGGCTCTCCAGGAACGGGTAGATGACCGCATCGACGAGGGGGTGCTCGGCGAGGAAGCGGGCGATGCGCAGCGCCGACTCGTTGTGCCGCTCCATGCGCACCGCGAGGGTCTTGACGCCGCGGAGCGTGAGGTACGCGTCGAAGGGCCCCATGACCGCGCCGACGGCGTTCTGGAGGAACCGGAGCCGCTGCGCCAGGTCCGGGTCGCCGGTCGCCAGCAGGCCTCCGACGACGTCGGAGTGCCCCCCGAGATACTTGGTCGAGGAGTGCATGACGATGTCGAACCCGTGCTCGAGAGGCCTCTGGTTGTAGGGCGAGGCGAAGGTGTTGTCGCACCCCAGGAGCACGCGGGGGTTGACGGCCCGCGCCGCCTTGGCGATGGCGCCGAGATCGGCGAGTTTCAGCGTCGGGTTGGTCGGCGTCTCGACCCACACGAGTTTCGTCTTCGGCGTCATCGCCTGGGCCACCCGGTCGGCCCTGGTCAGGTCAATGTACGAGACCTTGAGCCCCTGCGACCGCTCGCGCACCCGCGAGAACAGCCGGTTCGTCCCGCCGTAGAGGTCGTCCATCGCGATCATGTGGTCGCCGGCGTCGAGCAGTTCCAGGCACGTGCCGATGGCGGCAAGGCCGGAGGCGAACGCGAACCCGCCGCAGGAAGGGTCGGTCTTCTCCTCGATGGCCGAGCCCTCAAGCCGCGCCACCATCCGCTCCAGCGCGTAGCGCGTGGGGTTGTGCGAGCGCGAGTACTCGAACCCGGTGTGCCGCCCCGGGGACTCCTGGGCGTAGGTCGACGAGGTGAAGATCGGCGGCATCACCGCGCCGGTCACCGGCTCGAGGTGCTGGCCGGCGTGGATCACCTGCGTGTCGAAGCGAACGCCACGGTCGTGGGAGTGGGCCATACGCGCAGTGTACGGGAGGAACGGCGCCCTCCATCCCCGCAACGCAACCGGGCCGTCACGCCCTGGCCAGCTGCGCCTTCAAGTAGTGGATCAGGTCCACCCGCGTGATCAGCCCGTGGTACGTGCCGTCGGGCTCGGCCACGATCGCCACCCGGTCGGCGCGGAAGATCGGCGTCAGGTCGGCGATCGGCGCGCCCGGAGGCAGCGTCTCGAGCCGCCTCGTCATGAACGCCTCCACCGGCTTCTGGAACGCCTGCTTGTCGTGCTGGAGCGCCAGCAGGATGTCCGACTCGTCGATGATCCCCACCACGCGGGCCTTGTCGCCCACCCGCCGGGGGTGCTCCAGCACCGCCAATTGCGAGACGTCGTACAGCCCCATCATCTTGAAGGCCTGCTGCACCGGCGTGCCCGGCTCGGCGGTGTAGTCCTCCCGGAACTGGTGCCTCCGCGCGATCAGGTCGCGCAGGTCGCCGGTGCGCTCGCGCTTGATGAACCCCTGGTCCATCATCCAGTAGTCGTTGAACATCTTCGACAGGTACTTGGCCCCCGTGTCGCAGATGAACGTCACCACGTTCTTGGGCGCCGCCTGCCTGCGGCAATAGGCCAGCGCCCCGTGGATCAGGCACCCCGCCGACGACCCGGCCAGCACCCCTTCCTTATGCAGCAGTTCGCGGGCCGCGAAGAACGATTGCTCGTCCGTCACCGCGATCGCCTCGTGCACCAGCGCGAGGTCGCAGATCTCCGGGACGTAGTCCTCCCCCATGCCCTCGACCAGCCACGCGCCGGGAGGCACCTGCTTCTTCTCGTTGACCAGGGGCGCCAGCACCGAGCCGACGGGGTCGCACAGAACCATCTCGATGGCCGGGTTCATCCGCTTGAAGAACCGCCCGCACCCGCTCAGCGTGCCGCCGGAGCCGACGCCCACCACCACCGCGTCGACCTTTCCCTCCAACTGGTTCCAGATCTCGGGGCCGGTCTTGTCCTCGTGGGCCTTGGCGTTGGCCTCGTTGGCGAACTGGTTCATGAAGACGGCATTGGGCGTGTCGGCCGCCAGTTTGCGCGCCACCTCGTGGAAGTAGTCCGGGTGGCCTTTGGTCACGTCCGAGCGCGCCATGCGGACCTCCGCGCCCATCGCCCGCAGGTGCTGCACCTTCTCCTGGCTCATCTTGTCCGGCACCACCACGATCAGGCGGTAGCCCTTCTGCGTCGTCGCCAGCGCCAGCCCCAGCCCGGTGTTGCCCGCGGTGGCCTCGATGATGGTCGGGCCCGGCGTGCCCTTGGGGTTGATCTTCCCCTCCCGCTCCGCCGCCTCGATCATGGCGATGCCGATCCGGTCCTTGATCGAGTTCGCCGGGTTCAGGTTCTCCATCTTCACGAACAGCCGGCACTTGCCCGCGTCGAGCCGCGTGAGTTCCAGCAGCGGCGTGTTGCCCACCATCTCGAGAATGCTGTGATAGACCCCGGCGAGCGGATGGCCGTGGAGCCCGGGCACGGGAACATCGGCGTGCGCGCGCGGCGTGTGATGGGCGGTTGGGAAGGAGGTCATGGCGGTTCCGGATGTGCTCGGGCGGCACAGGGCGGCACGGGGCGGCATGGCGCGGGCAGCGGCGCCTGCTGGAACCGAGTGTATCGGCCCGCCCGACACCCCCGGTGACACCTCGCCCGGGTGCGGCGCGCTCAGGGCTGCGCGTTGACGACCTGATGCGCGGGCGAAGCCTCCTGCCGCGTCGCCTGGGCGTTCACCATCCGGACCGCGATCGGGTCGCCAGTCCGGTACGACCGCTCGATCTCGGTGATCCAATCCGCGAGATAGGTGGGGAGGATGAAATCCTTCCGCGGCTGGTGGCCGTACGCGAACGCCTCCGGATAGGTCTCGGTAATGGTCTTGTTCTGCAGGAAGTGGCGGTACAGAATCACCGCCGCGGAGGTGCGCTGAGATCCGGCGCCGCAGTGGAGCAGGACCGGATGGTTCGCCGGGTCCGCCAGGATCCGCAGGGCGGCGACGTACATATTGGGGTCGCCGGTGCCGTCGCCGTTGAGGTCGAGGCGGCGGCGCGTCAGGCCGTGGGCGTCGCAGACCGCCTGCTCGGCGAGGTCCTCGGGCGATCCCTTGGCGTCGGCGCCGAAGTCGATGACCGTCTTGATGCCGCGCTCCCGGATCACCTTCTCGAGGGTGTGCGTGGTCAACCTGCCCGATCGATAGACATGCCCGGCCTCCACCACCCCGAAGTTCTTCACGATGAAGCGCGGCTTAATCTGCGCTTCCCACGCGTACACGCCCCCCCCCGTCAGGGCCGCGACGGCAAGGATGGCGATCACCACCAGGTTGCGCCGGCGGGTGGCGGATGGGTGGTCTAGCGGCATGAACGGATAGTACCCCCGGCCGGCGCGTCGCCGAAACTACCATGGCGCCATGGCCGACCAGCATCCGCCCAAGAAGAGCCTGATGCGGAACCTCGGAGAGTTCTTCGGGCACATCGCCAAGGGCGTGCAGACACCCGTCGGGCCTCAGCGCACCGTGGTCCGGAAAGAAGTGCAGGAAGAGACCCGCGAGACCGAGGGGGGCCCGGTGGTGCTGCGCCGCACGATCATCGAAGAGGTGGAGGTCAACCCGCCGAAGCCGCCGCCGAAGCAGTCCTGATGGTCAGGCCGCGAGGCGTGTGTCGTAGGAGATGCCGAGCCGATAGTGGCCCATCCCGTCGGGGCTGCAGCGGACAACCACGCCGGTGCGCCACGAACCGTGCACCGGGTCGATGCGGAGCGAGAGCCTCGCGCCGGGCGCGAGGGCGTTGTCGGAGGCGACGCACAGCCCGCCGGTCGAGCAATCGACCAGCCCGAGGCGCATGACCCAGGGCATCTCGCGGCCGTTGGCCAGGACCGCTTGCATGGGGCCCGACGCCGGGGCGCGGGGGGCGCGGCGGCGCTCCAGCGGGTAGGTCGGCGGGATCTCGTCGTGGGGGTCGGAGGCGACGTCGGCCTGGGCGTGCTCGCGGGTCATCGACCGTTCTCCTCAATGTCGGGCCCGGCGCCGCGACGGTGTCGCGGACCGGCAGGTCCGAGGACCATCGGCCCGTGCACACCCCGACTTCATTGGGGACCGCATCTTGATAACCCGCGGGGCCCTCGCGGCGAGGGCCTTCACGATCTCTGAACGAGCGGGGCGTCGAAATTGCGCCGGGCCTCAGACTCCCCTGGGGGCGCTCGCGTTGCTGGCGAGCCGCCGAGCCACGCGGAACGCGAGTTCCATCGCCTGGTGGTAATTGAGGCGGGGGTCGCAGGGGCTGGCGTAGTTGCGGGCGAGGTCGGCCTCGGTGAGGCCCCCGGCGCCGCCGGTGCACTCGGTGACGTCCTCGCCGGTGAGTTCGAAGTGCACGCCGCCGAGCCTGGAGCCGGCGGCGGCGTGGGCGTCGAACGTCGCCTCGAGTTCGGCGAGGATCGCGTCGAACGAGCGCGTCTTGACGCCGGCCGCGGTCGTGGTTGTGTTCCCGTGCATCGGGTCGCAGGCCCAGAGCACGCGCAGGCCGGCGCCGGAAATGGCGTCAAGAAGCGGGGGCAGCGCCCCCGCGGCGTGCCCGGCGCCCATGCGGGTGATCGCGATGATCTTGCCGGCTTCATTCGAGGGGTTGAGAGCGCGGACGAGTTCCGCGGCTTCCCCGGGCGCGATGGAAGGACCGAGTTTCACCCCGACGGGGTTGGCCACGCCCCGCAGGTACTCCACATGGGCGCCCCCGAGCGCGCGGGTGCGGTCGCCGAGCCAGGGCAGGTGGGCGCTGAGGTTGTAGTGGCGGGTGCGACGGGGGACGCGGCGGGTCTGCGCCGACTCATAGTGGAGGTGCAGCGCCTCGTGGCTGGTGAAGAACTCGACGCGGGTGAGTTCGTGCACGCTGGTCTCGCCCAGGGCCTCCATGAAGCGCATGGCGTCGGCCAGTTGCGCGCTCATGCGGCGGTACTCGGCGCGGAGATCGTCGGGCAGCCCGGCGTGCTGGAAGAAGGAGAGGTCCCAGTATTCCGGGTGGTGCAGGTCCGCGAAGCCGCCCTCGGCCAGGGCGCGGATGAAGTTCAGCGTCAGCGCGGAGCGCTGGTAGCCGCTGAGCATGAGGTCCGGGTCGGGCCTCCGGGCCTCCGCGGTGAAGTCGCTGCGGTTGACCAGGTCGCCGAAATAGGAGGGGAGGGAGACGCCCGCGCGGGTCTCGACCGGGCTGGACCGGGGCTTGGTGTACTGCCCGGCGAAGCGGCCGACGCGGATCACCGGCTTCTTCCCGCCGTGCACCATGACCAGCGACATCTGCAGCAGGATCTTGAGTTTGTTGGTGATGACCTCCGGGCGGCACTCGTGGAACGCCTCGGCGCAGTCGCCCCCCTGGAGCAGAAACCGCTTGCCGTCCTGCGCCTCGGCCAGGTGGCTCTTGAGCCGCTCGATCTCCCAGGATGTGACCAGGGGCGGGAGCGAGCGCAGGACCGCGATGGCGCGCGCGAGCGCGGCCTGGTCGTCGTAGGGAGGCAGGTGCGTCGCGGGGGCGTTGCGCCAGGAGTCGGGCGACCATCCCGGCGGCTCGACGGGGTGCGCGGGGTGGGGATGGGCGCGGTCGTTCACGGTGGGGAGTCGCTCGGTGGTAGGGGGCGGGCGGTTGAGCGCGGGGACGAATTTTCGCCGGGTTTGCTCGAAGCGGTGAACCGGGGGCGTCGGCGCGCCGATGGCCAGAGCGTTCGGGCGTTATTCCGGCGGTGGAGCCGGGGCCCGCCCTCAATCGCCCGGCTGCACGGCGCCGGGAATCGCGAACCCGAATCCGTCCGGGCTCGCCGTGCAGGAGTGAACGATATGCCGACCGCCACCCGACGAACCCGCGGCACGAAGCGCCGCTCGACCGCCCGCCGCACGACGCGCACCCGCGCGACCACGGCCCGCACGACCACGGCCCGCAAGAACGCCGCCCGCAAGGCCTCGACCCGCCGCGCCGCCGGCCGCACCGCGACCGCGCGCAAGACCGCCGCGCGCCGCGGCGCCCGCAAGACGACGGCCCGCCGCACGACCGCCAAGCGCACCGCTCGCCGCACGGCCACCCGCCGAACGGCCGCCAAGCGGACAACGGCGAAGCGCACGACGGCCTCCCGCAAGAGCGGCGCCCGCAAGACCGGGGCGCGCAAGACCGGGGCCCGCAAGAACGCCCGCAAGACCACCCGCTGGAACTCCACGCTGCCGCTGACCTGGAACCGCTTCGGCGCGTTCCGCGCCGCCGCCTGAGCCGCGGACCCCGCCCGGCGCCCTGGACCACCCCGGCCCGCCGGCGATCGGACCACCTCCCATGCGACATCGGGCCGCGGCTCTCACAGGGGCCGCGGCCCTGTCGTTGCCGGCGCCGTGCTCGCGCCCAATACACTCTGCCCATGCCCCGCCTGACGTACGACACCGCCGGCGAATCGCACGGGCCGGGGATGCTCGCCGTGGTGCGAGGCATGCCGGCGGGCGTGCCGGTCGATCCCGGGTTCATCAACGCCGAGTTGCGCCGACGCCAGGGCGGGTACGGGCGCGGGGCGCGGCAGCGCATCGAGGAAGATTCCGCGGAGATTCTCAGCGGCGTGCGGCGGGGCCGGACCATCGGCTCCCCCGTGGCGATGCTCATCCGCAACGCCGACTCGCGCCTCGACGACCTCGCGA
Source organism: Phycisphaerales bacterium (assembly GCA_947476675.1). Classification (GTDB taxonomy): domain Bacteria; phylum Planctomycetota; class Phycisphaerae; order Phycisphaerales; family UBA1924; genus CANJRL01. The sequence goes on from CANJRL010000036.1 coordinate 16,486, forward strand.
GGACCCCGCCGGTCTACCGCCCCAGGCCCGGCCACGCCGACCTTGCCGGGAGCGTCAAGTGGCTGACCACCGACTGCCGCGAGACCCTCGAGCGTGCCAGCGCCCGCGAGACGGCGGCCCGCGTCGCCGCCGGCGCCCTGGCGCGGCTCCTGCTTCGCGAATTCGGCATCGAGACCTTCGGCTTCGTGCGCGCCATCATTACCGAGCGGACCGATATCGCGGTCACCGAGGACAACTGGCGCTCGATGCTGGCCGCGCGCGACGCCAGCGAGGTCTCCTGCCCGGACGGCGCCGCGAGCGAGCGCATGGCCGCCGCCATCCGCCAGGCCAAGATCGACAAGGACACCGTGGGCGGGCTGGTCGAGACCCACGTCTTCGGGTGCCCGATGGGGCTCGGCACCTGCGCCGACTGGCGCGAGCGGCTCGATTCCCGCCTTGCCGCCGCCGTCATGGGCATCCAGGCCTTCAAGGGAGTCGAGATCGGGCTGGGCCTGGCCAGCGCCGCCCATCGCGGCAGCGCCCTGCACGACCCCATCCGCTTCGACCGGGCCCGGGAGTCGTTGCCCGGCGGCGGCCCCTCGCCCTCGCTCGGCTTCGTCCGCGACTCCAACAACGCCGGGGGCCTCGAGGGCGGGATGACCAACGGCCAGCCGGTGGTCGTCCGCGGGGCCATGAAGCCGATCGCCACCCTCCTGCAGGGCCTCCCCAGCGTGGACCTCAACACCAAGGAGGCCCAGATGAGCCAGTACGAGCGCAGCGATATCTGCGCTGTGCCCGCCGCCGGGGTGGTCATGGAGCACGCGGTGGCCTTCGAGATCGCCGCGGCGCTGCTGGAGAAGACCGGGGGCGATTCCCTGCTCGAATGCCGGACCAACCACGAGAACTTCCTCAGGGCGGCGCGGACGCTGCCGCTCGACCCTCCGGTAACCGGGCCGATGGCGTAAAGGTTCTCGGCTCTAGGCGCGCGTGGTAGCGTGTCGGCATGCCGGACGCGATTGCCGCCGCGCTCTGCCCGATGATGCTCGCCGCCGAGGCTCCCGCGGCGAAGATGACCAACTTCGAACTCTCGATCGCGTTCTTCCTGCAACTGGCGGTGCTGCTGGGCGTGTGCCGCCTGGTGGGGATCGCAGCGCGGCGGATCGGCCAACCCCAGGTGGTCGGCGAGATGATCGCCGGGGTGCTCCTGGGCCCGTCGCTGCTCGGAGGCCTCGCGCCCGGGTTCTTCTCCGCGCTCTTCCCGAAGCAGGGGATGCCGGTGATCTACTGCGTCGCCCAGGTGGGGCTGGCGCTGTACATGTTCACCGTGGGGATGGAGTTCAACGTCCGGCTCATCAAGCAGCGCTCGCGGAGCGCCGCGTCGGTGTCGCTGGCGGGGATCATCGCGCCCTTCGCGCTCGGCGCCGGGCTGGCGGCGTGGATGCACCACGACCACGCCCTCTTTGCCGAGGGCGTCAAACTCCACGAGGCGATCATCTTCCTGGGCGCGGCGATGTCGATCACCGCGTTCCCCATGCTCGCCCGCATTCTCTACGAGCGGCGGCTGACCGGCACCAGCCTGGGCACGCTGGCCCTCGCCGCGGGCTCGATCGACGACGCCATCGCGTGGTGCCTCCTTGCCGCGGTGCTGGCGATGTTCAAGAACGACGCGATGATCGCCCTCCTGGCCATCGGCGGAGGCGTCGCGTACGCGCTGGTCACGCTGCTCGTGGTCCGGCCCCTGCTCGCGCCCCTGGGCGGCCGTGCCGAGCGCGCCGGCGCGGTCAGCACCCCGATGTTCGGCGCGGTGCTGGTGATGGTGATGCTCGCCGCCTGGCTCACCGACAGGATCGGGATCTACGCCGTGTTCGGCGCGTTCATCCTCGGCCTGGCGATGCCCCGGGGCGTGTTCGCCCGCGACATCGACCGCAAGATCGAGCCCCTCACCACCAACCTTCTGCTCCCCATGTTCTTCGTCTACTCGGGCCTGAACACCCAGATCACGCTGGTCAACACCCCCGGGCTGTGGCTGATCGCCGGGCTGGTGCTGCTCGCGGCGTGCGCGGGCAAGGCGGCCGCGTGCTACATCGCGGCCCGGATCAACGGGGAGCCCCACCGCGACGCCGCGGCGATCGGCTCGCTCATGAACGCCCGTGGGCTCATGGAACTGATCATCCTCAATCTCGGCCTGGAGCACGGGCTGATCACGCCCACGCTCTTCTCCATCATGGTGATCATGGCCATCGCGACCACGCTGATGGCGACCCCGCTGTTCCAGTGGGTCTACGGGCGCCAGCGGGACCGCGAGGAGCGGGCGGCCGGGGCGGGGGCCGGCACAGCCGCGGCGTGAGGTTTTTCCCGCCCGAGCCTCTTGCTCGGGCCGCATTCGTCTGGCACTCTTGGCATTCGCCGGGGCTCGGTGGGGCCCCCAGGGCGGGAAGGAAGCGCGAGCATGGTCACCAGCGTGGCGGAGCACTACGACGTCGCGATCATCGGCGGCGGGCCGGGCGGGGCCACCACCGCGGCGGTGCTGCTCAAGCACAACCCGGACCTGCGGGTCGCGGTGTTCGAGCGCGAGGTCTTCCCGCGCGACCACATCGGCGAGAGCCAACTGCCCCCGATCAGCGCCGTGCTGCACGAGATCGGGTGCTGGGAGAAGGTGGAGCGCGCCGGCTTCCCGGTGAAGATCGGGGCCACGTTCACCTGGGGCAAGACCACCGACCCGTGGATCTTCGAGTTCCTCCCCGTCGCGAACATCCCCCAGGAGGTCGAGCGCCCGGGCCGCTACCAGGGCTGGCGGGTGCAGACGGCGTTCCAGGTCGACCGCTCGACGTACGACAAGATCCTGCTCGACCACGCCGCCGAGTTGGGGGCGTTCGTGTCGCAGGGGTGCAGGATCAAGGCCATCCACCGCGCCGGTGACCGGGTCGACGCGATCGAGACCGAAGACGGGCGCCGCGTCACCGCGCGCTATTTCGTCGACGCCTCGGGCAACGCGGCGATCCTGCGGAAGGCGATGGGGATCGAGGTGACGGTCCCCACGCTGCTCAAGAACGTGGCCTTCTGGGACTACTACACCGACCCGGCGTGGGCCGACGAGGACGACGCGAAGGCGACGCGCATCCACATCCGCTCGCTGCCCTACGGCTGGATCTGGTGCATCCGCATCGGGCCGACCCGCTTCTCGGTGGGCATGGTGTGCCCGGCCGAGTACTACAAGGAATCGGGCAAGACGCCCGAGCAGATGTACGACGAGGCCATCGCCTCGGACAAGGACGTGGTGCGCATCCTGAGCCGCGCCACGCGCCGGGGTGAGGTCGAGCGCACGACCGACTGGTCGTACGTCGTGGACCGGACCTACGGCGAGAACTGGTTCCTGGTCGGCGAGGTCGCCGGCTTCGCCGACCCCATCCTGAGCGCCGGGCTCACCCTCACCCAGACCGGGGCGCGGGAACTGGCCTACACCATCCTCGAACTGGACCGGGGCCGGCTCGACAGGCCCTGGCTGCTCCACCGCTACGACGAGGTGCAGCGCCGCCGCGTCATCCAGCACATGCGCTTCGCGGAGTACTGGTACTCGGCCAACGGCATCTTCGAGAACATCCGCGAGAACTGCGCCCGCATCGCCGCCGACGCCGGGCTGAAACTCAGCCCCCAGCAGGCCTTCCAGTGGCTGGCGCGGGGAGGGCTGGAGGACGACTTCCCCGGCCAGGTGGGCATCGGGGGGTACGACCTTGCCGCGGTCAAGCAGCTCATGCAGCGCTTCACCGGCGACAAGGCGAAGTGGCAGATCGCGGGGAAGAACGTCTTCAAACTCAACCTCGCGAACGCGGAGAAGACCACCTACGGCAGGCTCGAGAACGGGAGGATCATCCCCACCCCCTGCTACGTGCGCGGCACGACCCGCCTGCCGCTGATGGGCGTCTTCGCCGACCTGGTCGAGGCGCTGGAGCAATCGTCGGACATCGAGACGATCACGGAGTACCTGCGCAAGAACGCGTCGCTGAAGATGGCGCCGGAGCACATCCAGGTGACGATCCAGCACGCGCTGGGGTGCCTGGAGGTGATGGCGCTGAACTACTGGGTGCTGTGCTCGACGCGCAAGGGCCGGCCGGCGCTGGACGTGGAATCCCCGATCGAGGGCGCGATCATGCACACGGTGGCAGAGGGCGAGAGCATTACGATGCCGCACGGGTGAGGAGGGGGGATTGCTCGGGCTTGGCGGCGCCAACGAAAGAGCCCCCGGGCGCCGCCGGGGGCTCTGGAAATCCGCCGGAGGGACTGTCGCCATCCGCTCAGGGCACGGGGTGGTCCGGCGCGGTCCCGATCGCGCTGAGCAGGACCTCGAGGTCGGTGTTGTTGACCTGGTTGTCGCGGTTGAGGTCGGTCTGGTCGCCGAGCCACGCGGCGACATCGCCCATGCCGAGGGCGCCGTTGTGGTCGAGGTCGAAGGCCTGGAGCAGGTCGAGGCCGCAGCCGTCGGTGAGTTTCACAAGGTACTCGAAGTCCGGAATCAATGGTGTCGGCGACGACAAGAACATCGCGCGACGGATCTTGCCCAGAACCGGCTTGATTCGGAACTCTCCCAGCGGCCACGCGCCGCCGTTTGCAGTCACCTTCAGCACGCGCTGGGTGTTGTCGGCGACAATGCTGACCTGCGGCGTCCACGAAACAGCAACCCAGCTCGAGCCGCTCTTCTGCTCGACGGTGACATACGGTGCGGACGCCCCGGGGACGAACTCCACGGGGCCGTACATCCGGAGGTAGACAGCGTTGACAAGATTTGTGCACGGCGGGTCAATGATGATGCTCGTGGGATCTATGCCGTACCCGACGATGGTCGAACCGCTGGCCGGCAGGCAACCTTCCTTGTGGAGCCGGAACCCCGGGTTGCCGCCGCTCTCCACGCCGATCGCGCCTGCGGCGCCGCCGCCGATCGAGGCGGGGGTATTAGTGTAGAAGGGGACCGATGACAGCGCTGAGCCGTTGATCGTGACGCTGCCGGTCCAGAAGGACGCCGGCGTGCCGGAATTGTTGAAGTTGTTGGTGACGATCTGGCCAACGAGGCCCTTGTCCGGGAGATTGATCGAGCCGCTGAACTTCCTGCTAACGAGAATGTTGCCGTCGAACGGCTGCGAGAGCGTCAGCGACGCCGCGAAGTCGCCGGTAGTGAAGATGCCGCCGGGCGGATTCCCGAGGAGCAACTGCGGCTTCACGCTGCCCGCGTTGATCGAGCCGGAGATCACGCCGACGGAGGAGGACGGTGCCGGATACTCGACGATGGTCGCGATCAGACGGAAGTAGTTCTCTCCGCCGCTTGACGGGTAGGCGTTGGCGTTGATGGCGGCGTAGATCGATTTCGCCGTGATCGAGTTTATGCCGTTACGGGAGTTGATGGTGACCGGCGAGCCTGGGGCGCCGATGTTGCCGCCGACGGTGATCTGGTCGATGGTGTAGAGCCAGTTCGACGAGGTGTCGGGACCGTCGATGCCGCCGAGCATGTTGCCGGTGATTTGCATGCTCACGAATTGGTCGAAGGGCTGGGTGCTCTTCCGCTTGAGCAGGGTTATATTGCCTGTGAGGTTCCCGCCGATGAAGTAGCTGAACGTGGGTCCATTCACTCCCGGAAGCGACGTAGCGCTGATGGTTCCGACATCGCCTGAGGTCTGGAGATCGGTCAGAATGACGTCACCGGAGCTGCTGGTGTCTGTCACGAACGCGCTGATGCTGCGGAATCGTCTCGGCGGACTCTCGGTGTTGCTCTGCACCGCGATGCGCACCTGCCTGGTCGTGGCGTTGACCACGTTGAGCGTCCGGATAGTCGGAGGGAAGGTGCAGTTGCTTTCCGGCTTGATGACGATTGTTTGCAGGTCATCGCTTGCTGCGGTGATGGTGATGGCGATGTCGTAGGTGCCTTCGGGCAGCCCGTCCGACGAAGGAGCGAAGGAGTATGTCAGGCCTCCGCCTCCGTTGAAGTGCGTGGGGAAGCCGTAGCCGAGAGGTGTGCAGTCCAGTTGAGCGCGCGCCGCGCTGATGGCGACGAGCAGGCAGATGATTGACGCGACATGACGGGTCATGAACGCCTCCTCAATAATGTAAGACCGCCGGCGTATGCCGCGACGAGCAGCGCGACCGGTGGTGACGGAACGATGCTTGCGAGCCGAAACGTCGTGTTAAAGGGCAGCGGATCCTCCGGGAGAACCCAGCCCCACCTGTTGATCTGGTCGTTCTCCTGAA
>CANJRL010000037.1 GCA_947476675.1 Phycisphaerales bacterium
CCGAATCCGAACAGATTGGTATCGCTGAGTGCAGCCTGAATCTCTTGGATCGAGTAATCTCTGCCAGACATCGCCTTAACGAAGTACCCCTCCTTCGTGAGCTTGGTCGAGAAGACCCGAATCGCTTTGTCAGTGGCGTATTCAGGCTTCGGCATATTCGCTTCGATTGAACGGGAGATGGACGTCAAGGGAATTCCCCGGGCATGTTGAGTAAGTGTCGCTCTTGGTGACTGCGGTCGGGTCGCCGAGCCGCGTCGGCGCGCAGTAGGCGGAGGAACTGATGCGCTCCTGACGCGCACCTTCATGTTTGTCGCCGAGATCACCGAGCACACCCGTTCACGAGGGCACAGATCTTCCACACTCGAACTCACTCTGAGAAGGGTCGGTTGTCTCGAACTCACTCATGCAACTACCGCCAGTGCTTCAACTGCTCGCCATGATAGACCACAACCATGGTGCGTTTAGAGTTCTTCATCTCATCTCGATACCATTCCATTTCATCGTCACGAACCCGCCTCGGCAAATTCTCATGAATCTTGCAACGAAAGGGCATGGTGCCAAGAGTCACCGTAAGATATCCGCCGTTCGATGTGCGTTTCGCGCTGCCGACCATCAACGCTTTCTCTGAGAAGAGAGCCAATCTCATGACGCATCGTTAGCGATTCCCTGCGGCATTAGGGGCAATGCGCTCAACATATAAATACCAGCGGCCACGGCACTGAAAAGTGGCGGCACGAAAAGACAAGTCCTTCTGATCAACATCCCAATCTACAGCAGCCAAGTTTGTGCGTTGCGACAGGTTCATTGGCAGCTCCGAGTCAAGAAATTCCTTTGCCATGAGCAATCCTGGGTTATTCGGAAGCACTTTCTCCTGAATCGAGGCAAACTCCTGAGCCGAAGACAGAAGCCAGCTTGCCATGCGCACATCAGGCACAATCGCGAATTCGCTATCATAAGACTCAAGGACCGCGTCCTTCGGCAATGTCAGCCCTGCTTCCAGTCGAAGCACGTCGATCGCGAGTTCCTTGACGAATGATCTTGCCCACATCAACCGCCATGCCGTCACTGCCAACAATGACAGGGACACGCAGAACGCGATGACGACAGCACATCGTACAACCAGGATCTTCCGAGACCGACGTCCCTCGTGATTATCATGATGATTCATCATAGGAATGAATCCTTAGCGCCTGCCCGGTCGATCGGCCCTTCTTCGCCCTTCTGCGCGGCCCACCCGGCGTCGGTGTGCCTGCCCACACCGTAGGCGCTGGAGCGCACGCGTTCGACGGGGGCGCCGGCAAAGTCGGTGAGGCCGATCACGCTGAAGAGTCTATCCGTCAGGGCGTACCAGGCAAGGGCGTTGCCGAAGTCGTCGGAGGGGGTGCTGTCGGACTGCGCGTAGAGCGGCTCGTCGATGTACCGGGCGCCCCAGACCCGCTGGGTCAGGCGGTTGCAGGTGAACGAGGAGCCGTCGACCAGCCCGCCGGCCAGGCCACGGCTGTCGACGACATGAATGCCGCGGAATCGACAGCCCCGCGGATCGTGCTCCGGCGCGCCATACTCTTGCACGCAGGCCGCCGCGGCTGGTCGAGCCGCGGGGCGCACCCGGCGCGCCGCTCGCTCGTGCATCGCGGCTGCCGCGGCGGCATCGCAGGAGGTACTATGGAACAGCGTCAGCGGTACCCGAGCGTGTCCCCGGTTCTCTTCAAGGCCATGATGAGCGTGGAGGCGGCGCTGCACGAGGCGGTGGAGCCGGGCCTCCTGCACCTGGTGAAGTTGCGAGCGTCGCAGATCAACGGCTGCGCCTACTGCATCGACATGCACTGGAAGGACGCGAGAAGCGGGGGCGAGAGCGAGCAGCGGCTGTACTCGCTCGACGCGTGGCGGGAGAGCCCCTTCTACACCGAGAAGGAGCGCGCGGCGCTGGCCTGGACCGAGGCGCTCACCCGCATTGAGGAGACGCACGCTCCCGATGAGGACTACGCGGCGCTGCTCGGGCACTTCAGCGCGAAGCAAGCCGTGGACCTTTCGTGGGCGATCGCCGCGATCAACGCGTGGAACCGGATGGGCATCGGCTTCCGCGCGGCCCCGGGGGTCGTACAAGCCCGCGGCGCAGGCGGGGGCGGGGCCTCCGCTCGCGTGACGGAGGTTTGTTCGGGCCTCTGAAGCCGGAACCGGTGCGGCGGCATCCAACGGGTTGCACCCCGTCACGGAGCCGACGCATGCGCGCCCGAAACAGAGCGGTTGACCTCCTCCCCGTGTTCCTGATCGCCCTCGGGCCCGGCTGGATGGCCGCGACGCCTGCGCGGGCATTTGCACAGGATGCCGGCGCCGCTCTTGCGCCCTCGGTCGATGCCGGGCTGGGCGGGTTCGACCCCGTCTCGTTCTTCCCTGATGGCGGGGGCAAGCCTCTGAATGGAGAGCCGTCGCTGGCCGTGAGCGTCGGGGGCGTGATGTACCGCTTCGCGAGCGCTGAGAACAAGGGCGCGTTCGAGAAGCAGCCGGACAGGTTCCGACCGGCGTTCGGCGGGTCGTGCGCCCAGGTGCTCGCGGCGAGCGGCCGGCGCACCCAGGGGGACCCGGCGTTCGCGAGCGTGATCGGCGATCGGCTGTACGCCTTCCACAGCCGCGCGGACAGGGACGCGTTCCTGGCCGATGCCGACAGGGCGCTGCCCGCGGCGATCGCGGCGGCGAAGTCGCTGGGTGAGGATGAGTCCGGGCGGCTCGCGCTCGCACCCCGGGCGGTCAAGGACTACAACCTCGAGAAGGGCCTGGCCCTCGACGGCTATGACCCCGTGTCGTACTTCCCGCAGGGCGGGGGCAAGCCAACGAGGGGCGATGCGAAGCGTGCGCTCGTCTTCCGCGGCGTGAGGTACCGCTTCGCGAGCGATGCCAACCTCGAGGCGTTCGCGCGGGCGCCGGAGGCTTTCGAGCCGTGCCACGGCGGGTGGTGCTCGTATGCCGTCGCGGACGGGGAGAAGGTCGAGATCAACCCGAAGAGTTACATCCTGAAGGATGGGCGCCTGTTCCTGTTCTACGACGGGTTCGGGGGCGACGCCAAGGAGAAGTGGATCAAGAAGGGCCACGAGGCCGAGGTGAAGAAGGCCGACGAGCAGTGGACGAAGATCGCGGGCGAGGCGCCGCGCGCTCCCGCGAAGTGAGGACAACGACGTGCCGACGACACCCGAGACCGTCCCCGCGCAGATGTCGGACGCCGCCTACTCGCTGCCGACCGGCCTGCTGATCGCGACGTGGGCTGCGCAGATTGCCGCCGCGGCGATCATGGGGCAGACGCTGTTCTTCAAGTTCACCGGGGCCCCGGAGCCGGTGTACATCTTCACGACGCTGGGGGTGGAGCCCTGGGGGCGATACGGGACGGCGGTGTTCGAACTGATCGCGGTGGCGCTGCTGCTGATCCCGAAGACGGCGCCGCTCGGCGCGGCGCTGGGGGTGGGGCTGATGGTGGGCGCGGTGGGGAGCCACCTGACGAAACTCGGCATCGTCGTCAAGGACGACGGGGGGCTCCTGTTCGGGCTGGGGGTTGCGGCTCTGGCGGCGTGCGTGGCGGTGCTGGTGATCCGCCGCGAACAGGCATTGTCACAGGCGGCCGCCGCCGTTCATCTCATCCGTGGGCGGTAGCGAAGCCAACCAGGGCGGCGCACCGGGCCCGATGAAAGGATGTCCCCCATGGCTCGTCTCCCCCTCGTTGATCCCGCGGCCGCGACCGGAAGCAACAAGCAGGTGTTCGACGCGCTGCAGAAGAGGCTGGGCGTTGTGCCCAACATGACGCGGGCCATGGCCAACGCGCCCTCGGTGCTGCACGGCTACGCGTCGTTCTCCGGGGCGCTGGCGGGGGGCAGGCTCCCGGCCGGGCTCCGCGAGGAGATCGCGCTGCTCAGCGCGGAGGTGAACGCCTGCGAGTACTGCCTCAGCGCGCACAGCGCGATCGGGGCGATGGTCGGGCTCAGCGCGGCGCAGCAGGGCGAGGCCCGCCGGGGCTCGGGCCCCGACTCCAAGTCGACGGCGGCGCTCCGGTTCGCGAAGGCGGTGATCGACGCGAAGGGGGGCGTCAACGCGGACGACGTGAAGGCTGTCCGGGCCGCCGGGTACACGGACGCCGAGATCGCCGAGATCGTTGCCGAGGTGGCTCTGAACTACTTCACGAACGTGTTCAACCGGGCGTTCGAGGTCGACGTCGACTTCCCGCGGGTCGCACCGCTGGCCGAGCAGCGCCGCGCCGTCTCGGTGTGAGATGACCTATCCCCGGTTGTTCTTCCGATCCCCGCGCCCGTCGCCGGCGCAGGGGACTTCGGCTGCGCCGGGCGCGGGACACGGGACTCGCGCCGGATCAGTAGTCTGGCCCGCGCCATGGCTCACGCGCACCCGTCGTTGTTCCAGCAGTTCGGAGGATGGATTCTCGCGGCGCTTGTCGGGGCCTTGCTCGGCGCGGGGTTAGGCGCGGCGTTCCCGGCCGGGGCTGTGGGGCATCACGCGGCGGGCGCGCCCGAGGCGCCGAGAGCGATGATCGTGCGACCCGACGGGTCGCCCGTGGCGGCCGCGATCGCGTTGGGCGCGGGCGATGCACCTGCCGCGGAGCCTCCGGGGGAGACAGCGCTGCCTCCGGACCCCGGTGTTCGGACTGCGCCGCGCCATGCCGCGGCGCCCGAGATCCCGGCGTTGCTGGTCGCGCCGTTCGCGCTGCTCCTGGGGTGCATCGCGGTCCTGCCCCTGGCGGCGCCAAGGTTCTGGCACCGGCGGTACCCCGAGGTCGCGTTCGGGCTCGGCTCGCTGGTGGTCGCGTACTACATGATCGCGTTCGGCGCGTACGGGCGGCAATCGATGGGCCACGTCGCCATCGAGTACTACCAGTTCGTGGCGCTGGTGATCGGCCTGTACTTCATCAGCGGGGCGGTGGTGGTGAGCGTCAGGCCGCGCGGATCGGCCGCGGCCAACACGGCGCTGCTCGCGGTGGGTTCTGTTCTCGCGAGCGTGGTGGGGACCACGGGGGCATCGATGTTGCTGCTCCGGCCCTTCCTGCGCATGAACGCCGGGCGCGTGCGGCCGGTGCACGTGGTGTTCTTCATCTTTATCGTGTCGAACTGCGGCGGCGCGCTGACGCCGATCGGCGACCCTCCGCTGTATCTCGGGTTCATCAAGGGCGTGCCGTTCTTCTGGACGCTGGAGAACCTGTGGAAGGAGTGGGCGTTCGTGAACGGGTGTCTCCTCGCGCTGTTTTTCGCGATCGATTCGCGCATCCCGAGCGCGGGGGCGGGCGACGCACCGCCGCCGGCGCAGCGTCGGCCGGTGGCGGTGGAGGGGGCGTTGGGGCTGGCGGGGCTGGCGGTGGTGATCGGCGCGGTGTTCCTCGACCCGTTCCTCAAGGCGCGGTTCGGGTACGAGGGCGTGCCGATCGGCCCGGCGGTGCAGATCGCGGCGGCTCTGGCGGTGCGTGCCGCGGCGCCGCGCGAGTTGTACGTGCGCAACGGCTTCACCTTCGAGCCGGCGAAGGAAGTGGGCTTCCTGTTCGTCGGCATCTTCGCGACGATGGCGCCGGCGCTGGCGTTCCTTGCGGAGCGCGGCGGGAGCCTGGGGCTCTCGACCACCGCGCACTACTACTTCGCGACCGGCGCTCTCTCGGCGATGCTGGACAACGCGCCGACGTACCTCTCGTTCCTGCAACTGGCGTTCTCGAAGATCGGCCTGCCGCTGACAGCCGAGGGCCTGAGGGCGCTGCCTTCGCTCACGATCGCGATCGGCGCCGGGGCGGACGAGGCGATCCTGAGAGGGGCGGACCTGCTCGCCTCGGTGTCGCTGGGCGCGGTGTTCTTCGGGGCGTGCACGTACATCGGGAACGGGCCCAATTTCATGGTGAAGTCGGTGGCCGAGAGCACCGGGATCGCGATGCCCTCGTTCCTGGGGTACCTGCGGTATTCGGTCCCCCTGCTGGCGCCGGTTCTGGTGCTGTCGTGGCTGCTCTTCCTTCGCTGATCCCGGCCGCGCGGCCCGCGGCTTTGGACCGCGTGGGCAGATGGGCAAGCGTTCCGGGCTGTGACGGCGGGTGCGCGGCCGGGACTCCGCGGGCGCTGTCCGCGCGCATCAGCGAATCGCATGGTTGAGGCGGACGGAGGATTTCGCCGCACGGTCGCGATGCCGCGCCGCGGCGGCACGGAGCAACGCCATGAGTTCGATCTCCAGCGTCAACACCAACGTGCCCGGGATCGCCGCCGCTGCGAACGTCGGGAGGGCCGGGCAGACCGTGGCCGGTTCGCTCCTGCGTCTGGCGACGGGGGAGCGCATCAACCGCGGGGCGGACGACCCGGCTGGCCTGATCGCGTCCGAGAACCTCCGCGCCGCTCTCGTGTCGCTCGACTCGGAGGTGAACACGATCGACCGCGCCGACGCGGTCGCGAACGTGGCCGATGGTGCGCTCGGCCAGATCTCGGACCTTCTCACCGACGCCAAGTCCCGCGCCGTCGCGAACGCGAACACAGCGGGGCTGAGCGACGCCGAACGCCAGGCGAATCAGCTCGAGGTCGACTCCGCTCTGCAGACCGCCGACCGCATCGCCTCGACCACGCGGTTCAACGGCGAGCCGCTCTTCACCGGCGACGCGACGCTCAACGCGGCGGGCGCCTCCTTGACCATCGCGAGGCCGGATTCCGCCTCGATCGGCGAGGTCACCGCCAACGGGCAGACCTACCGCCTCGGCGACGTGCGCTCCGGCGGCGCGCTGAACATCGTCAGCGGCGACGTCTCCGCCGCGGCCTCGTCCATCGACGCGGCAATCAGCGACGTCGCGACCCAGCGCGGGCGGCTCGGCGCCTTCCAGCAGGACTCCCTCGCCTCCGAGCGCCGATCGCGCCAGATCACCATCGAGAACACCGCGGCGGCCAACAGCGTCATCCGCGACACCGACTTCGCCTCGGAGTCCGCCGCGCTGGCGCGGGGGCAGGCGCTGGCGGCGTCGACGATCGCCGCGGCGAGCCTGGCCAACGCCTCGCCGCAGCGGGCGCTGCGGCTGGTCCGCTGAGGCTCAGACCCCCTGGCCGAAGTTGGTCAGCACGAGGTTGAGGTCGGCGAAGTTGACCACGCCGTCGAAGGTGACGTCGCCGGGCAGCGTCTGGCCCGGCTGGGCGACCGAGCCGAAGCCGGTGAGCACGGCGTTGAGGTCGACGAAGTTCACGCGGCCGTCGAGGTCGGTGTCGCCCTGGGGGACGACGCGCGCCGTGTAGACGATGCCGACGCTCGGGGCGTCGACGTCGTTGGAGGCGAGCGTGACGACGTTGCTCACGGCGCCCAGAGGACCGGAGGCGGTGAAGACCAGGTCGTGGCTGGAGGCGGCGGCCCCGGCGGGCCCGGTGAACGTGCCCGCGGGCGCCGAAACGCCGGCCGGCGCGTTGAAGGAGTACGAGAGCGGCGCGATGCCCGAGGCGGTCCAGAGGGCGACGTTGCCTCCGTTGCTCACCTGCACCTGGCGGGTGGAGGTGCGGCCGAGGACGACGGGGCCGAAGTCGACGGTCGAGGTCGCCTGGACCTTCGCCGGGACGCGGAGATCGAGGAAGACCGGGAGGTGGCCGGCCCCGGCGGCGCAGTTGATGAGGGCCTGGGCGATGGCCGGGCCGACCATGGCGTTGTTCGTGACGGCGAGCGAGGTGTTGAACGATGTGCCGTCGTTGCCCCACGAGCGGTAGGTGTGGTTCGTGTCGTTCCAGGTGCTGGTGCTGTAGGGAACCGGGTTGCCGATGTAGTCGAATCCCCGGCCGTCGAGCAGGCCGGCGCTGATGAGCACCTGGTCGTGGCGGTCGTCCATGCCGCCCGCGCCGATGGGGTCCTGGGTGTGGACGAACACGAACGATCCGCTGTTGTTCCACGTTCCCGGGCTGAAGATCGGGTCGAAGAACTGGCCGGGGTTGCCCGGCGATCCGACCAGCGCCTGGTAGGCGGCCTGACCCGACGACTGGATGTTGGTGTCGCCCCCGAACAGGAAGTGGCGCCCGGGAGGGAGGGCCGCGGCGTTGGCCCGGATGCGCTGGGCTTCGATCAGCCGCCGCGCCTGGTCGCTCGACGCGGAGCCCGACTTCATGTGCGAGGAGTACATCGAGATCGACGCCGCCTCGGCGTTGTAGCCCTTGAGGCGGAAGTCGTACCGGTAGGTGTTGCGGGGCGGCTCGGTGGACACGCCGGCGCCGGTGGAGGCGATCACCACGCCCAGGAAGTCGACCTTCGACGATCGATACAGGCAGACTGACTCGGTGTCGGGGCCATCGATGAACGGGGCCGCCACCCAGTCGCCGGGGCTGCCCGGGGCGGTGTTGAGCGCCGTGCGCATGTCCTGGAGTGCGGCGTCGGAGAGGAACTCCTGCCCGAGCAGGACGTCCGGCGCCATGCTCCTGCCCTGGAACACGCCGTAGACCGCGGCCTGGATGTCGGCGATCCGCCCGCCTCCATAGAACGAGATGTTCCACGTCGCGACGCGCAGCTGCGCGGAGGCGGCAACGGTGGCGAGCGAGGCGGCGGCGACGGCGAGAGCGCGGGCGGAAACAAACGGCATGCGGGCGGCTCCGGTGTGGATCGGCGGCGCGCCCGGCGGGCGCAAGGGCCTAAGACTAGCGGGTCAACCCTCTGGAACAACCGGCGGCCGGCGCCCTTGCCGAACCTTCATCATCCGGCGCTTGCACCCTCGGGCGCCAGAGTGCCCTCGGGCTCGGCGCGGGGCGGCGTCTCGGACGCCGCGGCGAGCGCGGGATCGACCCAACCTCCCCCGAGCGCTTTGTAGATCGCCACGAGACTCGACGCGACGATCTGGTCGCTCTGCGCCAGAAGATCCTGCGAGACGAGCAGCGACCGCTGAGCGTCGAGGACGTTCAGGAACGTCGCCAGTCCCTTGGTGTAGAGCTCCTTGGAAAGATCGAGCGAGCGCTGGTTGGCCTCGACGGCGCGGGCCAGACTGGTGTGGCGCGTCTGCTCGCGGATGTAGGCGATCAGCGCGTTCTCCGCGTCCTCCATCGCGACGAGCACCGAGCGCTCCCAGGTGGCGAGCGCCACCTCGGTGCGGGCCTCGGCGATGCCGATGTTCCCTCGGATGCGACCCCAATCGAGGATGGGCCAGCGCATCGACGGGCCGATGGTCCAGTACCGGCTCCCGCCGTTGAGGAACGAATCGGCGCTGACGCTCTCGAGCCCGAAGCCTCCGGTCAGCGCGAAGCGGGGAAAAAGGTCGGCGGTGGCGACGCCGATGCGCGCGGTGGCCCCCGCCAGTTGCCGTTCGGCGCGGCGGATGTCGGGGCGGCGGCGGAGCAGGTCCGACGGCATGCCGACCGGGAGGTCGACCGGCGCCCCGTTGACCGTGAGGGGGATCGGGGCCTGCTGGCCCAGTTCGCCGAGGAGCGAGCCGGGGTCCTGCCCAAGGAGCACGCCGATGCGATGGGCCGACTGCCGCGCGAGCGAGTCCAGCGCCGGGCCCTGCGCCGTGGTGCTGGCGAGCTGGGCCTCGGCCTGCTGCACGTCGAGTTCGCTGGTGATGCCCGCCTCGAACCGCGACCTGGCCAGCGCCAGCGAGTCGCGCTGCAGCCCGATGTTCTGATTGTTGAGCTCGAGCCGGCGCTGGAAGGCGCGGAGCTCGACGTAGTTGCGGGCGACCTCGGCCAGCACGGTCACCAGCACGTCGCGCGTCTCCTCCACCGCGGCGCCGAGGTCGGCGTCGGCGGCCTCGACGCTGCGCCGGACCCGGCCCCACACGTCGATCTCCCAGGAGGCGTCGAAGCCGAGTTGAAAGAAGTTGGTGGTCGCGCCCGGGACGCCGTTGCGGCTCAGCGATTCGCTGTTGCGCTGGCGGTCGTAGGCGCCGATGGCGTCGACCTCCGGGAGCAGCTGCGACGCCGCGACCGCGCGGAGTGCGCGGGCCTCGCGGAGGCGGGCCTCGGCGATGCGGAGATCGAGATTGGCCCGGACGGCGCGGTCGACCAGCGAATCGAGCGTGGGATCGCCGAAGGTGCGCCACCACTGCTGGAGGGCCGCCTCGTCGGCCGGCGCTGCGCGCACCCCGCCCTCCCCCACCTCCGCGAAGGAGCCGGGCACGGGCCTGTCCGGGGCGGCGTAGTCAGGGCCGACGTTGCAGCCGCCGAGCGCTCCGGCGAGCGCCAGCGCCGCCGCCGCTGGAAAAAGCGGCATCGGCCAACGGGATTGCGTGTTCATCGTGGTGCTCATCCTGTGTTGCTGCTGCGCCGCCCGATCGGGGTTCGGCGGACGGTTCGTGCGTCAGAGGGGCGTGGGGCCGGACTGCTGGGTCGCGCGGACCTCGGGGGAAACGGGCGGCGCCTCGATAAAGACGTCCATCTGCTGCCCGACGTAGACCGGGAGTTTGTCCCCTTCGAAGGAGTAGAGCACCTGCAGCACCCGGGTGTCGACGCGCTCGGCGCTGGCCCCCGTCAGCGACCGCTTGGGGATCACGTAGGGCTCAATGCGCTCGAACCTCGCCTCGGTCCGGAGGGTGTTGTTGCCGCGGACGAAGACGGTCGCCCGCGAGCCGGGCCGGATGCGCCAGGCGTCGTTCTCATCGATGTCGACGCGGACGTGCAGGCGGTCGATGGCGCCGAAGAGCATGAGCGGGAGGTCGAGGGCGCCCGACTGGGCGAACTCGCCGACGCGGATCTTCACCTGGAGCACGCGGCCATCCACCGGCGCCTTCACCGTAAGCCGCTCGAGCTCGGTCCTGGTCGCGTCGACCTGCGCAGTGGCCGACAGCACCTGGGCCTCGGCGATGTCGAGGTCCGGGCGAAAGGCCCCGGCGCGGAGCAGGTCAAGTTCGGCCTTGGCCGAGGCCACCCGCGCCTGGGCCATCTGCACGGCGAAGCGGCGCTTGTTCATCTCCTCCTCGGTGATGGCGCGCTTGTCCGTCACGCTCTCGAAAAGGCGCAGCTGGCTGCTCATGTCGCCCAGGTTGGCCTCGGCCTCGCGCACCTTGGCCTCCGAGGGGGGCACCTCCTCGACTCGGGGAAGGGCCCTGAGTTTCTCGAGTTGACCGCGGGCCACCCGCAGCGCCGCCTCGCGCACCTGGAGCTCCGCCCGGGTGGACCGGTCGTCGATGGTGAAGAGCGGGTCGCCGGCCTTCACCCGGTCGCCGGCCTTGACGTAGACCTTCGTCACCACGCCCGGGATGAACGCGCCGATCGCGATGTTCTCCGTGCTGCTCTCGACCAGCCCGGCGCCGGCCACGTAACTCTCGAAGGGGGCCTCGGCCGGCGCGGCGACCGGCTGCGCCGGGCGCGGGTGCTGCCCTCCCTTGATGACCATGTAGACCGCCAGGCACACGCCGGCGATCGAGATGAGGGGCAACAGGTACTTGCGGATCATGTGTCTGCTCCACGCCGCCGGCGTCGCGGCCATTCTTCGTCTCGCGCCGTCACTTGCTCAGCAATCCGGTCAGGCCGTCTGACGTCCCGCCCGCGCCGCGCGCCGTCGAGCGGTCCTCGTGCCTGCCTTCGTTGATCGATGTGATGCGGCCGTCGTCCATCTTGGCGATCCGGTCGGCGAACCCGAAGATGCGCGGGTCGTGGGTCACGATCACCAGGGCGCGGCCTTCGTCGAGGGCCACGGCGCGCAGGAGTTCCATCACGCGCCCGCCCGTCTCGTGGTCGAGCGCCGCGGTGGGCTCGTCGCACACGATCAGCCGCGGCTCGTGGACCAGGGCGCGGGTGATCGCCACCCGCTGCTGCTGCCCGCCCGAGAGTTGGGCCGGGAGGCTCTTCCAGCGGTCGGCGAGGCCGACGCGGCCCAGCATCTCGCGGGCGCGCTTCACCGCCTTCGCCCGGGGCACGCCGTTGAGCAGGAGCGGGATCGCCGAGTTCTCCGCGGCGTTGAGCGTGGGGATCAGGTTGTACGCCTGGAAGACGAAGCCCACGTTGGCGCCGCGGAGCCTGGTGAGTTCGCGGGCCGACATGCGCTTGGGGTCCTGGCCGAGCACGGCGCACTCGCCCTGGTCATAGTCGAGGATGCCGGCGATGATCGAGATGAGCGTGGTCTTGCCGCAACCCGAGGGGCCGACGAGCATCAGCAGTTCGCCGGTCTTGACCTCGAGGTCGATCCCTCGGAGGGCCATGACGGCGGACTGGCCGGAGCCGTAGGTCTTGGTGACCCCGACGCAGCGGACCGCGATGCCGCGGAGCGCGGCGGTGTCGACCCGGCGGTCGAACGTGATGGCGTCGGGTTGTGCCAGGAGAGTTGTCATGCTTTGAAGACCGCCGCGGGCTGGAGACGGAAGACGCGGAACGCGGAGATCATCCCCGCGAACATGCAGCAGCCGAGCACGGAGACCGCGCCGAGCACGGGGATCTGCCAAGGCATGCGGAAGGCGAGGCCCCCTCCGGCGAAGAACTGGCCGGTGACCGCGGCAAGGCCGAGCCCGATGCCGTAGCCCACGCCGCCGACCACAAGCACCTGGAGCAGGATCATCCGCGTGATGGTCCAGTCCGAGCCCCCCATCGCCTTGATCGTCGCGAAGTGTCGGGTGTTCTCGACGATGAAGGAGAAGAACGTCTGAGCCGAGGCGAGCACGCCGATGACCACGCCCAGGGCGACGGTAATGCCGAAGTTGACCAGGATGCCGGTGCGGGTCAGCAGGAACCACATGGTCAAACGGTCGAACTGCCCGGGGGTCATGGCCCGCATGCCCGTGGAGGCCTCGATCCGCCGCGCAACGTCCTTCACGTCGGCGCCCTCGGCGGTCTTGACCAGCACGAAGGTCGAGAGCTTGCGTGTTCGGGGCGCGATGGAGAGGGCCCGCGAGTACGTCGTGTACACGACGGGATCCCAGAAGAACTCGTCGGAGGCGTCGAACACGCCGGTGACGCGCAGGCTGTTGTCGTTGATCGACACCTCGTCGCCCACGCGGAGGGGCCGGGGGCCCTCGCCGGGCATCCCGGACTTGAGCCTGAGCCCGTCGGCGGCCTGGCGGACGTGCACGATCATCGCCCGGTCCTGGCGGAGATCGGCGAGCGCGCCCTCGACCATCCTCGCCGGTCCCCCGGTGAGCGTGGCGTCATCGAGCCCCACCACGCGGACGGTGGTGATGGTGCCGTCGGGGAGCCGCGCGGGGAGGAAGCCCTTGTACATCGGCGCCGCCCACCGGACGCCCTCGACGCCGCGGACGCGGTAGAGCATGGTGTCGGTGATGGGCTTGATGTCATCGCTGTACTGCACCTGGGGGTCCATGACCCAGAGATCGTTCTCGGCGGTCTCCCGGATCCACACGCCCATGCGCGAGGCGTAGCCGGTGAAGATCGAGGACTGCTGGGTCACCAGGAGCCCCGCGAAGGCCAGGCCCGCGACCAGCGCCAGATACTTCAGCCGGTCGCCGATCAGCATGCGCAGCGCCACGAAACTCATCGCCCGCCCCGCTTCCCCGCCCTCGTCCGCGCCTTGGCGCGGCGGTCGGTCAGCGGCGCCAGGTGCGACGGATCGAGCAGCATGCCGCGCAGCGGGGCGTCGCAGACCAGCGCGATCCGCTCCGCGATCGGCGCCCACTCGATCCACGGGTCGTTGGCCTTGTCGATCGCGAGGGCCGCGGCCCCGTGGACGCAGGCCCAGAGCGTCTGCGTCGCCAGTTCCTCGTCGTCAATCTCGGGGAGAAACCGGCCCGACGAGATGCACTCGCGCACCGCCTGGCGGAGGAACGCGTAGCCGTCGGCGTCGGGGCGGCTCTTGACCTCCAGTTCCTCCTCGGTGAGATCGTGGTCCGGGAAGCGCGTCATGAACATCACGCGGTAGTGGTTCGGGTGCTCGAGGGCGAAGCGGATGTAGCGGCGGCCGAGGCGGCGGATGCGCTCGACCGGGTCGGCGACACCCGCGAGCAGCCCGGCCTCGCTCGCGAGACGGGCGAAATCGTCGCAGCACAGCCGCGTGAGCAGGGCCTCCTTGTCGCGGAAATGGGAGTAGATCACCGGGGGCGAATATTCGATTGCCTCCGCGACGGCCCGCATGGTCACGCCCTCGTAGCCACGCCGCGCGAACAGGTCGCGCGCCGCCGCGAGGATCTTCTCCTCGACGGCCCGCTTCTCCCGCGCTCGGCGATCGGCTGTGGTCATAACGATGGTCTGACTCCTAACTGTGTTAACATATCTACCTTTGTTCGTGGAGTCAAGCCCGCCGGCCGGATCCGGGGGTTCCCCGCGCGACCCCGGGGGGCGTTCATCGGCGGTCAGCCCTTGAACACGATGGCGGGCTCCAGCCGGAACACCTTGAGCACGCTGAGCACCGCGGAGAGGACGCAGATCAGCACGATCGCCCCGCCCACCACCGCCGGGATGTGCCACGTCATCCGGAACGCCAGCTCGCTCCCGCTCGAGAGGATCGGCACCAGCGACGCCGCCCCGACCCCCATCCCGTAGCCCACGCACCCCACCAGGACGGACTGCACGATCACCATCCGGAGCAGGGTCAGGTTGCCCGCGCCCATCGCCTTGAGCGTGCCGAAGTGCCGCAGGTTGTCCAGCGTGAAGGAGTAGAACATCTGCCCGGCGATCACCGCGCCGACCACGAACCCCAGCGTCACGGCGATGCCGAAGTTGATGGGGATCCCCGTGTACTTGATGAAATACTTGTAGGTGATCGTCTTGAACTCATCCCCGGTGAACGCGGCCAGCCCGGTGGTCTGCAGGATCCGCTCGCACAGCGCCCGCGGCGCGACCCCGGGCTTCGCCTTGACCAGGATGAACGAGAGCAGCTTCCGCTCCCTGGGGGCGAAGGTCGTCGCGCGGGTGTACGTGGTGTAGAGCACCGGCTGGCTCTGGAACGTGCGCGACACGCGGCAGATGCCCACCACCACCGCCCGGTTGTCGTTGAGTTCGAGCGTGTCGCCCACCTTGAGCGGGATCGGCGGGTCCCCCTTCCTCGCCGGCTGCTTCGCCAGGCGGCCGTTCGCGCCCACCTCGTCCACGATCACCGAGTCGGCGCGCCGGAGGTCCTCGAGCCTCCCCTCCCGCATCTCCGGAGGGCCGCCGATCAGCGTCGAGTCGTCCAGCCCGATGACGTTGCAGGTCTGGAAATTCCCGTTGTCCAGACGGGCCTTGAGCAGCCCCTTGTAGAGCGGCGTCGCCCACTCGACGCCCTCGATGCCGCGGACCCTCAGCAGCTGCGTGTCCTGCAGGGGCTTGATGTCGTCGACGAACTGCACCTTGGGGTCCATGACCCAGATGTCCGGGAGGCTCGTGTCGGTGATGAAGCCGAAGGTGCGGGTCATCAGCCCGACGAAGATCGAGGCCTGCTGGGTCATGAGCAGCGAGGCGAAGGTCAGCCCGACAATGATGCCGATGTACTTGGCCTTGTCCCCGATCAGCATCTTGATCGCCACGAGATTCATCCGCCACCTCCCGCCATGTCGCGGATCCCCGCGAGTGAGAAGCGGGTCACGTGCCCCGCCAGCCTCTCGATGTCCTCCGCCCCGTACTGAGCCGCGGGCTGCAGCAGCGCCGTCACCGCGCGGGCGTGGTGGTAGTGCAGCACCTGACCGATCACGCTGTTCACCGCCAGCCGGAGCGCGGCCTCCCCCGCCCCGGGCATCAGCGCCCGCACGATCGACATCAGCTCCAGGTGCTGGGGCTTGATGATGTCGTTGACCAGGATCGCGAGCGCCCGTGTCGGCTCGAACATCTCGCGGGCCATCAGCTTGCCCTGCCACGCCGGCCGGCCCTCGTCGAACATCCGCAGGAACATCGCCCGCACGAACGCCCCGAGCCGCTGCTCCGGCGTCGGGTCCGCCCCGAGGCCAAGCCCGGGCGGAAACTTGTCCACCGCGTACCGGTGCGCCCGCGTCACGACCGCCTCGTACAGCGATTCCTTGTCGCGGAAGTGGTAATTCACGGCAGCCACATTGGCGCCGGCGCGCCTGCAGATCTCGCGCACCGTCGCGTGCCGAAAACCATGCTCGGCGAACTCCGCGCCCGCGGCGTCGAGCAGCCGGTCCCGCGTTGCCTCCGGCCGATCGTCAGCCCTCATCGCCACGCTCCGCATGAGCCAGCAAACACGGTCACATCGCCAAAAACAACCGATTCAAACGGCAGTTTAGAGTGATGGTTTGAGGAAGTCAACCTGAAGCCGCCACCGAGGCGCCTTGACATCGGAAGCCCCCTCTGCGCCCCAGGGCTGATCGCCGGCCCCACGCGGTCGCCGCCCGATCAGCACCGCAGGCCGAAGTTCCCCAGCACCAGCGCCAGATCGAAGAAATCAACCCGCCCGTCGCCGTTGACATCTGCCGGAACCGGCCCCGACGGCGCCCTGCCGTATTGATCGATGACCGCATTCAGATCAAGGAAGTCAATGACGCCATCCCCGTTCGCGTCGCCCGGGCATGGCTGCATCGGCAGGAGCCACGCCACCGCCGCCTCCCAGCCGGGCTCTGCGGTCAGCGCGTCGTCGCGCGTCACTTCGAGCGCGTAGCGCCCCGCCGCGAGGCCCGTGACCCGGATCAACTCCGTGCCCTCGACCGGGCTGCGGCTCGCGGTGTTGCCGCCGGTGTAATAGGCCGCGCCAGCCTGGCCGACCAGGCTGGTTCTCGTGCCGTCCTCGTTCAGACGCCAGAGCGAGAGAGAGAAGTCGGCGACGACCGACGAGTCGTAGTACGGCGCGGTCGCGGGCAGACGGCGGTTCCACGTCGCCAGGAACGACGCGTCGCCCGCGGTCCCCGTCAGCCAGAACTGGAACCTCCGCGCATCGCCGGGGTTCAGCCGCAGCAGCGACCAGCCTCTGCGCGGCGTCGGCGTTCCGGCGGCGAGGGGGGCGCCCGGCCACTCGCCCCCGGTCAGCGCCGCGTGCGCGCGATCGATGTTGAGGGAGCCCACCCCGTTGGTCCTGTCCAGCGGCGCGAGCGAGAGGCCGCGGGACGGACCGTCGGCGATCGGAGCATTCGACCAGCCAGCGCCGCGCGAGGCGCCGACGAACATCGCCGCCCGGAGGACCAGGGCCCGGGCCCCGTCGGGGTTCGAGGCCAGCGAGGGCCAGCGCCGCGCCGTGTCGAGCAGAAGCGCCGCGGAACTCGCGACCACCGGGACCGCGTCGCTCACCGCTCCGCCGGGAGGCAGGGGAACGACGATCTGCGGCATGGTCCTGCCCGGCGAGTCGAGTTCCGGCGGCGTGACGGCGCCGTTGAAGGCGCTCCCGAGCGCGCCGACCGCGATGCCGTTGTAGGACGCGCCGAGCAGCCAATAGCCGGCCCCGGCGAAGCCGTGGGCGCTGAACAGATCGTCGCGATTGATGGCGTCATCGAGGCGGCGCAGGGCGTTGACGTCGTTCGGGCCCGGGGGCGAGGTGAGGAATCCGTTCCACGAGTGGTTGAACACCCGGACGCCGCCGGGAGGCGGGCCGCCGAGCGGCCACGTGTTCGCGCTCGACCAGCGCAGGTACCCCGACTGGATGAAGTTGCTCGCGTTCCAGCAGTAGACCTGGGTCACGCCGGTGGCGATCGACCAGGCGCCGTAGAGAGAGAGGCCCACACCCGTCGCGTGCGAAGAGACCGAGCCGGGCGTCTGCGCGAAGAAGGCGATCCCGGCGAACTGGGGGCGTGTGGGATCTGGAAGGTAGACGCCGGTGGCGCCCTCAAAGGCTTCCACCTGCCCGATGGGAACCCCGGCGCCCGTGGGCGTCTGCGCCCCCAGGCGGGCGCTGAGCGCGTTGTAGCCGATGGCCTCCAGATCGGGCAGGGCCGAGGCCGAGGCCGAGAGCGCCGCCGCCGATGCCAACCCCGCGCGCAGGACAAGGATCCGGGACACGCGAACACCTCCCGACGTCAACTGATGCCAGAAGGTACCCCACGGCTTCCCCGGGAGACGGGCGAAACTGAAAATCTTGCGCAAGGTTGGGCGCGGCCCCGCGCCGCGCCTTCATCGCGAGAGGGCTATCGGGCCGCCGACAACCCCGATCGCCGAGGGAAACCAACATCGTCCGGCGCCCGCGCGAACGCCACACCGATAAGCACGGGCCCGGAGCGCGCGGACCGCGGCCATCCTCACCGCGCGAACTCCACCGCCCGCGTCTCGCGCAGCACCGTCACGCGGATCTCCCCCGGGAAGGTCATCTCTTCGCTCACCCGGTCCGCGATGCGCTTGGCGATCATCAGCGCTTCATCGTCGCTCACCCTGGCCGCGTCCACCATCACCCGCACCTCGCGGCCGGCCTGGATGGCGTGCGCCTCGGTCACGCCCGGCTGGTTCAGCGCGATCCCCTGCAGGTGCTCGAGGCGCTGGATGTACTTCTCGAGGCTCTCGCGCCGCGCCCCCGGCCTGGCGCCGCTGATCGCGTCCGCCGCCATCACGATCGGCGTGTAGAACGAGGTCGAGGGGATGTCCGCGTGGTGGCCGCCGATGGCGTTGAGGACCGGCTCCTTCTCGCCGTGGAGTTTGGCGAACTCCATGCCGATCCTGGGGTGACCGCCCTCCATCTCGTGGTCCATGGCCTTGCCGATGTCGTGCAGGAAGCCGCAACGCCTCGCGATCTCGCCGCTGAGCCCGATCTGATCGGCGATCATCTGGCTGATGTACGCCACCTCGAGCGAGTGCCTCAGCACGTTCTGGCCGTAGGACGTGCGGTAGTGGAGTTTGCCCATGGCCTCGCGGACCTTGGGGTGGATGCCGCGCAGGTTGGCCTCCATCACCGCGTCGCGGCCGACCTTCTGGATCTTCTCGCCGACATCCTTCTTGACCTGCTCGACCACCTCCTCGATGCGCGTGGGGTGGACCCGCCCGTCGGCGATGAGCTTCTGCAGGCTCTCCACCGCGATCGCCTGCCGCACCTTGTCGAAGGACGACACCGCGATCACCCCCGGCGTGTCATCCACCAGGATGTCGACGCCGGTGGCCTTCTCGATCGCGCGGATGTTGCGGCCCTCGCGGCCGATGATCCGGCCCTTCATGTCGTCGCTGGGGATCTCCACCGTGCGCACCGTCGATTCCGAGGTGTGCTCGCCGGCGTATCGCTGCACCGCCTGCAGCGTGATCTCCCTCGCCTTCTCCTTGGCCTCGGTCTGCGCGTCCTCGGTCACCTTGCGGATGATCCGAGCCGCGTCCATCCGCGCGTCCTCCTCCACCTTGAGGAGCAGCTCGGCCTTGGCCTGCTCGCGGGTCATGTCGGCCACGCGCACGAGTTCCTCGGTCTGCCGCTGGACCAGCCGCGCGAGTTCCTCCTCGCGCTCCGCGGCTCTCGCCTCCTTGGCCCTCAGGCTCTCGGTCTGGCGGTTGAGGTTCTCCTCCTTCGAGGCCAGCGATTCGAGCTTCCGGTCGATCAGGTCTTCGCGCTTCTTGAGCCGCTGCTCATCCTCGCGGAGTTCCGCGCGCTTCTTCCCCGTGTCCTCTTCGAACTGCCGGCGGAGGTCGGCGAGGCGCTTCTCGGCGTCGAGGGCCGCCTTCTGCGCAGCGGCGTCCGCCTCGGCCCTGGCCACCCTGACGATCTGCTCGGCTTCCGTGCGGGCCTTGCTCAGCGACCGCCCGGTGATCGACCGGACGAGCAGAGCCCCAGCCGCGGCGCCAAGCAGGGCGGCGCCCGCGCCGACGGCGACAGTCACCGCCACATCCTGCTGCGCAAGCACCGGAGCGATCGTGAGTACAGCGGTCGGCGACACAGCGGGCCCTCATCGGCCGCGCGCTCAGAACCGACGTGGCTGCGTCCGTTCGCGGCATCAGCCGCGCAGGACGACCCCATCCGACCGTTTGCCTCCGGCGCGCCCGGCGCTCGGAGCCGACGATGCCACCGGGCGCCGCGCAGGAGCGCCGACCATCGCTCGACTCGAGCAGTGAATCCCGCCCGGCACGCTGACCTTTCAAAGCCCGCCTGCGAACCCGGCGAGCCGAGGAGAAAACGGATCGGATCTATTTCGCGAGGGTGCGGAGGCCACCATCGCGTCCTCGGGCAGCCGGGGCGAACCGCCGGAACAGCCCACGGATCAGAGCGGCCAGACGCCGAACGCGCCGAAGGCCGGGGAGCCACGCCGACCAACGCGTCGGCGAAATCACAAAGACAATGTAAGGATCACCCTCCCCCCCGGTCAACCGCTAGCATTTCGGCGGATGGCAGGGTGGCTTTCGAGAATCTGGCGGCTTGGCCCGGGGAACCCGATCGTCGCCCGGCTGATCGAGGGCGGCTCGCGCCGGCCCCGACACATGTACATCCGCTCCGGCTACCTCGCGGTGCTCATCGCGGTGCTCCTCTGGTCCCTGCTCGTCGGCGCCGGGGCCCCCTCCCACCGCGAACTCGCCGCCGCCGGCGCCTCCACCTTCGAGCGCGTCGCCTACCTGCAGATCGGGCTCATCTGCCTGCTCGCGCCGGTCTTCATGGCCGGCGCCATCGCCCAGGAGGCCAACCCCCGCACCTGGGACGTGCTCCTCACCACCCCGCTCACCCCCGGCCAGATCGTCCTCGGCAACCTGCTCGGCCGGCTCTTCTTCGTCGCGGCACTGGTCCTCGGCTCCCTCCCCCTCTTCGCGATCACGCAGTACTTCGGCGGCGTGCCCGGGCGGAGCGTGCTCATCTCGGGCGCCATCGCCGTCACCGCGGCCCTGCTCGTCGGCGCCCTCGCCATCGCCCTCTCGGTCTCGCGCATCGTCGGCAAGCGCGCGGTCTTCCTCTTCTATATCGCCGTCGTTTCCTATCTCGCCGTCACCTACGCCCTCGACGCGATCCTGCGCCGCTCCACCGGCGGCGTCACGCCCCTGACCGCCATCAACCCCTTCCTCGCCCTCGAAGCGCTCATCAACCCCATCGTCTACCCCGTGCCCGACGCCGCCCGCCTCGCGGGCATGGGCGGCGTGCGCCGCTTCCTGCTCGGCTCGCCGGTGCTCGCGTGGTGCACGCTCAGCGTGGCGCTCAGCGCCGCGGTGCTCGTCGCCGCCACGCTCACCGTCCGCGCCGGCGGCCTCTTCCAGAGCGACGAGGGAGGGTCCTTCCTCACACGCCTGCTCACCCGCCGCTCGGGAGACGATGGCGCCCGCCCGCCCCGCCATGTGTGGCAGAACCCCATCGCGTGGGCCGAGGCCTCGGCCCGGGCCGGGGCCGGGCCCGGGGGCGCACCCAAGGCCCTGCTCCGCGCCGCGTTCCTCGGCCTCGGCGTCCTGTGGGGCATCGGCGCGATCGTCGCTTTCTATGCGGGGGCCATGGACCTCAGCGCCTACCGCTTCGCACTCATGGCCACCCTCTGGACCGAGATCGGCATCGCCACGCTCATCGTCGTCAACCTTTCCGCCACCGCCGTCTCCCGCGAGCGCGAGGACGGCACCCTCGACCTGCTCCTCACCACGCCCATCACCGCCAAGGCCTACATCGGCGGCAAGCTGCGCGGGCTCATCGCCTTCGCCGCGCCGCTCATCGCCGTGCCCATCATCACCATCGCGCTCGCCGCGGGGGCCGCCGGCGTCCTCAACCCTCCCGACGGCGTCGGCCAGGTCATCCCGGCCCCGAGCCAGGGCCCGGCGACGCTGGCCCTTGCCGGCGCCGCGCCGACACCCAACGCCGCGCCTGCGACACCGGCTGGAGTCTCGGTGCCCGTCGTGCTCCCCGAGGCTGCGGCCCTCGCGCCGCTGGCCATCATCCCCTTCACCGCGTTCGCGATCATGGTCGGGCTCCAGTGGTCGGTGCGCAGCAAGGGCACCATCGGCGCGACGGTGGCGGCGTTCGGCATCGTCGCGACCCTGGCCGGCGTGCTCGGGTTCTGCGGCTGGCAGATGGGGCAATCCGTGCAGGTGCTGGGCGCCACGGCCGCGGCGCTCAACCCCGCGACGCTCCTGCTCGCGCTGATCGACCCGGCGGAAGGGGCGGCGCAGACGGTCAGCCGCGTCGGCCTGGGCGCGGCGCGGGTCTCGATCGCGGCCGGCGCCGCAATGTCGGCGCTGCTGTGGTGCGGCGTGGTCTACGCCATGCACGCGAGCATGGTCAGGCGGTTCGATATGACCGTGAGACAACTGGCGGGGATCAAGTGACCGCACCCTGGAACAACCCCGGGCGAGGGCCCCGGGGTTGTCGACTTGTGCGAGATGGCGGGCCTTACTGCGGGAGGTTCTGGTACTGGACCACGGCATCGACAAGGTTGCGGAGGTCGGTGGAGTTGGCGGCGCCGTCGGCGTTGAAGTCGGCCGGACC
>CANJRL010000038.1 GCA_947476675.1 Phycisphaerales bacterium
CCGGAGAACGCGATCGCCCTAAACAACCTCGCGTTCCTGCTGCTCAAGCAGGGCAAGCCGTCGGAGGAGCCGGCGGAGTTGGCGATGCGGGCCGTCGCGGCCGCGCAGAAGCAGGCCCTTCCCCCCGGGCAGGTCGTCTCGTTCCTGGACACCCAGGGGGTGTGCGAACTGCGCGCGGGCCGAGCGAAGGAGGCCGAGGCGACGTTCCGCAAGGGGCTCGAACTCAACGCGGACGATGTGACCCTGCTGACCGGCCTCACCGAGGCGCTGCTCGCCCAGGGGTTGAAGGACAACGCGTCCGAGCAGATCCGCCGCATCGAGGTGCTCACCCGCAACAGGCCTGTCGCCGACGCCGACCTGGCCCGCCGGCTCAAGGAAGCCAGAGACAAGGCCTCGGAGGCCGGAAGGTAAGGTCTCTCGGGGTCCACCGCGGACTGGCCGGGCCGATTCTGAAGAAGCGGGCAGCCCGCGAACCCGCGACGGGCAGCCGTCGACCAAGGAGCAGCAGTCATGAAGGGCGTCATCCTCGCCGGCGGCCTGGGCACCCGGCTCCGGCCTCTCACCCTGGTCACCAACAAGCACCTGCTCCCGGTCTATGACCGGCCGATGATCTACTACCCCATCCAGTGCCTGCTCAACGCCGGCATCAAGGAGATCCTCATCGTCACCGGGGGCGAGCACGCCGGGGACTTCCTGAAGCTGCTCCGCAACGGCAAGCACCTGGGCGTCAAGGAACTCGCGTACACCTACCAGGAGGGCGAGGGGGGCATCGCCGACGCCCTCAAACTCGCGGAGGACTTCGCCGAAGGCGGGAAGATCGCGGTGGTGCTGGGCGACAACATCATCGAGAACAACATCCGCCGAGCCGTGGCCGATTTTTTCAGCCAGCCCGCCGGGGCCAAGGTGCTGTTGAAAGAGGTCGACGACCCGCAGCGCTTCGGCGTCGCCCGCATGGAGGGGAGCCGCATCGTGGAGATCATCGAGAAGCCCAAGGCCCCGCCGAGCAATCTCGCCGTGACAGGCCTCTACCTCTACGACAACGACGTGTTCGAGATCGCTCGGACGCTCAAGCCCAGCGGCCGCGGTGAACTCGAGATCACCGACGTGAACAACGCGTACCTCCAGAAGGGCGCGCTCACCCACGACGTACTCGACGGCTGGTGGACCGACGCCGGGACCTTCGAGAGCCTGTTCCGAGCCTCGAAGCTGGTCGCCGAGGGGGGGGCGAATCATCTCGAGCCGGGGAAGGCGCGGCAGGAGGGCGTCGCGGCATCCCGATGAGGGGTTTACCTCGGGGTGAATTCCTGATTCTCGGGCATTGTGGTCCGAAAGATGTCAGGAACGCGTGAGAACGCTCTCCGGCAGGACATTCTCACTTGATTCGATGAGCCGCGCGGGTACTGTGGGTCTTCCTCAGTGGGTGCGGCCGTCGTGGGGCCGCCAGGGAATGTGTGTCACCAGAGAATGTGTGTCTCGAAAGAGAGAGAGAAGGGGCTTTTCATGTCGACGATTCGTGCCATCCTTGCCGCGGGCGCATTGGCCTCATCGGCTGCGTTTGCCGCCACCAGCATGCAGATCGACGTGAACAGCGTCGCTGCCCAGGCCCGCAACAGCGGCGGCGTCAACTCCGCGTTCGGCGGCCTGACCCACACCGGGTCGGTCGTCCTGACCTCCGACCCGATCACCTCGGCCGTCGGTTTCAAGCTCGATGAGATCAGCCAGGTCCTCGGCTCGACCCTTCAGTCGTTCTCGGCGACTGTCAATCTGGTCAACGGCGGCGTCACCGGTGGCAACTTCAGCGTCCTGATGGCCGACGGCTCGTCCTACATCGCGACCATCCAGGGGGGCCAGGGCCGCGTGACCACCCAGGCGGGTCAGGGCTTCAAGTTCTCGGGCCTGACCTTCACCGGTGTTTTCAGCGGCCCGGCGTTCGCCAGCGTGGCACTGGGGCAGTTGTTCCCCGGCCCGCTGAGCGGCTCGTTCCTGGTCTCGGCCTTCGATCCCAATGCCAACGGGCTGGACACCACCACGAACGTGGAACTCTTCGCCGCGATCCCGACCCCTATGGCCGCGGGCATGGGCGCCGCGGGCCTGCTGGTCGTCGCCGGCGCCCGCCGTCGCCGCGCCTGATCAGTGATCTCCCCTCGATTTTCGCACCGGCCCGGCATTTGCTTGGCCGGTGTTTTCATTGGTGAATGAGGCTATTCCCTTGTATGAGTACGAGGGCCGTCCATCGAATCTCCCGTTCGGATTGCAAGGAGTGGGTAAACCCCCTGTTTTCCGGCCGATTCCGAGAATGATGCAGTTGACTGCACCGGAACTGGCGGTACCTTAGATCAGTCGCGTTCTCGTGACGCGTCCTGGCTGCTCGGTGGGCAGGCAGGGATCAAGAGGAAGAGAGTCGGAAGAACACTAGGTAGGGGCTTCGACACATGACGATGTTCAACAAGATCACCATCATTGGCGCGGCCGCTGTTCTCAGCACCGCTGCTTCCGCGGCCACGGTCGCCCTGATCGACGTCAACGGCATGGCCGCCCAGTACACGGCCGCCGCTGGCGGCGCGTTCGGCACCGGCGCGACCGGCTCGATCCACTTCTTCACGGACAGCAATACCGTGCTCGCGGGCGTTGCTGTCGACGGCGTGAATCAGACGCTGACGGCCGGCCTGCAGAGCATCAACGGCACCATCAATCTGGTCGGCGGCGTCGTGCAGGGCGGCGCGTTCACGATCACCGCGACCGACGCGACCTCGTACGTCGCGACCATCGTTGCCGGTATCGGCGAGGTCGCCGTCCAGGCTGGCCAAGGCTTCTCGATCGACGGCCTGACGTTCAACGGTCTCTTCTCCGGCCCCACCTTCGCCGGCGCCAACATCTCAGACTTCTTCAGCGCCCAGCCGCTGACCGGCTCGTTCCTCCAGTTCGCGTTCCGCCCGAACGCGGGCGGCTTCGATCAGGATTCGGACCTTGACGTGTTCGTCAGCGTCCCCCTCCCGAGCGCCGCGGGCCTTGCGTTCGCGGGCCTCGCGGGGATCACCGCCGCCCGCCGCCGCCGCTGATCGGCGCGGTCGAGACGAAGCGCAGAAAATTTTGCGCACTGGCGGTGTCGATAACATCGCAACCGATCACCCCGAGACCGACGAAAGTCGGTCTTTTTCATTGTTCTCGGGCATTTCTCCCTCGGGAGCGCTCTCTGGACAGTCGTAAATCCAGTGGCATCATCAACTTCGGATGAGTTCCGCGCCGCCGGGGCACGGACGCCGACAGGTAAGAGACGCTCGATCCCGTTCGTACGGGACTTTCAGTTCGGAAGGGAAGAGAGAGAACCAATGAAGATCCGTCATGTCATCCTCGCTGTCGGTGCGCTCGCGTCTGCCGCTGCCGCCGCTTCCGCAGCCACCCAGCTGCTGATCGACGTCAACGGCCTCGCCGCTCAGGCGACCCTTGGCAACGGGTCGAATGGTTTCGGCGGCTTGACCCACACCGGCGCGATCACGCTGACCAAGGACAGCAACTCCGTCCTGGCGGGGGTCGCCATCGACGGCGTCAACCAGGCGACCACCCCGGGCCTGACCATGGCCTTCACCGGCGTGATCAACCTGATCAACGGCCAGGTGGCGGGCGGCTCGTTCAACATCTCCCTGTCCGACGGCTCGTCCTATGTCGCCTCGATCGCCTCGGGCGTCGGCGCTATCGCAACACAGGCCGGCCAGGGCTTCCAGATCGACGGGCTGACGTTCGCGGGCTTCTTCGGCGACAACGGGCAGCCCGCGTTTGTGGACCGCTTCGCCGGCGTTGACATCGGCCCCTGGGCGGTCGGTGAGCCTCTGGCGGGCTCGTTCCTGAACTTCGCGTTCCGGCCCGATGCCGGCGGCCGCGATTCCGACGCCGATGCCGACATCTTCGTGGTGACCTCGATTCCCGCTCCGATGGCCGCGACGGCCGGGGCGTTCGGTCTCGCCGCGGTCGCGGGCGTTCGCCGCCGCCGCGTTGCCTGAGCGGCTGATCGTTCCAGCCGCGGCCGCGAGAGCGGTCCCGGCTGATTTGACACTGAGCGGGCCTCACGGGTGGGAGCACCCGAAGCCCGCCGCGGGTCCCCGGCCGTGGTGGCCGGAAGGCCAGGAAGACGCGCCCGCCATGGAGCGGTGCACAGAGCCAGCCCTCGTGGCTCATGGGAAGGGAAGACGACAGCCCTCTGGGCTGAAGGGATTCACGTCATGAAGATCTCGCATGCTGTTGCTGTGTCGTTCGCGTCTGCGCTGGTGGGCGCGGGAGCGTCCGCGGGCGTCTCGCTGTTCCAGACGGACATCAACACGCTGACTGCGTCGTCGAACGGGCCGTTCGGCGGCACGACCCACACCGGCGTGGTGTCCTTCGCGATGAACAACGCGACCACGCTCGCCGCGGTGCGGTTTGACGGCGTGCCTCAGCCGGTTTCCCCGGGCGTGGCGCTCGCCGGCCTGACCGGCCAGATCAACCTGGTGAACGGCTTCGTCCAGGGCGGCTCGCTCAGCATCCTGGTGAACGACGGCTCCGCGTATGCCGCGACCATCGCCGGCGGCGCGGGACGCGTGAGGGTCCAAGCCGGCCAGGGCTTCCGCATCGACGGCCTGACGTTCAGCGGGGTGTTCACGCTCGTGAACAACGCATTCGCGGGCGTCGTTCTTCCCTTCCCCGCGGGCCCCTGGTCGGGGTCGATCCTGCTCTCCGCCTTCAACCCCAACGCCGACGGCGTTTCGACGCGATCGAATCTCGAGGTCTATGCGGATGTCCCCACCCCGGGCGGAGTTGCTCTGATGGGCGCCGCGGGTTTGGTCGGCCTCCGCCGGCGTCGCTGAACCCTATCAAAATCAGAACATTCACATCGACGCCGGTTTTCAGGGAAAACCCTAGAGAACCCGGCGTCATTGTTTTTTGTCCTTCTTGGAATCCTTGCGTCTGAGGGCCTTGCGTCGGCGGACATATGCCCTATATTGAAGGCGTCGAGTCTTGTGAGTTGAGGGAAGCACAAACACGTCGGCGGCCCTTCCGGCTTGCCGTGCGATGAGAGAAGAGGTGGGTTCCATGAAGCACACGATCATCCTGACCGCGATTGCGCTCGCCGCCGCCGCTGGTTCGGCCAGCGCTGGCGTCGCGAACGTCCGCTATGACACGAACAACCTGACCGCCTCGGCTGGCGGTCCGTTCGGCGGCACGACGCACACGGGCGCCATCACCATCACGCACAACGCGACTTCGACCCTGAACGGGATCGTCATCTTTGGCGTCTCCCAGCCGTTCACGGGCGCCTTGGCGTCCTTCAGCGCCACGATCAACTTGGTAAACGGCTTTGTCACCACCGGTTCGCTGTCCACCGTCCTGACCGACGGCTCGCGGTACGACGCGAGCATCAACGGTGGCGGCGGGCGGGTTGTCTTCCAGGCCGGCCGCGGCTTCCGCATCGATGGCCTGACCTTCAACGGCAACTTCTCGAACCTCGTCGGCGGCACGAACTTCGGCGGCGTGAACGTCGCCGCGGCGGTGGGCGCGGGTGCGTCCAACTACGACGGCTCGTTCCTGCTGACATCCTTCAACCCCGATGCTTCGGGCGTGACGAACCAGGCTCAGTTCGAGACCTACATCTTCCCGACCCCGGGCTCGGCTGCTCTGCTGGGCCTCGCCGGTCTCGCCGCCGCTCGCCGTCGCCGCTAAGTCCTCGCACTCAGTATCGAACCCCCCCTCCTCACCCGCGGCCCTCGCCGCGGGTGTTGTTGTTTTGCGGCGAACACGCCTCGGTAGCATGGGCGTATGAGGGTCGCTCTCGCCCAGATCTCCCCGGTGTTGCTGGATCGGTGGCGAACGATTGAGCGGGTTGTCAGCGCGGTCGAGGAAGCGGGGAGGGCGGGCGCCAGGCTCATCGCCTTCGGCGAAGCGCTGGTCCCGGCGTACCCCATCTGGCTGTCCCGCACCGACGCGGCTCGATTCGATGCGCCGGATCAGAAGCGGCTCCACGCGCTCTACGTGGACCAGTCGGTCCGGCTTGAGGGCGGCGAGAACGATCTCGAGCCTGTGCAGCGCGCGGCGGCGAGGCACGGCATCGCTGTCGTGCTGGGCGTCGCCGAGCGGGCCGCGGACCGCGGCGGGCACAGCCTGTACTGCTCGCGCGTGTTCATCGGGGGCGAGGGCGACAGCGCCGGGCGGGTGCTCTCCGTGCATCGCAAACTCATGCCGACCTACGAGGAGCGGCTCTCGTGGGCGATCGGCGATGGCGCCGGGCTGGTCACGCACCGCGTGGGGGAGTTCACGGTCGGGGCGCTCAACTGCTGGGAGAACTGGATGCCCCTGGCCCGTGCTGCGCTGCACGCGCAGGGCGAGAACCTGCACGTGGCGCTGTGGCCCGGGTGCGAGCGCAACACGCGCGACATCACGCGATTCATGGCGCTCGAGGGGCGGTCCTTTGTTGTGTCGGTGGGGACCATCATCCGGGAGCGGGACGTGCCGAACGGCGTGCCCGAGCGCAACCGGTTCACGACCCCGGGGGAGGTGTTCTACGACGGCGGCTCGTGCGTCGCCGGGCCCGACGGTCGCTGGGTGGTTGAGCCGATCGTGGGCCGCGAGGGGGTCTTCTACGCGGAGGTCGACCTGGCGAGGGTTCTTGAAGAGCGGCAGAACTTCGACCCGTCGGGGCATTACTCGAGGCCTGACGTTCTGCGGCTCACCGTCGACCGTCGGCGACAACGGGCGGCGAGGCTCATCGACACCTGAGGGTTCTCGCTTGCGCACTTCGCGGCTGTCGCGTGAATTTTTCGGGCAAAACCTCCCTCAAGCCTTGATTGCCCCGCCGGGTGAAGCACTGTGTGAGAGCGGGGCGACGCTCGGGCCCAGAGGGCCGACCCACGAGCGCCGCGTGTGCTCCTCGCTCTGCGAAGTGGGTGTTCTTGGCGTTGCGACGCGGTCAAGCCGCGATCTTGGAGGTCTCGCCATGGCGCATCTCGGTCGTTGTCGTTCCCTCTCGCTGGCGGTCGCCAGCCGCTCGGTCGCGGTCGCCGCGATGCTGTGGGGCGCCCCCGCGCTGGCCTGCGGCGGCACGCCGCCCCCTCGGGACTGCGGGAAGAGCCTGGTGATCGCGCAGGCTCTGCCCGGGACGGTTCTCTTGACCGGAGGCGGCTCGCTCGACGTTCCTGTGCAGGTGTATCTGAACTTCACCTCGCCTGTCGGGGGCGGCACGCCCTGCCCCCCGGGGCCGTACGTTCTCATGCTCACGCTGACGCTGACGTGCCCCGGCATGCCGACCGTCGTCGCGACGCCGAGCTTTGTTCTCCCCGGGTTGGGCTATTCGGGCGTGGTGACCGCGAGCGTGCCTGTTGCCGCGGGCCCGGCGCGGGTGTGCGCGCTCACGGTGACCGGCAAAGTGGTGTTCGTCAACGGCACGTCCATCTCGGCCAACTCGGTCGACAAGGATGTGTGCATCGGCGCGCCCTCGCTTCAGAACCCCGCGCTGCCGCGGCTCTCGATCCAGCATGCGTCGAGCCCGGTGGTGCACGCCCACCCGGGCGACCAGGCGACCATGGCGTACGTTGTGACCAACAACGACACCGTGAACTCGTTCTCGGGGATGGTGACCGTGTCGATGGAGGGGAGCGCGCGGCTCGTCAGCGCGACCGGACCGAGCGCCGAGCCCGCGGGGAGCGGCCCGTACACCATCTCCGACCCGTCGGCCGGTGACAACTTCCCGGTGGCGTTCGGCCCGATTCCCGCGGGGTCGTGCGTGGTGCTCCCGCCCGCGCCGCAGAACCCTGCGGTCCCCATGATCACGCAGTTGATCACGCTCTCGCCCGGCCAGTCGAAGAGCGTGCAGGTGGTGGGCCGCTCGTGGGGCATGTGCGCGGACGGGTCGTGCTCGAAGTCGAAGGTGCGCATCGACGGCACGTTCAGCGACTCCACCTCCGGGCTGGCGTGCACGAGCAGCGCGATGTTCGCCGACACGAGCGTGCCTCCGCAGTTCAGGTGGCCGGACAGCGGCAAGGTCGCGACCGTCGCGCCGTCTTCGCCGACGCGCTTCGTGTTCGGGGGCATGCCCAAGGCGAGCATCAACACGACGATGGGCATCACGATCAACCCGGGGAACATCCTGTTCAATGGACAGGCTCCGATCGGCGGGCAGGTGCTTCCCGACCCGCTGACGCCGGGCTACGGCCGGATGCTCGCGACCCCGCAGTTCCCGCCGCAACAGGTCGTCGTGTCGAGTTTCTTCGATGTGTTCGTCGACGTGTCGCTCGATGGGGCGAGCCTGTCGGGTCTGAACGTCGTGCCCAACGCGCCCAACGGGGGCTACGACGCGATGGCCCCGATGATGATGGGCTCGGCGGTTGTGCCGGGGGCGAACCCGTCGCTGAGCTCGTTCTTCGATATCTTCGCCCAGGTCAGCCTCGATGTCGTCACCACGGACGGGCAGGTGATCCCGCTTCAGCGCCAATCCGTGGTGGTCACGCCGAGGGGCGCCAACGCGGTGACGATCCAGCAGCGGTGGGCGCCGAGCCCGACCGCGGTCGGCCGCATCGGCGTCGGGCTTGTGAGCAAGACCGACGTGCGAGGCTTCAGCCGCCCGGGGCGCCTCCTGTTCTGCCCCGGCGATGCGACCGGGGATGGCGCCGTCGGCTTCGCCGATCTCAATCAGGTGCTCAGCCAGTTCGGGCAATCCGTCGCTCCGGCGACCGGCGGCGACGTTGACGGGGACGGCCTGGTCAACTTCACCGACCTCAACATCGTGCTCGCCCGTTTCGGCGCCATCTGCACCGGGGCGCCGGCCTCGGTGGATGCCCGCTAGGCGCTAGCGGCCGTAGGACACGCCGGTTCGGGGCCCTCCCCCGTCGCGCCGCCCCGGGCGCGAGGCCTTGCTGATGCGCCTGTGCGTATACAGGAACTCGAGCACGAGTTCCCCGGCGCAGGCGAGGTGCTGCGGGTTGCCGGGGTCGAGACCGAGCGCGCGCCCGGCCGCCCGGGCCGCGTCGAGCAGAGGCTTGGCGTGCCTCATGGTGGCGATCGCCTCTTCCGCGGAGACGTCGTCGCCGAGTTCCAGCCGCATGCCTCCGGGAGAGGCGAAGGCCTCGGCGATGGATTCGACATCCTCGAGGTCGATGCGCCGACCGACGCATGCCTTCACCGCCTCGCCCACGAACGCGTCGATGAGTTTGTCCTCGGTCGTGCGGCCTTCCTGGTCGCTCGCGGAATCGTCGGCGAGCATGAGTTCCATCTTGCCTCGGACAGCGGAGGCGACGCCGCTCAGGTCGCACACGCGGGCCGTCGCGCGGGTCTCGCCGGTGGTCAGGGCGCGGCGTTCGGCGGCGGAGACGAGGGCCTCTGCCATCGCGATCGAGGCGCGGACCGAGACGCCCGAGGCCTGGCTCACGTGGGGGCTGGTGCGGGCGAGGTCGACCGTCTGTTCGATGATCTCGGCCATGATCGCCGGGACCTCGACAGCCGGGGCGCCGCCCCCGCTCCGCGAGAGGAACGCGTTCTCCGCGGTGATCCGCGCCGCGTCCGCGAGGTCGCGGGGGTAGTGGGTGCGCACGACCGAGCCGATGCGGTCCTTGAGGGGGGTGACGATGCGTCCCCGGTTGGTGTAATCCTCTGGGTTGGCGGAGAAGACAAGACAGACATCGACGTTGAGCCGCACGTCGTAGCCCCGGATCTGCACGTCGCGCTCCTCGAGCACGTTGAAGAGGGCGACCTGGATGCGGGGCGCGAGGTCCGGCAGTTCGTTGATGGCGAAGATGCCGCGGGAGGCGCGGGGGATGAGGCCGAAGTGCATCGTGGCCTCGTCGCTGAGGGCCCGGCCCTGGGCGTGCTTGATGAGGTCGACATCGCCGATCAGGTCGGCGACGGTGACGTCGGGCGTGGCGAGTTTCTCGTGGTAGCGGCGGGAGCGGTGCAGCCACCGGATCGGCGTGTCGTCCCCCAGGCTGGCGATGATGGCCCGGCCGGCGCTGGTCCGGGGCGCCATCGGATCGTCGGGGAGGTCGACGGTCTCGTGGTCGATCACCGGCGTCCACTCATCGAGCAGGGAGGTGAGGGCTCGGAGAATGCGGGTCTTGGCCTGCCCTCGGAGCCCTAGGAGCAGCAGGTCGTGCCGGGCGAGGAGGGCGTCGGCAACCTGGGGCAGCACGGTGTGCTCGTATCCGATGAGGTCCTCGACCAGCGGCTTGCCGGCCCGGAGGCGGGCGAGGGTGTTCTCGCGGAGTTCCTGCTTGACCGAGCGGGGCCGATATCCCGCAACCCTGAGCGAGCCCAACGTGCGGGCGGCAGGGGGCCGGGGGAGTGTCTCCGGGGCGATGGCGGGCGAATCGTCGGATCGGGACATCGGGTGTGCTCGCAGGGTCCGGGACGGGCGAGGGAGGGTAGGCCGATCTGACGGCGCAGCCCCACGCCGGCACGGGCCTTCTCGGTCGTGGACTGGCGTCGGGTGGTGTGGGTAAAGTGTCGGTGGTCGGTGGGGATTGGCCGATGCCTCTGCCGTTCGGCGCGCGGGTTGCGAGTCGGCGGCGGAGGGCGAGTTTGGTCGAAAGGGCGCAGCATGGGCCTCGACTTTGCAATCGACCTCCTGTACGGGACCGGGTGGTCCGGGTCGGACCTCCTGGGTTGCGAGCACAGCCCGAGCGGCCGCGTCTTCCCCGGGCTCAGGCGGGTCGAGCGCGAGTTTGCCGACGCCGGCCACCGCCTGCGCGTGCGGCACATCGCGGCCTTCGACTGCTACCGCGCGGAATGGTCCGACGCCTCGGGCCGCGCCGTCGGAGGCGTGGTCGGCTCGAGCGAAGCGGAGGCGGCGGTCTACGCGCTGGCGACGCTCCGCCGCGTGAGCATGGGCGTCGCGGCGTCTTGATGCCCGGGCGGAGGGGGCGTATCACTCGCCCCATGCCCGACCCTCGCCTGCTCGAAACCTTCCCCACCCCGGCCGAGGCGGGCGACCGCCCGTTCGTCATCGAGCACATCGCGGAGGAGTTCACCTCGCTGTGCCCGAAGACCGGCCACCCGGACTACGGCGTGGTGACGGTGCGCTTCTCTCCGGCGCCGGCCGGCAAGGGCGGGACGTGCGTCGAACTCAAGAGCCTGAAGATGTACCTGCAGTCGTTCCGGAACGAGGGGATCTTCTACGAGGCGGTGACGAACTCGATCTGCAACGACCTGGAGGCCGCGATGAAGCCTCTGTGGCTGGAGGTGCGGACGGAGTGGAGGGGGCGGGGCGGAATCCGATCGGTGATCACGGCGGGGGTGGGGGAGCGCCCGTGAGCGGCTCCTGGCTGATCAGAGCGCTTTGGCGATGTACTCCATGATCGCGATTCCGAGGAGGCCGGCGGTGGGGATGATCACGCCTTGGAAGAGGGGGTTCTCATGCCAGCCGCTGAAGGCGCCGTTCTTGATGTTCTTGATCTCCTCGATGGCGTGCCGAACCTCCTCGAGTTGAGCGCTGAAGGACCGGGATCTCGAAGGTCGACGAGAGGGCGTCGCTTCGGCGCTCGCGCTGCGCTCGATCAGGCCGCCCTCGATGTTGGAGAGACGCTTGATCTCGCTGACCCGGGCCCGCTCGGCGGCGCGCCGGAGTGTGTAGGCGGAAAGGCACGACAGCAGGGCCAGCAGTGCGAGCGAGATGGCGAGCGGCCAGCTCCAGGGCCACGCGTCGAACCGCTCGTTGCGGGCGACGATGATGAGGAAGATGAGCACGAAGGGCACGATCACGGCGGACCCGATCTCCGCGGTGCGGTCGGCAATGAGCCGGACATCGAGGAAACTACTGACCACGTCCGGACGGCCGACCTCCTTTGCCCAGATCGTACGGAGCGTGCGCTTCGAATAATCGGACTGCCCCTCTGTGAGGTACGTGACAAACCTGTCGCAGAGTCTCGCGGCGTCCCAGACGAACACCGTCGCCCACGTGGCGGTGAGCAACGCCGCCCAGTAGCAGATCGCCACGACAGTTCTTGTTGTGGGGTCTCTGGCGGGCGACAAGTCTCGCGAGTAGGCGAGGTGGCAGAGCACGATCGGCGCCGCGACCAGCGCGAAGGTCACGGCGCAGCGAACTGCCCGGCACTCGGCGCTGCCCAACCGTGTGTAGTCTCGCCAGAGCGACCCGAACTGCACGCGAGCGGCCTCGCCGTCGCCAGCCTTTGTGGGCCGCCAATCGATCATCTGCGCCTCGCGAAGGCGCGAACGGCGATGATTGGGAGCCCTACCGTGTAGTCCCTCGTCGCGTGTGCGTTTGAACCTGTACTTTCTGCAGGTCCGTATGATGTTCTCTTTCCACCATCTTGGCAGAAAGTGCGCGCAGTACAGGACGCTAGTGCCGGCGGCCAGCACGTAGATCAACGCTGCGGGCCATACGCTCACGCCCTTGAAGATGCGAAAAGGTTCCCTTTGCACTCCCGATGACCACCACAAACTCGCCAGGACCGCGGATGCTGCCGCGCAACCGACGAACCCCAGGAGCGAGGCCCACCACAGAAGACAGCGGCTCTCCCGCTCCGGAACGCCCAATGCCCCGCGGCTTGACAGACCGAAGAAGAGCAAGCAGAAACCCGTTGCGGCGAAGCCGGCGCCTATCAATGGCCACAGGCGCGATCCTCCTCCTCCCGCCGGGACGGCCATCGCACCGACAAGCATGAGAATCGCAGCCCCGGTTGCCAGGATCGATGTCGCGCGGCGCGAGTCGAGGGGATGCGCCGAGCCGCGCATCGTTGCCCAGTTCCGAAAGACCGACTGGTGCAGGACGAACGCGGCCAGCGCGCAGAGGAGGACGGAGAGGAGGAGGCGCGGCACGAGGCTCCTGACCGCGCCCCAGGAGCCAGCCTGCGTTTGACGGGGGGCCAGCGGAAGCAGACGGGGAGAGGCCTTCGGGTAGAGGTTGGCGTTCCCGATTCCTTCCGAGAGGTCCACCGCCTCGTCGCGGCCGATCTCGAAGAGACGGCCGGTAAGCCTCTGGGAGCACCCCTCGCGGAGCGACGCCGCATCAGGCGTTGCGATTTGCGTCAGCGCATTGCACGCGTTCTGATCCTTGAGCGCGAGCAGCGTGGCCAGGAACTGAGCCGTCTGGTACGTGTCGCGGAACGTGGGGGCCTGTCGCTGAAGCGTCTGCCCGAGACGGAGATCGAAGGCCGAGGCGACGAGGAGATTCCGAGTCGCGTGATAGTGCTGAGGGGCCAGCATCCTCGCGTCGAGATCGGTGGTGAAGAACAGCACTCCCGGGAACTCCGGCTTGAGCGCTTCGAGGATCGTCAGCTTGTCGTAGAAATCGTTCCCGAAGAGCCCGATTGCGCGCACCTCGCGACGTCTGTCCCGTTCGTCGTCCTTGATCCGTTGCGCGACGCGTCGGAGATAATCGAACTGGCTCTGCCCGTCTGTGCGCTCGAGGGTGCTTCCTCGCTTCGGCGTCGGCAGCACGGAGTCCCGCTGCTTGAGGTCCTCGGCAGCGCGCTCGGACTGCTTCTTCAGCGTCTCGTCGCTGGTGACGCCGTCCAAGCCACGAAGGTACACGTACCGTCGCAGCCCATCCGCGTCCGGCTCTCCGCTGCGTCGATCATGATCTTGCTGACCAAGGCCCTGTGGGGGCCCTAACAAGGCTTGCTTGAAGGATTCGTAGAGCGACCTGCTGTATTCGGTGTCCCATTCTCCGAGCACGATGATGTCCTGCGATTTGGAGATATCGACGCCGCGAAGGCGAAGCTCGCCGACAAGCGACGTGGACAGGATGTCGTCGGTGGTCGTCGAACGCACGAGTGCGAGGCCGCGGAGCGCCAGCCACAGGTAATCCCGCCGCTGCTGCTCGGTCGTTCTCGCAGCGCTCGGTTGCGATGCGATCAGCAATGAGTTGTTGAAGGCATGATTCGGATCGCCATGAACATCGATCGCCTTGCTGAGGCCGTCCGAGGTCGACGGCCCCAAGAGGGCGACTTCGAATGCAAGGCATTCGGTGCGCACAAGCGATGCGAGGTCGTTGGTCGACTTGATGAAGCCTGCGCCAGGGAACGTGGCGTCGTCGAAGTAACAGACCAGGACCGTGTCGTAGGAGCACGGATCGTCGCCTTGCGGCCGGGACTCGCGTCGTCGCACCCATTCGAATGGCACCCTGCAGGCTTGCGAGTCGGGAGTCTCCGCCTTCAAGAGAACGAAGCCGAGCGATTCCGGATCCGCTGGCTCATAGCCCGCGACCGCGAGCGCGGCGAGGATGGAGTATCGCTGCCGCAGCCGGTTCTCGGCGTCCTCGCTGTACGGCGCGCCCGCGAGGTGGACGGCGAGGAGCCGCATGTTCGCGGTGGCGCAGTTGGCATGCTCACGGACCTCCCGCGTGAACTGCTGCTGAGATCTGAAGATCTGGTCCGCCGTTATCGGAGAACGCGTCGCGTCCGGGGCGCGCTCGGACAAGACGGCCAAGGGGTCTTCCCACAGCCGCGAGCGCACCCGGAACTCTCGCGACGGCGACTGATACGGCGCGGGCATCTCGTGCCGCGCGCTCTTCAGCGGCGAGGGGTCGCTGAAGATCCCGTAACCAAAGAACAGCAGCACCACCAGCGTCGGGATCGCTGCATCCGCTCGGCGATTCTCCAGAATGCTGGCCATGCCACACCTCCCGTGCGCGCGCACCTTCTGTTGCCCATGCAGTCGGCGGTCACGCCGCGGGTGTGACGCGGAAACGGCTGCGGGTCGAACGGGAGTGGAACCCCTCGATCGGGCTTACGCGTTCGCCGCCACGCCCACGCTCATGGTCACCGGGACGTAGGTCGGGCGCACCCGGCGCTCGAACTCGTCCCAGTACTTGTTCATGATGGTGCGCACGGCCCAGTTGTTGCCGTCGGCCAGGCCGCAGATCGTCGTGCCCGGCATCGCGCCCATGCTGGTCGCGATCTCGAGAGTGAGGTCGAGGTCCTTGGTCCGGGCGTCGCCCTTCTCGATGCGGGAGAGGAGCTTGTAAAGCCACTGCGAGCCTTCGCGGCAGGGGGTGCATTGGCCGCAGGATTCGTGCTTGAAGAAGCGCGCGATGTTGCGCGCCACTGCGACCATGTCGGTGTCTTCGTCGAAGATGGTGGGGCAGGCGGTGCCGAGGCCCAGGACGTTGTATTTGGGGCCGATGCCGAAATCCATCTCGGCATCGAACTGGTCGGGCCCGAGCACGCCGGTGGAGACGCCCCCGGCGATGGCGCCCTTGAACTTCTTGCCCTTGCGCATGCCCTGGCAGTGCTGCTCGACAAGGACGCGGAGGGGGATGCCGAGTTCAGGCTCATAGACGCCGGGGCGGTTGACGTGCCCGCTGACGCCCATGAGTTTCGTGCCGTGCGAGCCCGCGACGCCCTGGTTCTTGAACCACTCGACGCCGCTCGAGACGATCGAGGGCAGGTGGGCCATGGTCTCGACGTTGTTGATGATCGTGGGCCTGCCCCAGAGGCCCTTGATGGCCGGGAAGGGGGGCTTGTTGCGGGGCCAGCCGCGCTTGCCTTCGAGGCTCTCGAGGAGCGCGGTCTCTTCGCCGCAGATATAGGCCCCGGCGCCTCGGTGCAGGTGCACATCCACCTTCCAGGGCTCGCCGCCACGGAGATCGTCGGCGGTGCGGCTGGCGCCGAGCAGCCCGGCGCCGCCGAAGACGCCCCGGTCGTACGCCTCGCGGATGGCGGCCTCCATGACCTGGGACTGGTGGTAGTACTCGCCCCGGATGTAGAAATACGCGGTGCTCAGGCGGCAGGCGTAGCAGGCGATGGCGATGCCTTCGAGCACCAGGTGGGGATCGAAGTCCATGAGGAGCCGGTCCTTGAAGGTGCCGGGCTCGCTCTCGTCGGCGTTGATGGCGAGGTAACGGGGCGTGTTCTCGCCGGGCACGAACTTGGGCAGGAAGGTCCACTTCAGGCCGGTGGGGAACCCGGCGCCCCCGCGGCCGCGCAGGTTCGAATCCTTCACCGCCGCCACCACGTCGTCGGGCTTCATCAAGAGGGCCTTGCGGAGGCCCTCGTACCCACCGGTTCGGGTGTACTCGTCGTAGCCGATGGTGCGGCGTGCGGCGGGGTCCGCCCAAGGCCACGTGGGGATGCGCTGGGTCAGGACCGGCCTATCGAATTTCGGCGTGTACGGCACAGGGGGCTCCAGCCATCGACCCACGGAACGGGGCGCTGCGGGCGCGCTTCGGCGGCGATCGGCGG
Source organism: Phycisphaerales bacterium (assembly GCA_947476675.1). Taxonomy (GTDB): domain Bacteria; phylum Planctomycetota; class Phycisphaerae; order Phycisphaerales; family UBA1924; genus CANJRL01. The sequence continues at coordinate 16,155 of CANJRL010000038.1, forward strand.
CGGATTCTAAGTGATTCGCAGAGGCGGTTCCGCAGGTCTTGGCGCACGAACCCGCGGAGGCATGCGGGGGGCCCGAGTCGACCCGCGCGATGTCTCAGGATCCCGTTGGTACTCCCCCCCGTCTGGGTGCCGCGAGACATACGAGAAAAGCCAGAACTTGAGCGCGGAGATGAAAAAATCCAAACCGATGACAGCGCGAAGCCGATGAAAACCCCAGTTCGCGGAGCGTCGTCCAAGACGCCGATGCCCGCGGCGTGCGACTCTCGGACCCGAAGGGCCGGCAGACGATCCCGGCGGCCACGAGCCGGGCGATCCTCGCCGACCCTTCGGGTCTTTTTGGAGGAAGCGACGCGGCGCGGTCGCGGGTGAGCCGCGGCGTCAGACAGTCAGGTCGCGCTCGCTGCGCCACTCGTGCTCGATTCCGCGCATGAGCAGGCCGCAGTCGAATTCGACGCTGCCCTCCGGGAAGAGGGAGGAATCGGAAAAGTAGGACGAGCGAACGCGGTCGACTTCGAGCGGCGTGATGGTCCACTCTGCGGGGACCAGTCTGACGCCGTCGAGCCGGCGGGGATCGGCGGTGACCGAGTATCCGACGGCTCCTTGCTCGAAGAATCTGGACGCCTGTTCGATCGAGTCGAACGACGAGGAAGGGGCTAGGTGGCGGCTCGAGCGAGCGCGCAGGTCGAGCGACACCATGCCGTCGGCGCTGTGCATCGAGAGCGCGATGCGAGCGCCGTCGTCTTCGACCACGAAGCGCGCCGGATGATGCTCGCCCGGAAAGAGCCTGCCGCCCGCGATGCGGTTGAGGAGCGAGCCGGTGTCCCGACGCGCAATGAAGACCCCCTCGCGCGGTCCGTTGGCATCCGACCACCTGACGGCGACGCGGTGGGCGGCATTCTCGCTGGAAACGCCGAACGGCCTCGGGGCCCCGCGCGGCCTGATTTCTTCGAGGCGGATGAGGCAGATTCCCGCGATCGCCTTCCCGCGGTGCAGGACGGGCTCAAACCGTTCGGGCAGATGTCGCGCCATCACATCGGGGTCGACGCGATAGTTCAGCAGCAGCCGCCGCCGGATGACGCCGCGAATGGTCGGCAGGCGCATGCACGAGTATACGGCTGCGGTCGGGCATCAACGCGGCGGTATGGCATTCGAGCCTCAGCACCCGCGGCCGAAGTCGGTCAGGACGTCGTTGAGATCGGCAAAGGTCACGACGCCGTCGCCGTTGATGTCGCCGGTCAGCCACGCGCCGCTGGACCCGAACTGGGTGAGGACCTGGTTCAGGTCGCTGAAGTCGACGGTGGCGTTGCCGTCGACGTTGCCCGGGCACCGGGTGGGGATGGTGACGGTGTCGAGCACGGCTCCGGCGGCGGAGATGAACTCGTGCTTGAGTTCGAGGTTGGTGGCGGTGACCATGGAGAAGCCGTAGACGCTGCTGTTGCGGAACTGGCTGTTGGGGGAGATCGAGGTGAAGGTGTAGTGGCTCTGGCCTCCGGCGCCGGTGACGAACCAGTGGACGCCGTTGTACAGCAGGCGCTCCATGGTGTGGTTGTGGCCCTGGAGGACCATGTTGACGCCGAAGTTCTCGAAGCCCCAGTTCATGTACGTCGAGGGGCCGTGGCTGCTGGTGGTGGAGGTCTGGAAAGGGTGGTGGAACATGACGATCTTCCACCGCGCGGTCGACTGGCCGATCTGGGCGACGAACCAGTTGTACTGGGCGCTGCCGACGCTCACCCCGTCCGGCTCGCGGGTGTCACTGTCGAGCATGAAGAACTGGATGGGGCCCTGGGTGAAGGTGTAGTAGCGGCGGTTGGCCGGGGTCGTGGGCAAGCCGATGAAGTAGCCGATGTAGGCCGAGGCCGCGCCGGCGTCCCAGTCGTGGTTGCCGAGCACGGGCCAGAACTTGTTGACCGCGGAGCCGAAGGGGAGGTGCGCGGAGTTGGCGGGGAGCAGGATATAGGCGCGGTAGTACTGCCCGACGGCGCCGTCGTAGTTGGTGATGGAGGTGCTGGTGTTATAGGTGTTGTCGCCGGTGGTGCAGATGAGATCGGGGTTCATCGCGAGCACGCGGGTCGCGACGGTCTGGCTGTTGGAGGTCTGGCCGTAATCCCCGAAGGCGGCGAAGCGCAGGGCGTTCTGGGCCAGGGCGCCCGAGGCGCACACGAGGAGGGCGGACGCGGCGACAGCGGCGAGCGGGCGGGGCATGGCGTGCTCCGGAAAGTGAGGGATGGGGCGGGAAATCGAGGGCGACACGCTAGAGCCCGGGCGCTGGGCGTCAATCGGCGTCGTGTGAAACTCCCGTGAAGGCTCCCGGCGCGTTCCAAGCCCTTGGCGGCCGCGGCGCCGCGTGGTGTGCTCAGCACGCCCGGCCGTAATTGGCCAGGAGGATGTTGAGGTCGAAGAAGTCGATCACGCCGTCGCCGTTGACGTCGCCGTTCTCGCCCGGGGCGGGGGCGGTTGTGCCGTAGAAGGCGAGGAGGAGCGCGAGGTCGAAAAAGTCGACCGCGCCGTCGGCGTTGGCGTCGCCGGGGCAGGCGGATCGGCCGACGGTGAGGCGAACCGGGGCGGAGACGATGCCCGACGCGGTGGCGAGGGTGAGGGCGCCGGCGTCGAGCGGCGAGAGGTTGGAGGCAATCAGCGTCGGCGCGCTTGGATTGGCGGAGAACACCGAGCCGTTGGGCGTGGTCGTGCCGGAGAGCCCGAGAGGCGCGCCGTTGAGCCGCCACTGCGCGGGATAGTCACAGAAAGGGATGCTGAGCGTCGCGTCGAACCGCGCGCTGCCCCGGACCGGCGCGGACGCTGGCTGCGGCGGACTGACGATCCAGCCTCGTCCCGTCTCGAGGTACTGCGCGACCCCCGACACAGCCTGATATCCCGCACTCGTGAAACCGCCGCCGACCAGGATGCTCCGAACTCCGGGGGCCGGCGCCAGAAAGGCGAGCCCGTTGATGAAGTTGGCGCTGGTCCCCGCTCCGAACGCGAAAGTGGCAACCCACTCCGAGCCGGTCCATCGCGCGATGTGGTCGAACGCAGAGATCGACCCGCAGGCGAACAACTCTCCCTCCGGGCTGACGACGAGCGATGAGATGCTGGCGTTCGACAGGCTTGTGCTCATGGCCGACCATGCTGAGCCGTCCCAGCGGGCGATGTTCTCCGCGCTGACCCCGCCGGCCTCGGAGAACGGCCCTGCGGCGATGAGGTCCCCGTTGGGCATCACCACGAGGAGGTTCACGTCGCCGTCCATCCCGGACCCCAGCGGCGCCCAAGCCGTGCCGTCCCATCGTGCGATGTTGTTCACGTCGCTCACCCCGCCGGCGTTGGTGAACCGCCCGCCGGCGATGAGGTCCCCGTTGGGCATCACCGCGAGGGCCTTCACGGAGATGCTGAGGGGAGTTCCCGGGATGCCAGTTCCCAGCGGCGCCCAAGCCGTGCCATTCCATCGTGCGATGCGGTTTGCGCTCACCCCGCCGGCGATGTTGAACCGCCCGCCGGCGATGACGTCCCCGTTGGGCATCACCGCGAGGGAGTTCACGGAGGGCCCGGGGAGACCACTTGCCGTGATGCCAGTTCCAAGCGGCGTCCATGCCGAGCCGTTCCAGCGTGCGATGCGGTTCGCGCTCACCCCGCCGGCGATGGTGAACCCCCCGCCGACGATGACGTCGCCGTTGGGCATCGCCGCGAGAGCGTTGACGCCTTGAATCCCCAAGCCAAGCGGGCTCCACACGGCGCCGTCCCACTTCGCGATGCCATTGGCGGCCACGCCGGAGACGCCGGTGAATGAGCCCGCGACGATAACGCCGCCTTGGGGTAGGGCCAGCAGGGGCCCTGCGCTGCCGTTGCTCGTGCCCGTGCCCGGGGCTTTCCAGCCGGTCGAGAATGTCTGGGCCACGCCGGAACTCAGACCGATCGAAGTCGGTCCGAGGCCGACCTGCAGGGGGAAGAGCCCGCCGACCGTGACGCTCTGCGGACCGAGCACGGCCGCTCTGACGCCGGGCACGTCGTTGGCCGTCGGGGTCGTCTGCCATGCCGAGCCATCCCAGCGCATGGTCGGGCCGTCGGTGTACGCGGTGAAATTGAAACCACCGGTGTACAGGATCTTGTTGACGGTGTTCGGCGTCCCGCCGGCGAGGGCGTCCCACGCAATCCCGTTCCAGCGTGCGATGTTGGAGACCGGAACGCCGCCGGCACTGTTGAAGCCCCCCGCGACGACGATGGCGCCGTTGGTCTGCACGACAACGGAGTTGACGAAAGGAAACGACTGGCGCATCACCCCGCCGCCGATGACCGTCCATGCCGCGCCGTCCCACCGCGACACGCCGCCGTTGAAGGATCCGACGGCGATGATGCCGCCGGCGGAGTCGACGGCAAGGTCGTTGACATCGGCGAGGCCGGCGAGGGTCGCCCACGCGGAGCCGTTCCACCGCGCCACGCCGGCGCCCCCGGCGACGACGTCGCCGTTGGGCATCGCGAGGAGCGCGCGCGGAGCGAAGCCGGGCCCGGGTCCCATCGGCGCCCATGCCGTGCCGTTCCAGCGGGCGATGTTGTTCGCGGCCACGCCGCCGGCGGTGGTGAAGAACCCGCTCGCGACGACGTCGCCGTTGGGCAGCGCCGCGACGGCGACGACGGTGTTGTTCATCCCCGATCCGAGCGCGGACCACACCGAGCCGTTCCATCGGGCGATCCTGTTCTCCTGACTCGAAGGCCCGACGGTCGTGAACGCGCCGCCGGCGATGATGTCGCCGTTGGGGGCCAGGGCGAGGGCGTAGACGTCGCCGAACGGCCCGCCGCCGCTCGTGGAATCGGCCCGGCTCCAGCCCGGCGAGCACTGGGCGATCGCCGGGCGCCCGGCCGAGCACAGCGCGGCAAGGATGGCGAACAGGAGCGCGAGTGCGCGGCTGGGTGGCTTGAGCACGGGAACTCCGTCAGGATGGGCGCAGACCGAGTGCGGCCTCTGGGAAAGGACGGTACATCCCCGCGGCCGAGGATCAAGATGGCACGGCAGGATGTGGGCGCAACTTTGCGCCGCGGGCGCGATAACGCATGCTCCCCGGGGCTACCCCGAGCCTGATGGTCGCGCCCGGCGCGCGCTACCGGGCCTCGGCGACGTGCTGGAGCGCGATGAGCGTGTACGCGGTGATGAGCACCTTGTTGTTCTCCATCCACCGCTCGGCGCGGGGTCGGAAGGACCCGTCGGGCTCCTGAAGCGGCTCGAGGGTGTCCACGAGGTCGGCGGCCCACTGACGCGGCTGCCCCTCGGACTCGTCCTCGAGGATGGGGGTGACAGAGGGCTCGCCCCAGGCGCCCATGGCGCGGGCGAAGGTGAGATAGAAGTAGTACAGCCCTTCGGCGCCGATGCCGGGGTTCTCGGTGAGGGTGTAGTTGCGGCGGATCCAGCCGTGCGCGGCGCGCACCCGCGGGTCCTGGCGGTCGAGGTTGGCGTAGAGCAGGGACTTGAAGCCCATGTAGGTCATGGAGCCGTAGGCGCGGAGGCGGGAGACGCGGCCGCCGTCGGCGGTGGCCTCGTCGATGGTGTCGTTGGGGGCGGGGATCATGACCTGGCCGACGCCGATCTGGTCCTTGTTGACCGAGGTGGAATAGATGAAGCCGCCCTGCCTGGAGTTGGCGGCGTAGGCCATCTCGTTGATGTCTCCCTGCATTTGTGTGCGGCGGAGGAAGACCAGGGCGCGCTGGTAGAAGACGTCGTCGGCCTTGAGGCCGGAGTCGTGCATGCCTTGGATGACCATGCCGAGGTTCGAGTTGTCGGGGCGGCCGCTGCGCCCATAGCCGACGCCGCCGTAGAAGGGGTGCTCCTTGCCGACGCGCCTGGGGCGCTCGGGGGCGGTCTCGTCCTCGGGCGCGTCCTC
>CANJRL010000039.1 GCA_947476675.1 Phycisphaerales bacterium
GCGGCGATGTGCGGCGTGCCGTCCGCCAGCATCGCGGCGGCGAACAGCGCCGCGTTCACCGCCCCGGCGCGCCCCACCGCGAACGTCGCGACCGGGATGCCCGCCGGCATCTGCGCGATCGACAGGAGCGAGTCCAATCCCTGCAGGGCCTTGTTCTCGACCGGCACACCCAGGACCGGCACCGGGGTGATGGCCGCGGTCATGCCCGGCAGGTGGGCGGCGCCCCCGGCCCCGGCGATGATCGCGCGCAACCCGCGGCGCGACGCCTTTGAGGCGTAGTCGAAGAGCAGGCGGGGGGTGCGATGGGCGGAGACCACCCGGACCTCGTGCGGCACGCCGAGCGCATCGAGCGTCTCGGAGGCGTGGCGCATGGTCTCCCAATCGGAGCGGGAGCCCATGATGATGCCGACAGCAAGCGCGGCCTTGGCCATGCGCGGCAGTCTACGGGTCGGGAGTCCGGGATATCAGCGGTTTCGACGACGCCGGATGGCGGCGATGGCGGCAAGCCCGGCGACGCCGAGCACGCCGGGCCCGGGCAGCGGGATCGGCTGGAGACCGGTTTGGACGGCCTCGGGGCTGGCCGCAACGATCACACCAAGTTCGGGATCGATGTTGGAAAATGCGCCGCCGATGTTCTCGAGCGAGGGTTCCGGGCCGGTTGGGCCGCGGAAACCGCTTTCCGGGACCGCGAATGCCGCCGACGAGACACCGGCAGCGCCAAGGAAGGCCAACAATGTGCAGTTCTTGATCACGTTCTTCTTTGTCCACCTTCCCGCGAGGTCGCCCGACACTCTCAGGATAGCACCGAACCGACGGGGTGCAAGAATACCCGTGCAATCTCTGACCGGGCTGCCAGCGGGGGTGATCTCTCTCCTCCGGGCACCGGCGGCTCATTGAGAATGTCCGTTCCCTTGCGATGGCTTGCGGCTCCCCCCGCGTTTTTGGAGCGCAGATTCATCGCTATCGCCGGGTGACAATTCCTGTGCGACCCGTACCTTAGAACGAGTCCCGTCCAGGGATCTCAACCCCAAGGAGTTCTCTGATGCAACGCGTCCCCCTCGCGTGCGGGCTGTCATCCTGCGCTTTCGAACCCTACTGGATCCGGACAAACGCGACTGGCTGCCTGCTGGCGGCGGTGATTATCGGCGGCGGCGCTGCCGCGCGCCCGCTGCCGTTCGACCCGCGAGCGGCGCTTGCAGAGGCGGCGACGTGCTTCGGTCGCCCGGCCTCCGAATCGCCGGCGAGCGGGCGATCCGACATCGACGGAGACGGCGCGGTCGGCGTGTCCGACCTGCTCCGGTTTCTGGACATCATCGCCGACCCGGGGACCGTCGACCCCCGCGCGATGTCCGCGTTCGAGCCCGCGGAAGACCCGGGCGTCGCGGTCGGCAATTCGTCGAGGCGGTTGTACAGCGCGATCGCGCGGTGGGACACGGTGCCCTTCCAGGCGTTCAGCGGCGTGCTGAATCTCGGAGTTGTGGCGTTCCACGCCGATGGGGTTTCCGGGGTGGAGTTCAGCGTGCCCGGAGGGGGAACCACGCTGGTCAGAACGATGACGCGCAACCCGAGCACCGGGGTGTGGGAGTACGTGCTGGCCTTGAGCGCGGACTCCCTGCCCGACGGGCCGGTGCAGATCGGCGCGAGGGCGATTCCGATCTACGGCGCGCCGCGAGCGCTCCCGCCGCTGGCGCTGTACGCGAATGCGGGCAACTCCCTGCCGCAGCGATCCGTGTATGTCGGCGCGTCGGGCAGCGACGCGGCGGGGGACGGGACGCTCGCGAGGCCCTTCCAGACGCTCTACAAGGCGATGACGGCGCTCTCGGCCGCGGGGGGCGCCGCCGGCGCCGACAACGGGGTGATCAACTGCCTGCCCGGCCAGTACGAGTGGAGGCGTCCCGACGGGTCGGCAACGCCTCTGACGGTCAACGCGTGGCCGACGATCCAGCCGGCCCCGGGCGTGCTGCGCGACCAGGTGACGATCGTCAGCGCGCCGGCCGGGCAGGCGAACGGCGGCATGTACACGAGGCTGGTGCGCCTCCGGCGGGTGACGCTGAAGGCCTCGCTCGAGACGATCACGCCCCTGGAGGACTACTTCTGGCTCGACGGGGTGAGGTTTGTCGGGGCGGGGATGCTCGACCCGACGACGTACTTCAACTCGACGTGGTGGACGGGGATGTACGCGACCGACTCGGAGGCGACCAACGTGGTCAACGCCTTCCTGACCATGAACCTGGTGCGCAACTGCGTGGTCGACACCGTCTACAACTTCTCCTTCTACGGCTGCCAGGCGGTGATCAACTCGACCGTGCGCAACGCGACGGGAGGCGCGAACGCGGCGGGCCAGGCGTACCACTCCGACCTGTGGAAGGACTTCGACGCGACGGCCTCGGACAACGTGGTGCTCTACGGCATCAACGCGACGCAGAACTGCAACCAGCAGGGCATCTTCAGCCGCACCGCGCTCCAGAAGAACATGGCGATCGTCAACTGCGCTCTTGACCTCAGGGGGTACCCGAACCAGAGCCAGTGGCGCACGAGGACCGAGCACATGGTCGTGCTCCAGAACTCCTTCCTCGGGTCGCCGTTCACGCTGGGCCTGTCCGACTCGTCCTCGAGCGGTTTCCTGGGGAGCGTCGGCGTGCTGTTCCGGGGGAACGTCTTCCAATGGCTCGGGCTCGATGACCCGCTGCACGTCACCGGGGCCGGGTATCCCTCCGCGCTCTGGCTTGGCTCCGGGGTCGCGTTCACGAACAATCACTTCATCAATCTGTGGCCGTCCTGGAGCGCCGGCAACGCCAACACCCCGGTGTGGAGCGGCAGGCTCTATGGCGATGGCGCGACCTCGGGCCTGACGATCCCCCAGGGTCGGGGCGCGTACGGCCCGACGTCTCCCCCTCCGTTCCTGCAGTGGGATTGAGCGCTCTTCCCGGGCCGTGCGGCGCGCGGCGCGGCGCGGTCTGAGAAACCCGCTCCCCCGCCGATTCCCCGCGCCGGCCGGTGCGATACGCCGGGGCCGGCGTCAAGCAATCCGGGCTCGGATCCCGGGATTGCAGGCGATGCGCCCGCTTTGTTCGGCGGACGCGTTGTCTCTCGCGCCGGCCCACCCGTCCGGGCACGGCGCGGCGGCTTCGCCTTCTACAGCGGTCGATACCCGTCGATGACCGCCTGTTGCCGGCATGGCGCCGGCCAAGGGAGGTCATTCCATGGACCCGAATCGAATCCGATCGGTGCGCAGGGGCGGGGGCCGGGCGCGAGAACTTGCCCGTCGGCGCGGCGTAATGTGGTGGTGCTGCGCAGCGGGGTTGGCCGTCGCCGCATCCTCCGCCGAGGCGCAGCAGGTTTCTGACCGGAGCGCGCCGGCCTCGGCGTTGCTGAAGCGGGCGAGCGTGGCGGTGAGACCGGCGGCAGCGCCGGCGGCGCCCAGCAGGTTCGATCTCAACGGCGACGGGAAAGTGGACCAGGCTGACGTGCTCATCCTGATGGCCCTCATGAACGCCGCCAACCCGCCGCCGGCCGATACGGCGGTGCTTCGCCAGCAGGCGGACTTCAACAACGACGGCGCGATCACCAGCGCCGATCTCACGCTGCTTCTCGGCCAGGTGGGCAACACCGGCGCGGCGCCGGTCACAGCCGCGGCATCGCCGACCGCCGCGGCCGGCGGCGTGGCGGGCGTCACGTCGTCTCTGGTCGCCGGTCAGCCCGGGATGATCTCGAATCCGCAGATGATTCTTCCCCCGTCGCCCGGCGGGCCTCAGAACCCCGCGGGCCTTCAACCCATCTCTGGTCCGGTGCAGCGCAGCCTCGCCGGGCCGGCGACGGTCGAGCCGCCCCCGGCTCCCCCTCCTCAACCGGCGCCCCCGGCTTCGTCGGGCGGCGGCTCGGGCGCGGGGTCGGGCTCCGGTTCGGCGGCGGGTTCGGGCTCGAGCGGGGGAGGCGGCGGGTCTGCGGCGCCCTCGGCGCCCGCGGTCCTTGGTCCGATTCTTGTCCCCGGGGCGGGGTTCAATGGTCCGCCGGAGGCGCCGCAGCCTCTGGCCAGCGGCCCCGGCGCCGACGCGAAGGCGATCGCGCGGTGGGACGTGGTTCCCTTCCAGGCGTTCTCCGGCGAGTTTTACGCCGGCGTCGTGGCGTTCCACGTGAACGGGATCGATCGCGTGGAGTTCTCGCTGAACGGCGGCCCGTGGGCCCCGGTGCGGCAGATGCGCCTGAACCCCCAGACCAATGTCTGGGAGTACTTCGCCACCCTTCGCGCCTCCGACTTCCCCAGCGCCGGCCCGGTCGAGGTGCGCGCGGTCGCGTACCCGGTGAACGGCCTTCCCCGCGCCCTGGACGGCGTCCGCCTGTACGCCAACCTCAACAACGCCCTGGCCCAGAACCAGCGCTACGTGTCGGTGTCGGGCAGCGATTCGAACGACGGCACGCTGCAGAGGCCGTTCCGCACGCTCTACAAGGCGATGCAGAGCCTCTCGGCCGCGGGCGGGGCGAGCGGCGCGGATAACGGCGTCGTCTACTGCATGCCCGGCGAGTACGAGTGGAAGCGGCCCGACGGATCCTCGACGCCCGTCACGCGCAACGCCTGGGCGACCATCCAGCCCGCCCCGGGCGCGACCACCGACCAGGTGACCATCGTCACCGCGGCCGGGGGCGCCGGGCAGGCCAACGGCGGCATGTACACCAAGCTCGTCCGCCTGCGCAACGTCACCCTCAAGGGCACGCTCGACACGATCGGGCCCTTCGAGGACTACCTGTGGCTCGACGGCATCAAACACGTCGGCGCCGGCATGCACGACACCACCATCTACTTCAACAGCGCCTGGTGGTCGGGCATCTACGCGACCGATTCGCTCTCGACCAACGTGGTCAACGCCTATCTCACCGTCAACCTCATCCGCAACTGCGTGGTCGACACGGTCTACGACTTCTCCTTCATGGGCTGCCAGATGGTCATCAACAGCCGCGTCAGGAACGCCAACGGCGGCACCAGCCCCGAGGGCTGGACCTACCACTCCGACGTGTGGAAGGACTACAACCCGGGCACCTCGGACAACATCATTCTCTACGGGATCGACGCCACCGAGAACTGCAACCAGCAGGGCGTGTTCAGCCGCACCGACTCGCACCGCAACTTCGCCATCGTCAACTGCGCCTTCAACCTCGTCGGCTACCCCAACCAGAGCCAGTGGCGCACCCGCTCGGACCACATGGTGATCATGAACAACACCTTCCTCGGCGCGCCGTTCAGCCTCGGCCTCAGCGACACCGACGCCTCGGTCTCCGGCTTCCTCGGCTCGACCAACGTGATCTTCAAGAACAACGTGTTCCAGTGGGTCAACCTCGACGACCCGATGAAGCGCACCGGCCCCAACTACCCGACGTACGACTCCATCCGGAACTCCGCGACGTTCACCAATAATCACTTCGTGAACCGCTGGCCGGCCAGCGCCGGCGCCTCGGCGGGGCAGGCCATCTGGTGCGCCCAGCCCCTCGGCGAACAAGCCACCACCGGCGTCGCCGTGCGCCCGGGCATCGGCGCCTTCGGCGCGGCGACCCCCCCGTGGGTCTCCGCCAACTGACGGACGGCCTTTCGTCATGAACTAGCGGCGCCCGCTCGCCTTGCCGATAATCGAATGGAAGGGCAGGGACGAGCGGCGTGCAAACGGAAAGATTCAGCGTCTTCGGCGCAGCGCCGGACACCGGCAATCTCGGTGTCTCGGCGTTGTGCTTTGGAACCCTCGCCGCCCTCTACCGCCGCCTGCCACGGGCCAAGGCCACCGTCTTCGACAACGGCCGCGGCCGGCGCGAGGGCTCCCTCCGGGTCGGCGGGAAGACCCACGCCTTCGAGCTCCTCGGCGCCTGGCACTCGCGCCGCTACCACCGCGAGGAGACCCTGCGGCGCATGCTGCTCAGCGCACGCCTCGGGGGGCTCGGCAACGCCGGCGTCGCGGCGGTGCGTGGCGGCGTAGCGTTCGATGTCAGCGGCGGGGACTCCTTTACCGACCTGTACGGCCCGCACCGGTGGGGGACGGTCTCGCTCACCAAGAGGCTTGCCCTCGCCCTCCGGGCCCCTCTGGTCCTCCTGCCGCAGACCTACGGCCCGTTCGCTTCGCCTGCGGTGCGGGCCGAGGCCGCCGGCCTGGTCCGGGACGCCGCCATGTGCTGGGCCAGGGACGAGCGGAGTTTCGAGGAGTTGCGCTCCCTGCTGGGAGCCTCCTTCGATCCCTCACGGCACCGCTGCGGCGTCGACGTCGCCTTCGGCCTTGAGCCCGAGCCGGTCGCCAACCTGCCCGAGCGCGTGCGACGGTGGCTCGAGGATCCAGGCGAGGCCGACGGGCCGTTGATCGGCTTCAACGTCAGCGGCCTGATCCACAACAGCCCCGACGAGGGCCGCGCCCAGTACGGGCTGAAGGCCTCGTACTGCGAGGTCGTCCGCGCCCTGGTCGAGCGGTTCGCCGGTCGGGGCGCGCGGGTGGTGCTGATGCCGCACGTGGTGACGCCTCCCGGACACTTCGAATCCGATCTCGACGCCGCCGAGGCGGTGCGCCGGGCGATGCCATCCGGGCTGGCGGAGCGCGTGGCCGTGGCGCCGGCGCTGGAGCGCCCGGGCGAGGCCAAGTGGGTGATCTCGCGATTCGGCTGGTTCTGCGGCACGCGGATGCACTCGACCATTGCCGGGCTCTCCTCGGGCGTGCCCACCGCGGCGATCGCGTACAGCGGCAAGACGCTCGGCGTGTTCGAGACCTGCGGCCAGGGCCAGCACGTGGCCGACCCCCGCGCGCTCTCGACCGCGGAGGTGATCGAGGCCGTCGCGGGCTCCTGGGATGCCCGCCACCAGGCCCGCGCGTCGCTCGCGGCGCGGCTTCCCGCGGTGGTCGGCGCCGCGGGCGATCAGATGGACGCGATCCTGCGGCACGTCGGCGCGCTCGAACCCGAAGCGGCGACGCGAAGGGCCCCGGCGTGACCGTCCGGGGCAAGGTCACCGGCGGCGCGGTCTGGCTCGGCCTCGGCCAGATCGCGGGGCAGGGGATGTCGTTCGCGCGGAGCGTGATCGTCGCGCGCCTGCTCACCACCACCGACCTCGGCATCGCCGCGACGTTCGGGCTGGTGATCATGTTCATCGACAACGTCAGCAACCTGGGGGCCGAGAGGCTCCTGGTGCAGGCCTCCGATGGGGACGAGCGCCGCTTCCAGGCCACAGCGCACGCGCTGCAGGCCGTCCGCGCCGCGGTCTGCGCCCTCATCATCGTCGCCGCGGCGGGGCCGGTGGCGGCGCTCTTCGGCACACCGGAGGCGGCGTGGGCCTACCGGTGGGTGGCGCTGGTGCCCCTGCTCCGGGGCCTGGCCCACCTCGATCAGCAGCGGGTCAACCGCGACCTGCGTTTCAAGGCGCAGATCTGGTCGGACCTGGGGGGTCAGGTCTTCGGCCTGCTCGCCGCGTGGCCCCTGGCGAGGTACGTGGGCAACTACGCCGCGGTGCTGTGGATCCTGGTCGGCCAGACGGTGGTGAACGCTGCGGTGTCGCACCTGCTCGCCGAGAGGCCGTACCGGTGGGCGTGGGACATGGCGTACGTGCGCCGCTTCGCCGCCTTCGGCTGGCCGCTGACGCTCAACGGCGCAATGCTCTTCGCCATTCTCCAGGGCGACCAGACGGCGATCGGCGTCGCCAACCACCACTACACCAAGGCCCAACTGGGCGTGTATGCGACGGCGTTCGGGCTGGCGCTGATCCCTTCGGTGATGGTGGCGAAGATCGCCACCTCGCTGGCGCTCCCGGTGCTGGCGGCAGTGAAAGACGATGCGGCGGCGTTCGACCGGCGCTACGCGGGCTTCTGCCAGGCGGTCGCGCTCATCGCGCTGTGGGTTGCGCTGCCGCTGATCATCGCGGGGGGGCAAGCGATGACCCTGATTTACGGGAAGGAGTTCGCCGCGGCGGGGGGTTTCATCGGCCTGCTCGCGGCGATGCAGGCCGGGCGGCTGTGCCGGATCATGCCCACCCTGGGCGCGATGGCGAAGGCCGAGACCAAGAACATGATGATCAGCAACGCGGTGCGGATGTCGGCGCTGGTGGGGGTCGTGATCGCCGCGTCGATGGGAGAGCCCCTGCACGTGCTGGCCATGATGGGCGTGATCGGGGAGGTTCTGGCGCTGCTTGTTTCCACGGGCCGCTTGCGGCGGAGGCAGGGCGTTTCGGTCGGGGCCTGCCTCAGGCCGGCGGCATACGTGGGCGTGTGCGCCGCGATGGCCGGGGGGGTGCGCTCGGCGTTGCTGGGCGAGCCGAGACTCGTCGCCATCGCCGCGGGGGTTGCGGCCTCCGGCGTCGCGACGGCGGGGATGCTGCTCGTGTTCCCGCAGGTGCGCGAGGAGGCGGCGCGGGTCCTGGGCGCCGCGCGGCGGAAACTGCGGGGCGGCGCCCTCGCGGGAGGCGCCGCGTGAGCGCAGCCGCGGCCGACGGCATGCGCGTGTGCGTCCTCTCGGGCGCGCTGCTCCGCGCCTCGGGGAGGCGCCGCCTGCGCGGCCCGAGCCTCTATTGGGCGCGGGAATGGGAGGGGGGCGACTTCTTCTCGTGGACCGCCCGCGAGATCATGCGCGCGCGCCTGGATGTTGACATCGGCGCCTATGCCTACGGCGAGTGCTTCACGCCCGACGCCTTCCCCCCGCGGACGGTGATCGGCCGGTACGTTTCCGTCGCCCCGGGCGTCCGCGCGTTCGCCCGCAATCACCCGTACGACCGCCTCTCGATGCACCCGTTCTTCTACAACCGCCATCTCGGGTATGTCGCGAGCGACACGATCCAGTCAGGCTCGCTGGAGATCGGCGCCGACGCGTGGCTCGGCGAGCGGGCGATCATCACGCCCGGGTGCCGCCGCGTCGGCGTCGGCGCGGTGATCGGCGCCGGGGCGGTGGTGACGCGCGATGTGCCCGATTTCGCCATCGCGGCGGGGAACCCGGCCCGGGTGATCCGCATGCGGTTCGACGAAGCGACGCGCGAGGCGATCCTGGCCAGCCGGTGGTGGGAGCGCTCGATCGATGACTGCGCCGCGCACATGCCCCACATGCTGAGGCCCGTTCCGGGAGACCCCTCGGCCCACCCCCTGCTCGCGGGCCGCGGCGCCCGCGCCGCCGAGGGCGCGGCACGGTGAGGCTCGAGGTCCTGACCATCCGCGATGTCGCCGAGTCGCAACTGTGCTGCGGCTGCGGGGCCTGCGCGTCCATCAGCCCCGACGAGATCACCATGGTCGACGCCCTGGAGTTCGGGCGCAGGCCCGTCGCCCCCGCCGACGGCGGCAAGGACCCGCGCACGCGCGAGGCCATGAAGGCGTGCCCGGGCGTCGAGGTCAGGGCCCGCGCTCCCGAGCCGGGCGCGGCGCCCATCGAGAGCCTCCGCGATGCCTGGGGCCCCATCCTTGAGGTCTGGGAGGGCTATGCCGCCGAACCCGCGATCCGCTTCGCCGGGTCCAGCGGCGGGGCGGCTAGCGCCCTGGCGATCTGGGGCGTTGAGCGGGGCGGCATGCACGGCCTGCTCCACATCGCGGCGCGCAAGGACGCCCCCTACCTCAACGAGACGGTCATGAGCACCGATCGCGGGCCGATCCTCGCGGCGACCGGCTCGCGCTACGCGCCGGCCAGCCCCTGCGACGGCCTGCGGATGATCGAGGATGCGCCCGGGCCCTGCGTGTTCATCGGCAAGCCCTGCGACGTCGCCGCCGCCGAGATGGCGCGGCCGCTGCGCCCGGCGCTCGACCGCAACCTCGGCCTCACCATAGCCATCTTCTGCGCCGGCACGCCCTCGACCCAGGGCACGATCGACATGCTCCGCGCCATGGGCGTGACCGACCTTTCGTCGGTCGCGTCGGTCCGCTATCGCGGGAACGGCTGGCCCGGGCTCGCGACGGTCCGCTCCCGCACGCCCGACGGCATCGTCGAGCGCACGATGACCTACGCCGACTCGTGGGGCGGAATCCTGCAGAAGCGGCGCCAGTGGAGGTGTTACATCTGCGCCGACCACACGGGCGAACTCGCCGACATCGCCGTGGGCGACCCCTGGTACCGCGAGATCCCCGAGGATGAGCCGGGGCGCAGCCTCATCCTCGTGCGCACGCTGCGCGGGAAGAAGGCGCTTGCCGAGGCGATCGCCGCGGGCTTCATCGCCGCCGAGCGCGCCGACCCGAGCATCCTGGTGCGTTCGCAGCCCAACCTGCTCGAAACCCGCGGCGCGGTGTGGGGGCGCCTGGCCGTGCTTCGCCTCCTCGGGGCTCCGGCGCCGCGATTCCCCGGGATGCCCATGTTCCGCTGGTGGCTGAAACTCAGCCTGAAGGAGAAGGGCCGGTCGACCATCGGGACGGTGCGGCGGATCGTGCGGCGGAGGCTCACGCAGCGCGTCCGCATCGAGCCGTGGACGCCTCCGGTGGGGGAGCGGCGCCCGTGAGCGGCTCGGTGACGGTCATCGCGTACCACGGCATCGGGACCCCGCCGCGGTCGCTCGACCCGGGCGAGGGCGAGTACTGGGTCACGACCGACGCCTTCCTCCGCACCCTCGACCTGGTCGCCGGACGGGCCGACGTCAGGCTGACCTTCGACGACGGCAACGCCTCCGACGCGGAGATCGCCACGCCGGCGCTGGCGCAGCGCGGGCTGGTCGGGGAGTTCTTCCTCTGCGCCGCGAGGCTGGGGGCGCCGCACTTCCTCTCCGCATCAGCCGCCCGCGACGTGCGCGCCGCCGGGATGACCATCGGCTCCCACGGCATGCGGCACAGGCCCTGGCGGGGGCTGCGCGGCGCCGAGTTGCACGAGGAGATCGTTGACGCCAAGCGCCTGCTGGAAGAAGCGGTCGGCGCCCCGGTGACGCACGCCGCGTGCCCCTTCGGCTCGTACGGCAGGGTGTGCCTCAGCGCGCTGCGCCGGGCGGGCTTCGCCCGGGTGTACACCACCGACCCGGGCCGCGCCGATCCGTCGGCGTGGCTGCAGAGGCGGGAGACGTTCCGCGCCGGCGACGACCCGCGCATCGTGCTCTCGTGGCTGGACGGCGCGCCGCCGCTGCTCGAGCGCGCGACGCGGGCCGCGAAGGAGACGGTCAAGCGATGGCGCTGAGCGGCCCCATCCCGGGCCCCCGCCGCGGGGCGGTGCTGATCGGCTTCGCCGAGGCCAGCGCGGCGCCGGAGGCCGCGTGGAGCCTGCTCGACGCGGGGTTCGAGGTGGTCGCGTGCGCCCGCCGGGGCAGGCGCGGCGCGCTCCGCCACGCCCGCGCGGTGACGATCGCGGATGTCACCGCTCCCGAGGCCGACGCCGCCGCGTGCGCCGCCGATGTCGCCCGGATCGCCTCCCAGATCGGCGCGGTCGCCGCCATGCCCCTCGACGACGCCGCGGTCTGGGTGTGGGACCGCGCCTTCCTCGGGAATCCGCGCATGGTCGCGGGCGCCACCGGCGCGAGCGCCACGCTCGCGCTCGACAAGCGGTGGCAGGCCGAGCGGGCCCGGGCGGCGGGCTTCCAGGTCCCCGAGTGGCGCGCCGTCGCGAGGCCCGCGGACGTCGCCGGATGGTCGCGCTTCCCCTGCGTGCTCAAGCCCGCCCTTGCGGTGCGTCTCGACGGGGTGCGGCTCGGCAAGGGCTCGCTGGCGGTGTGCGAGGACGCCGCCTCCCTGGCCCGCGCCGCCGCGGAACTCACCGGCGCGGAGCCCATGATGCTCCAGGAGTTCGTCCCCAAGGGCGTGGGCGAAGGCCTCTTCGGGTTTGTCGCGGAGGGCGGCCTGCGAGCGGTGAGCGCCCACCGCCGCGTGCGAATGATCAACCCCCGGGGCTCGGGATCGAGCGCGTGCGTCTCGATCGCCGCGGACCCCGTGCTCCGCGCCGCCGCCGAGCGCATGCTCGTCGGCGCCGGGTGGCGCGGGCTGTTCATGATCGAGATGCTGCGCGCCGAGGGCGGCGCGTGGTTCATGGAACTCAACGGCCGCGCGTGGGGGAGCATGGCCCTGGCGCGGCGCTGCGGCTTCGAGTACCCCGCCTGGGCCGTGGAGCAAGCCATCGACCGGGCCTTCACCCCGCCCGAACCGGCGCCCGCCCCGGGCCTGCTCTGCCGCAACCTCGGGCTCGAGGCCGTCCACCTGCTCACCGTGCTCCGCGGGCCGCGCGACGGCCGCGGCCGAGAGGACTGGCCTTCCCCCTGGGCGACGCTCCGCGACGTCCTCCGCGTGCGCGGCACGGACCGCTGGTACAACTGGCGCCGCGGCGAATCGCGCGTCTTTCTCGCCGACGCCTGGCGCAGCCTCGCCGACCGCGTCTTCAAGACCCGGAGCGGCGCGTGACCATCGTGCGGGCCGCGGCCCACCTGCACTCCGACTGGTCCTACGACGCGACGTGGCCTCTCCCGCGCCTCGCCGAGACGCTCGCCCGTCGCGGCTACCGCGTCGCTCTCATGACCGAGCACGACAGGGGCTTCAGCCCCGAACGCCTCAGCGAGTTCCGCGCCGCCTGCGCCGCGGCCTCGAGCGCGCGCATCCTCGTCGTCCCCGGCATCGAGTACAGCGACGCCCAGAACCTCGTGCACATCCTCACCTGGGGCGATGTCCCCTTCCTCGGCGAGGGAACGCCCACGCTCGACACCCTGACCCGGGTCCGCGAGGCCGGCGGCGTCTCCGTCATGGCCCACCCCTCGCGCAAGAACGCCTGGCGCGAGGTCACCCCGGCCTGGGCCGAGCGGCTCACCGCGATCGAACTCTGGAATCGCAAGTCCGACGGCTGGGCCCCGAGCCGCGACGCCGCCCGCCTTGCCTCGGAGCACCGCCTACCGGTTTTCGCGGGGCTGGATTTCCACCGCCGCCGGCAGTTATGGCCCCTCTCGGTCGACATCGAGATCGAGGGGCCGGTTTCGGAGACCTCGGTGATCGCCGGCCTCCGGTCGCGGCGCTGGGAGGCCAAGGCGTGGGGCGCGCCGGCGTGGTGGTTCGCGTCGGGGGCGATCGGGGGCGCGGCCCGGGCCGCCGAGTGGGCCCGCCGCACCGCCGCGCGGAACCTGCGCCGGGCGATCGGCCGCCCGGCCTGAGGCGGTCTCGCCCGGGGCCTCCTACAGCCCGATGATCCCGTCCGAGAGAACACCTCCCGCTCGGTGACCGAACGATGAACATGCGCCCCGGGGGCGAGCCCGGCGCGGCCCCCGCCAGGCCGGCAGGGCACAATGGGCTCCCGCCGCACGCCTGACAGACCCCGATCGACACGCATGGACACCCCGTTCGGACACGCCGAGTACTTCGATCAGACCACCCTGCACCCGCTGGGCCTGGCCGCGCTGCTCGTGCTCGGGTCGATCCTGCTGCTGATCCAGAGGCGGTGGGCGATGCTCCCCATCATCGTGATGGCCTGCTTCATCGCCCCGGGTCAGCGCATCGCCATCTTCGGGCTCAACTTCGACCTCATCCGCATGCTCGTGCTCATCGGCTTCTTCCGCGTGATCGTGCGGAGCGAACTGGTCGCCCTGCGCTGGAAGCCGATGGACACCATCGTGGTCGCCTGGGCCGTGACCGCGACGATCCTCTACACCGTGCTCTACCAGACCCCGGAGGCGCTGATCTACCAGTTGGGGGCCAAGATCTTCGACGGCGCCTTCGCCTACTTCGTCCTGCGGTGCCTGGTCCAGACCTGGGACGATGTCCGCCGCACGATGCTGGTGTTCGTGATCGTGAGCATCCCGGTCTCGATAGCGTTCCTGTTCGAGCAGGCGACGGCGCGGAACGTCTTCTCGATCTTCGGCGGCGTGCCGGAGATCACGGTCATGCGCAACGACCGCCTGCGCTGCCAGGGCGCCTTCGCCCACCCCATCCTCGCCGGAGTCTTCTGGGCCGCCATCCAGCCCATGATCCTCGGGCTGTGGTTCGCCGGCGCCAGGTACAAGCCCCTGGCGCTGGTCGGGCTGTTCTGCTCGACCGTGATCGTGCTGACCTGCGCCTCCAGCACGCCCCTGAGCGGCATGATCTTGGGGGGCGTCGCGTGGGCCTTCTGGCCCCTGAGGGCCAGGATGCAGCAGGTGCGATGGGGGCTCGCGGCGCTCCTCGTCGTGCTGCACTTCGCCATGAAGAACCCGGTCTGGTTCCTCTTCGCCAAGGTGGACTTCGTCGGCGGCTCGACCGGATGGCACCGCTTCTTCCTCATGGACGAGTTCATCAAGCAGATCGGCGCGTGGTGGGCCGTGGGCATGAAGGAACTGCTCCACGAGGACCTCTTCGACATCACCAACCAGTACGTGCTCGAGGGCATCAACGGGGGGCTCCTGAGCATGATGCTCTTCATCTGGATCATCGCGAGGGCCTTCAGCGGCGTCGGGCGGCTGTGGCGGGTCGAGCAGCGCAGCCGCGCCAACCAGGTCATGGCGTGGGCCATGGGCGTCACCATGTTCGTGCACGTCACCTCGTTCTTCGCGGTGTCGTACTTCGGGCAGATCAACATCCTCTTCACCATGCACCTCGCGATGATCGCGAGCCTGGCGCCCGGGCTCGCGCCGGCCCCGGCGCTCGTGCCGGCGGCCCCGCGACGCGCGGTTGCGCCGACGCCGCCGGGCATCCCCGCTCCGCGTCCGAACGTGCGGAGGCCCGCCTGAGCACGCTCCGCGCGCCAACGCCTCCACTCCCCGGCGAGGCCCCACCGCTGGCCGGCGGCCGAAGCGTGGCCCGGACGCTGGCCGAGGCCGAGGCCCTGAGGCCCGCCTGGGAGGCGCTGCGCGCATGCTCACGCAGGCCCTCGCTCAATGCCGACCCCCTGCGCTATTTCGCCACCCTGGCCTCCATGAGCGGGCGCGCCGAGCCCTGGATCGCGACCAGCGCCGCCGCCGGGCGCTTGCGCGCCATGGTGGTCGGGCGGCTCTCCCGGCGGCGGCCGGCCATCGCGCTCGGCTATCTCAGGGCTCCCGCGCCGACGCTGACATTTCTCGACGTCGTGTACGGGGGCGTCCTTGCCGGCGATCAGCCCGGGGACGCCGACGAGGCCGCCGCGCTGCTCGGCCTCGCGCTCGACGCCGGCGGCGCATCGGCGCTGAGCATCAACCACCTCGCGAAGGACGCCCCGGTCCGCGCGCCCGCCCTCGCCGGGCCCCTGCGCAGCGCGATCGAGGCGCCCTTCGCCCCGCACTGGCGCTTCTCCCTCGACCCGCAGGGCTGGGAGAAGACCATGGCCCGCTTCTCGAGCAAGCACCGCTACAACATCAAGCGCACCGACCGCCTGCTCGTCGAGCACTTCGGCGGCGAGGTCGAGACCCGCGTTTTCCGAACCGAGGCCGACCTCGCCGAGTTTGCCGCCGGCGCGGCGCCCCTCGCGGCGCGCACCTACCAGGCCGGCCTGGGCGCGGCGTTCGATGATTCGCCCCAGTGGCGTTCCATCCTCGGCGCCGACGCCCGCGCCGGCCGCATGCGCTGCTACTGGCTCGTCGCGCGAGGCAAGCCCATCGCCTTCCAGATCGGCTCCAGCGTCGGAGGCGTGTACTTTCTCGAAAGCCTGGGCTACGACCCCGATCACCGTGACCACTCCCCGGGCACGGTGCTCCTCCTCCGCTCCTACGCCCTGCTCGCCCAAGAAGGCGTGCGCACGATCGACTACGGCTTCGGCGACGCGGGCTACAAGCGGATCTACGGCACCGAGTCCTGGGAGGAATCGTCGGTGAGGGTCTACGGCGCCGGCGCTCCCGCCGCGCTCGCCGCCGCGCTCGACCGCACGGCAGAGGGAATCTCCACGGCGGCGCGCCGCGCCATGGCCAACGGCGGCGCGATCGATCGCGTCAAGAAGGCCTGGCGCAAGCGTCTGACCAGCCCCGCTCCCAAGCCAAAGCAGGAGCCCGAGCCCCCGAAGCAGCCCGGGGAGGAGCGCTCGTGACCCCCGTCGTCTCCATCATCGTCGTCTCCTACAACACCCGCGAGATCACCCGCGAGTGCCTCGAGTCGGTCTACGCCCAGACCCTGCGCACCCCGTTCGAACTGCTGGTCGTCGACAACCTCTCGCCCGACGGCTCGGCGCAGATGATCGCCGAGAAGTTCCCCCAGGCGACGCTCATCCTCCCGGGCGTCAACCTCGGGTTCGCCCGCGCCAACAACCTCGCCTCCGAGAAGGCCCGGGGCGAGTACCTCCTCCTCCTCAACCCCGACACCATCGTGCTCGACGGGGCCATCGACCGCGTCGTCGAGTTCGCCCGGGCATCCGAGGCGTCCTCGCCCCCGGGCACGCGCGGCATCTGGGGCGGGCGAACGCTCTTCGGCGACCGCTCGCTCAACCCCACCTCGTGCTGGCGCAGGCCCACGCTCTGGAGCACCTGGGCCGGCGCCCTGGGCCTCGGCGCCGCCATGCCCGGCTCCCCCCTGTGCAACCCCGAGGCCATGCCCGGATGGGACCGCTCGACCGAGCGCGACGTCGACATCGTCTCCGGCTGCTTCTTCCTCATCCGGCGCGACCTGTGGGCGCGGCTCAAGGGCTTCGACCCGGCCTTCTTCATGTACGCCGAGGAGGCCGACCTGTGCCTCCGCGCCCGTCGGCTCGGCATCGTGCCCAGGATCACCCCGACCGCGACCATCGTGCACTACGGCGCCGCCTCCGACACCATGCGCGCCGACAAGGTCGTCCGCCTCTTCACCGCCAAGGCCCTGCTCATGCGCCGCAACTGGTCCGGCCCGGCGGCGTGGCTCGGGGCCCGCGCCTTCGACGTCTTCGCGCTCGCCCGCGCCGTCGGCTATCGCGCCTTCTCGCTTGCCCGGCCCGAACGCCGCGCCGACGCCGACAACTGGGCCAAGGTGTTCCGGGCCCGCGGGGCCTGGAGCCGCGGCGAGTTCGCCGGCGCGCCGCCGGCCGTTCCATCGCCCGCCGCCTCCGCCGCCCCCGCCGCCATGGAGACCTCCGCGTGACGCTCCTCAGCCGCGCCAACGTGCACGACCCCGGCTCGTTCAGCAACCGCATGCGCTCGCGGCGCTTCGCCATCTTCGACGCCCTGGTCCGGACCCTTCCCCGCCCGGTGCGAATCCTCGACGTCGGAGGGACCAACGAATTCTGGGAGCGCCGCGGCTGGGCCGGCCGCGACGACGTGCTCATCACCACCGTCAACCTGCAGGCCGAGCCCAAAGCCCACGCCAACGTCGACCCCCGCAAGGGCAACGCCACCGCCATGCCCGAGTACGGCGACCGCTCCTTCGACATCGTGTTCAGCAACTCGGTCATCGAGCATCTGTTCACCTGGGAGGCCCAGGAGCGCATGGCCTCCGAGGTCCGGCGCATCGCCAGGGCCTACTGGGTGCAGACGCCCAACTTCTGGTTCCCCATCGAGCCGCACTTCCTGTTCCCGGCCTGGCACTGGATGCCCGAGGATCTGCGCGTGGCGCTGATCCGCCGCAGGAAGTTCGGGTGGACCGAGCCGATCCGGGACCCCGTTCGCGCCCGCGAGGTCATCCGCGAGATCCGCCTGCTCACCGGCGCGGAGATGCGCCGCCTCTTCCCCGCCGCGACCATCATGCCCGAGCGCTTCGGGGGGCTGGTCAAATCCTGGGTCGCGCACCACGGCTTCGGCGCGGGCACGCCATGAGCACGCTCGCCTCGATCGCCATCGCCGGGGGCGTCGGCGCGCTGCTCGCCGCCGGCGTCGGCGCACAGGTCGGCGCGGGGCCGGCCAAGCGCCGCGCCATCGATGCCCTTCGTGCGGCTTGCGCCGCCCGCCGCGCGCTGGTGCTGACTTACGACGACGGCCCAGGACCGACCCTGACGCCTCTGGTCCTCGGGCGCCTCGCCGTGGCCCACGCGCGAGCAACGTTCTTCTTGCTGGGGATGCGGGCGCCGGGCGCCGAGGCAGTTGTCGACCGGATTCTCGGCGACGGCCATGAACTTGGGTGCCACACCAAACAACACGTGAACGCCATGCGATCGTCGCCGTGGCGCGCGATCCGCGATATCGATGATGGCTACCGGGCGCTTTCGCGATGGATCTCGCCGAACTCGCCGTTCCGCCCGCCGTACGGGAAGGTCACCGTGCCCACCCTGCTGGCCCTTCGCCGCCGCGGGGCGCCGGTGTGTTTCTGGACGGTCGACTCGCGCGACACGGCCCGCGGCGCCCTGCCTGACCCGGCCTGCGTCGCCGATGAGGTCCGCCGGGCGGGGGGTGGGGTGGTCCTGCTCCACGACTTCGACCGCGCTTCCGACGCCCAGGAGAGGGCCAAGTACGTCCTCACCGTGACCGATCAACTGCTGCTCGCGGCCGAGCGCGAGGGATTGCAGATCATGACGATGGGCCAACTTCTCGGACTCCCGGCCCCCAGCGCCTGAACCACCGGAAACCCGTGCCGCTCGCATCTCGAAAGATCCTCGCGGTCGCCTCCGGAGGCGGGCACTGGGTGCAGTTGCTGCGCCTCCGCCCGGCCTTCGAAGGCCACGACGCGGCGTTCGTGACCGTGAACCCGGCTTACCGCTCCGACGTGCCCGACCACCGGTTCTACGTTGTCAACGACGCCACGCGGTGGAACAAGGCGGCGCTGGTCCTCCAGGCCCTGCGGCTCTTGCGCATTCTTCTTGCTGAGCGCCCGGACGTCGTCATCTCCACCGGCGCCGCCCCGGGGTATTTCGCGGTCCGCCTCGCCCGCCTGCTCGGCAAGCGGACCGTCTGGCTGGATTCGATCGCCAACGTGGAGCACGTCTCGATGTCGGGCGTGAAGGCGGGTCCCCACGCCGACCTGTGGCTCACCCAGTGGCCGCACCTCGCCAGGGCGAACGGGCCTCGCTTCGAGGGGGCGGTGCTGTGATCTTCGTCACCGTGGGCGCCCAGATGCCCTTCGACCGCCTGTGCCGGGGAGTCGACGCGTGGGCCAAGGCCCGGAGCCGGTCCGACGTGTTCGCCCAGATCGGCCCGACCGATTGGAAGCCCTCGCACATCGGCTTCGCGCGGTTCCTCGACCCTCCGGCGTTCAAGGAGAAGGTTGCCCAGGCGGACGCCGTCGTCGCGCACGCGGGGATGGGGTCGATCATCACCGCGCTGGAACTGGGCAAGCCGATCCTCGTCATGCCGCGGCGGGGCGACCTGCGGGAAACCCGCAACGACCACCAGGTGGCCACCGCGCAGCGGTTCCAGGCCCAGGGCCGGGTCGCGGTCGCGATGACCGACGAGGACCTGCCCGCTGCGCTCGACCGATTGGGCGCGCTCCGCCCAGCCGATACCATCGGGGCAAGGGCGTCGGACCAACTGATCGCTGCGCTGCGCCGATTCATCGAGACCCCGGCCGGGTCGAGCGCCCGGTCCCCCGCCCCGTCCCCCACCCCCTCCAGGACCCACACCGCGACCGCCACGGAGCACCCATGACCGCCTACGAGCAACTCAAGCGCCGCCTCGAGACCAAGGAAGCACTCGTGGGCATCATCGGGCTCGGCTACGTCGGCCTGCCCCTGGCCCATGCGCTGCACCAGGGGGGCCTGCGCATCCTCGGTTTCGACATCGACCCGGCCAAGATCGACGCCCTCAAGAAGGGCGTGAACTACCTCAAGCACCTGGGCGAGTCGCTCACCCGGGACCTCTCGGGCAGCAAGCGGTTCGAAGCCACCGCCGACATGGGCCGCCTGGGCGAGTGCGACGCGATCATCGTCTGCGTCCCCACCCCCCTGGGCAAGCACCAGGAGCCCGACATCTCCTACATCGTGAGCACCGCGCACGCCATCGGCAAGACGCTGCGCCCGGGGCAGCTCATCGCGCTCGAGTCCACCACCTACCCGGGCACCACCCGGCAGGACATGATCCCCGCGATGCTCGCCGCGGCCTCCGGCCCGGCCAAGTCCTACAAGAGCGGCGAGGACTTCTTCGTGGTCTTCTCCCCCGAGCGCGAGGACCCGGGCCGCAAGAGCCACAACACCCGCTCGACCCCCAAACTCCTCGGAGGGTGCGACCCCCGCGCCACCGAACTGGGCGCGATGCTGTACCGCTACGGCGTCGAGACGGTCGTGCCGGTGAGCAGCGCCGAGGTCGCGGAGAGCGCCAAGCTGCTCGAGAACATCTTCCGCGCGGTGAACATCGCGCTGGTCAACGAACTCAAGGTCGTGCTCACCGCGATGGGCATCGACGTGTGGGAGGTCATCCGCGCCGCGAGCACCAAGCCCTTCGGCTTCATGCCCTTCTACCCCGGCCCGGGCCTGGGTGGGCACTGCATCCCCATCGACCCCTTCTACCTGACCTGGAAGGCCAAGGAGGTGGGCAAGTTCACCCGCTTCATCGAACTGGCCGGCCAGGTGAACACCCACATGCCGCACTACGTCGTCGAGCGCACCATGCTGGCCCTGAACGACCACGGCAAGGCGATCAAGGGGAGCAGGATCCTCGTGCTAGGCCTCGCCTACAAGCCCGACATCGACGACACCCGCGAGAGCCCCTCGTTCGAACTCATCATGCTGCTCGAGGACCTGGGCGCCGAGGTGGACTACAGCGACCCGCTTGTTCCCAAGACCCCCCGCGTCCGCCGCCACGACCTGCAGATGGCCAGCGTCGACATCACCCCGGCCAACCTGGCCCGCTACGACGCGGTGGTGATCTCCACCAACCACTCGGCCTTCGACTACCGCACCATCGCGGAGCACGCCCGCCTGGTGGTCGACACCCGCGACGCGCTGCGCCAGTTCGAGTCCCTCGCGGCTGGCCGCCTGGTCCGCGCCTGACCCCGCCCCCCGACGCCATGACGACCACCAGCGCCAGCCCGGCGGACCAGGCTCTCACGCCGCCCGCGGCGCCCGGGAGGCCGCTCGCCGAGGGCGATCCGCCGTGGCGCGTCCTTGGGGCGCCGCCGGCCGACGGCGTGGTCTGCTTCGCCGGCGTGGACTGGTGGTACCACAACCGGGGCCACAGCGAGTGCCAGATCATGCGCCGCCTCGCCTCGCGCGCCACGGTCCTCTGGATCAACTCCATCGGGATGCGTCTGCCGACCCGCGAGAAGACGGAACTGACCGGGCGCCGCTACATCCGCAAGGCCAGGAGCATGCTCAAGGGCCTGCGCCGCGACGAGTCGGGCATGTGGGTCTACACGCCGCTGTTCCTGCCTCGGTACGACGAGCGCGCGGTGGCGATCAACGGCGCCCTGCTGCGCGCCCAGGCCGCGGCTCTCCAGCGGCTCCTGGGCATCCGCAGGCCCTCGGCGTGGCTGACGATCCCCACCGCCATCGCGGCGGTCGAGAAGGGCCGCTGGCAGACCGTGGTCTTCAACCGGTCCGACGACTTCTCCCGGTTCCCCGAGGCCGACGGCGCCTTCATCCGGGGGCTCGAGCGCCGGTGCCTCGCCCGCGCCGAGCACACCCTCTACGTCAACCGAGAACTCTTCGACCGGGAGCGCGGAGAGGCGCACGATGCACGGTGGCTGGGCCACGGCGTCGATTTCTCCCACTTCGCCGCCGCCTATCCGCCCACGCCGGGCTCGTGCCCCGACATCCTCCGGGATCTTCCCCGCCCCCTGGTCGGCTTCTACGGCGCTCTCGACAACTACACCGTCGACCTCGACCTGATGATCAAGGTGGCGCGCTCGCTGAAGCAGGGCACGATGGTCGTCATCGGCCCCCAGGCGATGGACATCGGCCGCCTCGTCGCCGAGCCCAACGTGCGCTGGTTTCCCCCCATCCCCTACGCCGACGTCCCCAAGCACGCCGCGCAGTTCGACGTCGCGCTCATGCCCTGGCTCGACAACGAGTGGATCCGCGGCTGCAACCCGATCAAACTCAAGGAATACCTGGCCATCGGCTTCCCGATCGTCTCCATCCGCTTCGGCGAGCTCCAGCGCTACGAGAACGTCGTGCACGCGGCGTCCGGCCACGAGGAGTTCATCGCCGCCGTCCACCGCGCGCTGAGCGAGCGCGACCCTTCGATGATCGAGCGCCGCCGCGCCACGGTCCTGGGCGACTCCTGGGACGCGCTGTCGGAAAAGGTCGGCGACCTGCTCAACGTCCCCGCGCGCCGGAGGGCCGGCTGATGTGCGGCGTCGGCGGCTATGTCGACTTCACCGGCC
>CANJRL010000040.1 GCA_947476675.1 Phycisphaerales bacterium
GACCGCCGTGGTCACCGCGACGCTCCGGCTCGACCTGGGCCGGCCCGACCCGCCGACCCGCTCGGACCTGGCCCGGGCGCTCTGGCGCGTCCACCGAGCCGCTCACGACCCGGCCCTGCTCGGCTTGGAGCATGACGCGAAACGCAAGCGCGCCCTCGTGGGGGCGGTCGCGACCGCGCGCGAGGCGGGAGCGCCGGCGCTGCCCCCCTACCGCGGCTTGCACGCCTTCCTCGAGGAATACCGCCGGGCCCACGCCGGCGAACTCGCCGCGCTCACGGCAGAGGCGGAATCGCTCGCCGCCCGCCTCGCGGAGGCGGATGTCGTCAACGACCGCACCTGGCCATTTCCACTCTACCCGGCGGAGTCGATCGCCGCCCTGGCGCGCGCCATTCGGGCCCGTTTCGCACAGGTATGAAAAGAACAAGGGCCCCGCGCAATGCGGAGCCCTGCAAGTTGAACACCTTCGGGTGCGGCTCAGGCGCCGGCGGCGGCCTTGGCCTTCTGCTGGCGGGTGTACCCGTACTTGCGCTTCAGCGGCTTGATGACCAGCCCGGTGCGGATGGCCTTGGCCGAGGCGTTCACACGCATCGCGCGGCCGTCGACCAGGGCGTTGACGCTCTGCAGGTTCGGCTTGAACTTGCGGCGGGTGATGCCCGTGGGCTTGAGGCCGAAGCCGCCCTTGGTGATGGCCTGGCCGCGATAGACGCGGCGGTTGCCGTAGGAAACCGTCTTGCCGGTGAATGCGCAGGTGCGGGGCATCGGGAAAACTCCAGTCTCAGACCCCTCGGAGGGGCTAACAGAATAGCAACCCAACGACCAAAGGCAACCCTCAACCCCTCCCGATCCACCGCAATCGGGCGGCAACCCAGGGGGAGATCAGAGTAGTGAGCAAAACCAGCGGCCAGAGCCGCCCCGCGCCGAGGTTGTAGTCGGCCAGAAGCCCGGTCCACGGCTTTCCCACCACCAGCCTGCCAAAGCCGAACTCGAACCCCACCGTCAGGGCGAGCCACATCGCGCCGATCCCGAGGAGCCCCCGCGTCGAGGACGCGCCCACCCACCGCACCCCGGCCAGCGCAACGAGCAGGATGATGGTGGCGGCGCTCAGGCAACTCACCTGCTGGGCCCGCAACTCGCTCATCCGAGGGACGAGGAGCCGTTCTCGCAGGGCGCCGTTGGCGATCGCGAGCGGCACGATCGACACCCAGATCAGGGCGGCGCGGAGCGCGGTCATCCGAGCAGTCTCCCCTCCCGCGCCGCGGCGTCAAGACCGACTAGTGTTCGACCATGTCTCACGCCAAGCCCGTCGCCAACAAACTCTCGGGCGAGACCAGCCCCTACCTGCTGCAGCACGCGCACAACCCGGCGCCGTGGATGCCCTGGGGGGCCGAGGCCTTCGAGGAGGCGTCGCGCCGCGACGTGCCGATTTTCCTGTCGGTGGGGTACGCGACCTGCTACTGGTGCCACGTGATGGAGCGGGAGTCGTTCGAGGACGCCCGCATCGGCGCGCTCCTGGGGGAGCGCTTCGTGTGCGTCAAGGTGGACCGCGAAGAGCGCCCGGACGTAGACGACATCTACATGGCGGCGGTGCAGGGCATGACCGGGCGGGGCGGGTGGCCGATGTCGGTTTTCCTGACCCCTCCGGCGCGCAAGGGCCAGGCCGGCGCCGGGCTGGGGCTCAAGCCGTTCTACGCCGGGACGTACTTCCCCCCTGAGCCGCGGCATGGCATGCCGTCCTTCGAGCAGGTGATCCGCGGCGTTTCGGACGCGTGGCGCGACCAGCGCGCCCAGGTGCTCGACCAGGCCGAGCGCGTGGCGGGAGCGGTGGCGGAGCGGCTGTCGGTCGAGGAGCGGAGGGCGCCGCTCCTGAGCCGCAGGACGCCCGAGGAGGCCACGGTCACCCTGCTGCGCCTCTACGACGCGACGTGGGGCGGCTTCGGGCGGGCTCCCAAGTTCCCTCAGCCGGTCTTCCTCGACTACCTGCTCGATGTCCTGGAGCAGGAGACGGGCGAGAGCGCGCGGGCGGCGCTCACGACCGCGATCCGCGGCACGCTGGACCGCATGGCGGCCGGGGGGATGCACGACCAGATCGGGGGCGGGTTCCACCGCTACAGCGTGGATGAGCGGTGGCTGGTGCCGCACTTCGAGAAGATGCTCTACGACAACGCGCAGTTGCTGTCCGTCTACGCGCGCGCGGCGCGGTTCTTCGGCGACGCGTCGTACCGCGAGGTCGCGGAAGGGATCGTGGGGTACGTGGGGCGCGAGATGGTGTCGCCCGACGGGGCGTTCTTCTCGGCGCAGGATGCGGAGGTGGACGGGCGCGAGGGGCTGAACTACCTGTGGACGCCGTCCGAGGTGCGGGCCGCGGTGGGCGGGGCCGATGCCGACTTGGCGATGACAGTGTTCGGGCTGGACAAGGGCCCCAACTTCCGGGACCCGCACCACCCCGAAGAGCCGGCGCGGAACGTGCTGTTCCTGGCCGATCGGCCGGACCGGGTCGCGGCGAGCCTGGGATTGACGCCGGAGGCCTTCCAGGTCGCGAAGCGGCGGATCGCCGGGGCGATGCTCGCGGCGCGGGATCAGCGCAAGCCGCCCCGGCTCGACGACAAGGCGCTGGCGGCGTGGAACGGGCTGATGATCGGCGCCCTGGCGGAGGCGGCGGGCGCCCTGGGTGAGCCGGGATGGCTGGACATCGCGGCGCGGGCCGGGGAGTTTGTGTGGGGCCGGATGCGTGGCGCGGACGAGGTGCTCATGCGCTCCTTCCGCGACGGGAGGGCCAAGACGCCGGCGTTCCTCGAGGATCACGCGATGCTCGGTGACGGGTTCGTGCGCCTGCACCGGGCGGGGAAGAGCCTCGGCCGGGCCGATGCCGGGGCGTGGCTGGACCGTGCGACGGTGCTCATCCGCCAGGCGCAGACGCTGTTCGGCGATGCGGGCACGGGGGCGATGTACGACACCAGGCCGGGGCAGGCGGACCTGTTCGTGCGGGCCCGGAGCGTCCACGACGGGGCGCTGCCCTCGGGACAATCGGTGATGCTCCACGCGCTCGTGGGGCTGGGCGATGCCACGGGGGATCCGCAGTGGCGCGAGGCGGCAGCGCGGATGCTGGGCACGATGCGGGGGCCGATCGCGGAATCGCCGGTGGGGGCGATCAACGCGACGCGGGCGCTCGCGCGGCTGCTGCGCGAGGATGCGGCCCTGCTCGAACGCGCGGGGGTGATCGGCGAGCCATCGGCCGTTGCGGCGGCGCAAGGGGCGGGCGCCGAGGACGGGCTGCAGCCCATCGAGGTGTACGCGAGCGCGGACCGGGTGGCGGCGCCTCGGCACGGGGCTGGGCAGGTGGCGATCCAGGTGCGGATCGCCGAGGGCTGGCACATCACGGCGCACGAGCCCTTCCCGGCCGCGACGCCGGAAGGGGCGAGGCTCCGCGGCGTGGAGGGGCTGACCGTGGCGCTGGCGCCGGGATCGACGGGGCTGCGGGTGAGGGTGGAGTACCCGGAGGGCGAG
Organism: Phycisphaerales bacterium; assembly: GCA_947476675.1. Taxonomy (GTDB): domain Bacteria; phylum Planctomycetota; class Phycisphaerae; order Phycisphaerales; family UBA1924; genus CANJRL01. The sequence continues at coordinate 3,505 of CANJRL010000040.1, forward strand.
CCTCTGCTGGGGCTGAGCCCCGACGGCCCCCCCCTGCTGGTGCACCGGGAGGCGGTGCAGGCGCTGGTGACGCTGGAGCGGGACGGTGCGCCGTGGTCCGGGCGGCACATCCTGCTGGTGCGGTATCAGCCCTGCACGGCGACGGAGTGCCTGGAGGCGGAGACGGTGGAGTTGGATGTGGCGATTGATCCGGAGAGTTAGGCTCTAACCCAACTACCGCTTCGGCAGAGACTTCGCGGCGCGGGACTCGTGGTCCTCATACGAAGCTACTATCGAGTCAACTAGACGTGAGCAACCGGACACGATGCGTGCGAGCACTTTCAGCTGCTCCTTGCACGCAATAGAATCCGTCTCGTGCGGATAGTTAATGGTGTGAGAGATCTCACCCCACACCTCCTCGGCAAGAGTACGCACCTGAAGTTCACACAGCCTCCGCGTGGTCGTATTTTGCTTGATAACATAGTGAACGCTTGTGTAGAGAGATTCGTTGCGAGTGACTTTAATGTCGAGCATCTTGAACATAACCTCGTACTCAAAGTCCCATGTCTTTGCCTCGGGCTCGTCGCTCAGCACATAACCTTCCTCTCTAATGATCTGCATGAGCAGAGGATGAATCCTCTCCATCTGTCGCATGTGCAAATGGAGTAGTCGGACACCGGCCAGGTCTGGCACCTTGTCAAACACATTGTCAGCGGTAATGTTGAACGCGGTCCCGCCTTCAGCCGCACGCTTTGCCTTGCGCTCCAAGCTGTCTTTCAGATGGTCCGGTGATTTGGTACGCCACTTGATCGAGTGGATCAGTTTCCGAAGCTCGACGTGAGATAACAGGCGATTCTGAAGGTTTGTCGCATCAGTCTCGAACTCATTTCGCTTTGCAGCGAACGCATTGACGGCCTCGCGGATGATGGAAGTCGATGATTTCCTAGGTCTGCCCATGGAGAGGCTCAAACTGCGGTCGCGATGATCTGCTTGGCGATTTCACGGAACACTTGCTTTGCTTCGGCCTTAGAGTCGGCGTTACCGCCGACGACGCCCCAGATCGGTTGCCCCTGCTGCTGCGCTGTCGTGACAAGACTTCCAAGATTCTTGACCTCGCCAAGTTTGAGCTTGGCGGGCCTGTCCCTAGTTGAGATGCCGTATGCTTTCTGCAGCGGCTTCCAAACGTAATCGATGAGTCTACTCTCCAAATTGTCGAGAACGGTCAACGGCTCTTGCGCCATCCTGCCCGCATACACCCTAAAGCCCTGAGGAATGAACCCGAGAAGTCTTGGCTTTCCCTCCAGAAGGAGGGTGTTATCGGGGGCCATTTCTGAAACCCGTCGCCACGTCATAACCCAGTCGACCAGCGCGAATCCGAGCGTCTTCATCGCCCTGGTAGAGAAAAGGTCGCATGCGGCGGGAACAATGAAATGAGAACAATCGAGCAGAATCGCACGATTCAATGGCCCGATGTTCGGGCCCGCATCGAAGAAGACGTAATCAATCCTGTTGGCTAGAACCAAGGTATCCACGAGGCTGCTCAACGCAGTGGTGCAAATGTACCCTCGTCGATTACGGCTCAGGCACAGATTCCAGCACTCGGCGAGCGTGTTCTCGAACTCGGCCAACCGGATGTCCCCGACCGCCAGCAGGAGCCCATCCCGAATCTTGACGGGCTTCAGCTTCGCGAGGCCCCCACTACCCTCGGAGACCGGCCGGAGCGCGGTCCAGAGCGTGTTGCCTGCATCGCTCTCAGACTCGTCCAGCATGCTGTCAAGTCGCTGTTCTTCAAGAAAGAATGATGACATGCTGCACTGCGGATCGGTGTCAACCAGCAACACCCGCTTACCCGCATCCACGAGGGCATGCGCAAGGTTCACCGTCAATGTAGTCTTGCCAACCCCGCCCTTATGGTTGAACATGACTAGTCGCATCGCATCGTGCTGGGTACCGGGCAATGTCATTTCTGGGCTCCGCTAGCGTTAGCCTCGATCCTTCTTAGATAGGCGGCCGCTGCGCCCGGGTCGCGCGCGATCCATCGCCTCCCTAGCCGCGGTGCGATCTGGCATTGCATCAACAAAGCGCTCGCCTGCAGCGCTGAGCTGTTTGCACCCCTTGATCGACGGGACTAGATAGCCGGTCTTTGTGGCATTCTCAACGGCGAACGCGGTGTTGGAGAACGGACGCTGCGCGGCTTCGGTGTTGAGCGCCGTGATGTCCTTGGTCTTGAAGTGCGGCGTCCCGCGATAGCGCGAGAGGTAGTACGCAAGACAGGCGACGCGCTCAACATCAGTGCTCGGTGCCTTGTCGTGAACGAACTCCTTAACCGCCGGCTCATCCGCTTCGGCGAACCGGAAGGAAGGCTCGCGGCTTTGGCTAGTTGCTCGGCTAGGGACAGATGCCGGCATCTCGGGGTGTTCAACGGCTATTCCGAAGAATGTGCAAACGGTATCGATTAGGCGCCTCCTGGCCGAGTCGGGCAGTGGCGAAAGTTCGGCGAGCAACCGCTGCAAAATGGCAGGGTTGACGGGCAGCGGCTGTTCAGTGCGACCGTTCGACACTGGATTCGGGATCTCTTCCATGGACTAGAGTCTACGCTCGTGCAGGGCTTCGTGCGAGAGAAGGCAACCCGCGTGGTTGTGGCTTTGCTAAGCCGCGGCTCCGTATGACTCTGCCACCTGTAGGGCCGTCGAGCGGCGTCTCCTCACCCCGTCCCTTCGCGACGACCCGCTCCCCGACCACCGGAGGGCCGAGGCGGGCGCCTCACACCGCCGGTTCGATGATCGCGCGGCAGTCGCCGAGGCCGATTCTGCGGTAGCCCTCGCGTTCGCAGAAGCCGCGGAGGGTGATCTCGTCGCCGTCGGCGAGGAAGGTGCGGGTCTCGCCGGTGGGGAGCGTGATGGGCTTGCGGGGCTTGCCTGGGCCGTCCCAGGTGAGTTCGAGGAGGCAGCCGCGGGATTCGGGTGAGGGTCCGGAGAGGGTTCCGGAGCCGAGGAGGTCGCCTGGGCGCATGGGGCAGCCGTTGGAGGCGTGGTGGGCGAGGAGTTGGGCGGGGGTCCAGTACATGTCGCGGGATGAGCCGCGGGAGAGGCGGAGGGGCTCGGCGCCGGCGGCGCGCATCTGGGCGGAGGAGAGGTAGACCTCGAGGGTGATATCGAAGCCGCCGAGGCGCTGGTCGTCGGCGTCGGCGAGGTAGAGGAGGGGCGTCGGGTCGCCCTCGGGTCGCGGGGAGGCGGGGCATCGGAAGGGCGCCAGGGCTTCGATCATGACGGCGTAGGGGGAGATGGTGGAGGCGAAGTTCTTGGCGAGGAAGGGGCCGAGGGGCTGGTACTCCCACTTCTGGATGTCGCGGGCCGACCAATCGTTGAGCAGGCAGACGCCGAAGAGGTGCTCGGCGGCGCGGCCGATGGGGATGGTCTCGCCGGGCTCGTTGCCGGCGCCGACGAAGAAGCCGAGTTCGAGCTCGTAGTCGAGGAGTTTGCAGGGGCCGAAGACGGGGGGCGAGGGAGGCTCGCCGGGCTTGTCGTCGGCCTTGATCTGGCCGCTGGGGCGGCGGACGGGCATGCCGCTGGGGAAGAGGGAGGAGGCGCGGCCGTGGTAGCCGATGGGGACCCACTTGTAGTTCGGGAGGAGTGGGTTGTCGGGGCGGAACATGGCGCCGACGGTCGAGGCGTGGTGGATGGAGGCGTAGAAGTCGGTGTAGTCGCCGATGACGGCGGGCTCGAAGAGGACGACGTCGTCGAGGCGGCGCAGGGCGCGGCGCTGGAGGAAGCGTGCGAGGGCCTCGGTCTTGAACTCGGAGCGGAGGAGGCCCTGGGCGCAGCGTCGGAAGAGGGCCGAGCCGTAGGGACCGAGGGACATGACGGCGTTGGCGTTCCCGAGGGCGATGGCGTCGGCGAGGATGGCGGTGGTGTCCTCGTCGGCGTTGTCGCCGATGCCGGGGAGGTCGTGCGGGCTCTGGCGGCTGTCGGCGAGGTGCTGGAAGAGGATCGAGAGGTCGAGGACGGAGTCGCCGATGCGGACGCCGAGGTGTTCCTCGCCGGGGCCCTCGTCGTCCTCGGGGTGGGGGTCGAAGGCGCAGAGGGGGAGGTTCTGGATGGGGAAGTCGGAGGCGGGGTCGTTGGCGGATTCGACCCAGGAGGCGAGCGCGGGGTCGTGGGTTTCGTTGGGGCGGAGGAGTGTCACGAGGGGAGCGCTCCGAGGGCTTTGAGTTCGTCGACGGGCTCGGTGAAGGAGCACGAGCCGAAGGAAAGGATGAAGGACTCTCGGGCGCGGGAGAGGCGGTCGTTCTCGAGGCGGCGGCCGCGGACGATGACGCCGCGGTCGTCGAAGGTGAAGGCGTCGCGCGAGGTTTCTTCGAGGATGCGGAGGACGTCGGGGGCGCCGAGGCGGTCGACGTAGGCGAGCGCGGAGGCGAGGAAGACGTTGAGGAACCCGAACATGACGCCGGTGGGCGCGTCGGGCTTGTAGGTGAGGCGGTACGGGGCGCGCAGGGGGTGGTGGAGTCCGGCGGTGGCCTTGAAGGGGACGGCGGCGGCGGAGCAGGCGACGATGAAGCGTGCGAGGTGCTCGGGGGAGGGGAAGGCGTCGGGGGTGACGCCCCCGGTGCGGACCTTGGCGCCGACGCCGGGCTCGCCGGCGAGGGATGCGACGAGGCCTCGCGGGTCGTGGTGGATGGGGAGTTCGAAGAAGGCGCGCATGTCCTGGGGGAGGATGTCGATGGCGGCGTCGGCGGCGCGGGAGTCGTCGGCCTTGAGTTCGATCATGTCGATGACGGCGCCGCCGGCGTCGGGATCGCCCTCGGGGTCTTCGAGGGAGTGGACGGCGTTGAACTCGAAGATGCGGTCGAGGTCGGCGTCGAGCGAGGGGTCGCCGGCGGGGGCGGTGAGGGCGGTGAGCCGCCAGACGTCCATGGGGTCGGCGGGGAGGAGGCCCTGGGCGGCGCGTTCGAACTCGTCGAGGCGGGCGACGGGGACGACGAAGCGTCCGAGCATCCAGGCGAAGGGGCCGGCGCGGTAGTCGGCGTAGTTGCGCACGGCGGCGTGCATGTCGAGCGTTGCGGGCGGGAAGAGCCCGGCGTAGTCGACGGAGGCGGTCATCAGCGTGCGCACGCTCTGCATCGGAGCGATGCTACCCGGAAGGGTGGTGATCGCGCTCAGCGCGCGCCGGCGCGGTCGGCGGCGACCTTGTCGAGGGCCTTGCGGGCGCGGTCGCGGACGTACCAATCGCTGTCGTCTGCGGCCTTGCGGAGGGCGGGGAGGGCCTCGGGGCCCACCTGCTCGAGGGCGACGACGGCGGTGGCGCGGACGCCCATCTCGTCGTCCTTGAGGAGGGCCTCGAGGGCGCGGACGGTGTCGCGGTTGTCACGCAAGGGGGAGCTGAGTCGGCCAAGGCCCTGGGCGGCGGTGGAGCGGACGGAGGCGTCCTTGTCGCGGGCGGCGATGAGGAGCGCGGGCACGGCATCGGGCCCGAGCATGCGCAGGGCGCCGGCAGCGGCGACGCGCACGCTGACGTCCGGGGAGTTGAGCGCGTCGGTCAGTGCCGGGAGCGCCGGGAGGGAGGCGGCGCCGAGCCGGCCGAGGTCCTGTGCGGCCTTGACGCGGCCCATGCTGTCGCCCTCGCGGAGCGCGCGGATGAGGTCGCCGACGCGGGTTGGTGTCGGGGCGGCGGCGGCGGTGGCGGATTTGTCGATGCGCTCGAGGGCGAGGGCGGCGCGGTCGCGGACGAGGCTCGACTCGTCGAGTTGGGCCTTGCGGAGGGTGTCCTTGGCGGGGGCGCCGAAGGCTTCGAGGGCGGCGACCATGCGGGCGCGGACGGTGTCGCGGCGTTCGACGGCGAGGGCGCCGCTGACCGCGCCGAGGCCGCGGTCGTACTCGGCGCCGATGCGGCCGAGGGCCAGAGCGGCGGCGGCGCGGACGGCTTCGCTGGTGTCGAAGCGGACGGCGTGGGAGAGGGCCTCGCCGCCCTCGGGCCCGAGGTAGCCGAGGGTGTTGGCGACCTCGGCGCGGACGAGGGCGTCGGGATCGTCGTTGACCGCGGCGATCAGGGTGAGCCGCGCGTCGGCGGCCTTGTAGGTCATCTCGCGGAGCGCGGTGGCGGCGCGGAGGCGGACGCCGGCGTCGTCGGCGCGCAGGTCGGCGATCAGGGAGGCGATCGACGCGGGCTTGGCGGCGGGTGCGGCCTTGACGCCGAACTCGCCGGCGGAGGCCGGCTGCTTGCGGTCGCACGCGGCGAGCGCGAGAGCGGCGGATGCGAGGGCCGCGAGGACGCCGGGATGTTGGCGGCGAGGTGGCATGCCTGGGCTATCGGCCGGAGCGAGGGGTGCGTTGGGGTTCAGGCGGAGACGGCCTCGATGCAGGCGGCGACGGCGCGATCGAGGGGCACGAGGTCGCTCTTGCTGTTGTGGTCGTTGCGGCGCTTGAACTCGGCGGACTTCTCGGCGAGCGCCTTGTCTCCGAGGGTGAGGCGGACGGGGATGCCGATGAGGTCCGCGTCCTTGAACTTGACGCCGGGGCGCTCGTCGCGGTCGTCGATGAGGACGTCGAGCCCGGCGGTGGAGAGGCCTCGGGCCAGGGATTCGGCGGTGCTCATCGCGTCGCTGCCGGGCTCGACGCGCATGGGGACGATGACGACGTGGTAGGGCGCGATGGCGGCGGGCCAGACGATGCCGTTGTCGTCGCTGGCCATCTCGACGCAGGCGGCGAGGGTGCGCGAGACGCCGATGCCGTAGCACCCCATGATGACGGAGCGGCGCTCCTGCTTCTCGTCGAGGACGCGGAAGTCCATGGCGTCGGAGTACTTCGTGCCGAGCTTGAAGATGTGGCCGACCTCGATCCCCTTGCGGGCTTCGAGGGTCGCGCCGGGGACGCGGGGGGAGGGGTCGCCGGCGGCGGCGTTGCGGACGTCGGCGACTCTGACGCGGGCGGGGTCGTCGAGGGCAGCGCCCATCTCGCGGCGCCAGTTGAAGTGCTTGACGTGGTGGTCGGGCTTGTCGGCGCCGGTTGCCCAGAAGCCGCCCTGGGCGGAGTCGGGGTCGATCAGGAGCAGGCACTTGCGGCCCGTGGCGAGGGCGGCGCGGGGGCTGACGTAGCCGATGGCGAAGCCGGCGGCGCGGGCTTCCTTCTCATCCCCCATGGAAGCGTGGAAGCCTGCGGCGGCCTTGACCTTGCCCTCGTTGACTTCCTGATCACCCCGGACGACCGCGAGCACCCATTCGATGCTTGCGGGGTTGGACGCGGCGCGGAAGACGATGGTCTTGAGCATGCGGTCGGGCTTGACCTTCATGAACTTGCCGACCTCGTCGATGCCGGGGAGGCCGGGGGTGTGGACCTCCTGCAGGTCGCCGGTGGGTGCGGCGGCAAGGTCGTGGGGGCGGGGGCCGATCTCGCACTTCTCGACGTTGGCGGCGTAGCCGCTGACCGGGCAGAGGAGGATGGTGTCCTCACCGGACTCGGCGTTGACCATGAACTCGTGGGAGGCGGAGCCGCCGATGGGTCCGGACTCGGCCTCGACGCGGGTGAAGGTGAGGCCGCAGCGCCGGAAGATGTTCTGGTAGGCGCGGTCCATGGCGTCATAGGCCTGGTTGAGGCCACCCGGGCCCTCGACGGACATATGGAAGGAGTAGGCGTCCTTCATGAGGAACTCGCGGCACCGGAGGAGGCCGGAGCGGGGGCGGAACTCGTCGCGGAACTTGGTCTGGATCTGGTAGAGGGCGAGAGGTAATTGCTTGTAGGAGGTGATGCCGGCCTTCATGAGGTCGGTGATGACTTCCTCGTGGGTCGGGGCGAGGGCGGTCAGGCGGCCGTGGCGGTCCTTGAGGCGGAAGAGGTTGTCGCCGTAGTCGGCGTCGCGTCGCGTGCCCTCGAAGAGTTCGAAGGGTTCGAGGGCGGGCATGAGCATCTCGACGGCGCCCCCGGTGGTGTTCATCTCCTCGCGGACGATGGCGGAGATGCGTTGGAGGACGCGCCACCCGAGGGGGAGGTAGTTGTAGATGCCGGCGCCGACCTGTCGGATAAAGCCGGCGCGGAGGAGAAGGCGGTGGCTGGCGGCCTGAGCCTCAGCGGGGGCTTCCTTGAGGGTGGGGATGAAGGTGCGCGACCATCGGTGGATCTCGCCGGATCGGGGCGCGTTAAAGGGGGTGGGGAGCATCGGGAGGGGAGTGTAGTGGGCGGGTCGGAAGCGACGCTTCGGTGCGGGGCGATTGCCGGTCGGCCGAAAGAAAACGGCAAAAAAATCCCACAACCCCCTTGCAAGACAAGCGGAGGTTGACCATACTGCTTCTACTTGTCAGGGGTCTTCATGGGCCCCGGGAAGGAAGAAACGCGTCAACGGCACAACTCGGGTCTGTCTAGCGACCGCTTTGCGTAGCGGTAGGCAAGCACGTGTTCGTTCCGGTCTGACAGGCAAGCGAATTCGGCAGCGCCGCGGTGGCGTTGCGCGTGTCTTTTCTGCAGGAAAGGGAAGAAACCATGTCGAAGCTCAGCATCGCTGCGGTCGCTGGTCTGGCCATCACGGCCGCCGCTACCGCCCGTCCGTCGTACACCGGCGGCGGCGTCACCATCCCGGACAACGTCCCGGCCGGCATCACCAACACGATCACCGTTTCCGATTCGTTCACCATCGGCGCCGGCACGACCGTGTCCTTCGGCGGCCTGAATCACACCTGGGTCGGCGACCTGATCATCCGCATCCGCCACGTGCCCTCGAACACCACCGCCACGCTGATCAACCGTCCCGGGGTGGGCGCCGGCTCCACTTTCGGCAACAGCGCCGACTTCGTGGCCTCCAACTCCTACGCGTTCGCCGACGGCGGCGCGGCGTTCCCGACCGCTTCTCCCCCGACCGTGATCCCCTCGGGCACCTACGCCCCGGCGACCGCGTTCGCGGCGTTCAACGGCCTGAACTCGGCCGGCCAGTGGGAGATCTTCGCGTCTGACAACGCTGGTGGCGACACCGGCGGCTGGAACTCCTGGACCCTGACCCTCGTCCCGACCCCCGGCGCTGCCGCGGTGTTCGGCCTCGCGGGCCTCGCCGGCCTGCGTCGTCGTCGCTAATCGACTGACGATATCCGTCGCCGGTTTGCCGGCGGCGTTTGTTGTGTGTGTGTCCCTGAAGACTCTTGAACCGTAGCCAAACGAGCCCGGCCTGAACAAGGCTGGGCTTGTTTTTTGGGCTGCTTGCGGCTGCGGGAAGCGCCCCGGGCGGGATTCGAACCTGCGACCTGCGGTTTAGAAGACCGCTGCTCTATCCGGGCTGAGCTACCGGGGCGGGACGGCGAGGCACGATAGCGGGGTATCGGCGATGCGGGCGGGCCCCGCGAGCACGGATGGGCGGGGAGCCGCAACCCGGCGGCGGCGGCGGCGGTAGGCGGCGCAGCGGCGCGGTCGGCGGCCGCTTGGGCCTGGTTCGGTAGACTCCGGCCCCCGCTCGGCGTGTGTGAGCGACGCGGCGGCAGGCTCGGCGCCCGAGGGCGGCGGGCGAGACGGGCACGTGCCTTCAGATGAAAGGGATCGGTCGCATGCGGAACATCCTCGCCGTGACGGCGGCGGTCGGGCTGAGCCTGGCCGCGAGTGGGCAACAGGTGAAGGTGGAGTCGTTCACGCTGGACAACGGGATGGAGTTCCTGCTTGTCCCGCGGAAGGATCAGCCGAACAACATCGCGGCCGGCTGGCTGGCGCGGGTGGGGAGCGTGAACGAGCGTCCCGGGATCACCGGGATCAGCCACTTCTTTGAGCACATGATGTTCAAGGGGACGCAGACCATCGGCACGAAGGACGCGGAAAAGGACCGGGAGTTCAACGCGAAGCAGAAGGAGGTCCGCGACCGGCTGATGGCGCTGACGCTGAACACGCAGTACAAGCGGTGGAAGGCGGGCGAGATCGACGATCCGTGGGACCAGAAGAACGACACCCCGGACATGGCGAAGCTGCGGTCCGAACTCAAGGAGTTGATGGATCGTCAGCTCAAGGAGACGACGGTCAAGGACGAGTTCGACCGGGTGTACACCAACCTGGGCGGCTCGGGGATGAACGCGTTCACGTCGTACGACCTGACGTTCTTCTTCATCAACGTGCCGAGCAACAAGTTCGAGTTGTGGGCGTGGATGGAGTCGGACCGTCTGAAGGACTCGGTGTTCCGCGAGTTCTACAGCGAGCGCGACGTGGTGCACGAGGAGCGGCGTCTGCGGACCGAGAGCACGCCGACGGGGCGGTTCCAGGAGCAGTTCGACGCGATGTTCTGGATGTCGTCGCCGTACTCCTGGCCGGTGATCGGTTGGACGACGGACCTGAACTCCTACACCAAGGAGCAGGCGATGGAGTACTTCAATACCTACTACCGGCCGAACAACCTGGTGGGGATCGTGGTGGGCGACTTCGAGGTCGCCGAGGTCAAGCCGGTGATCCAGCAGTACTTCGGGCGGCTGGAGCGGGGGAAGGTGGAGCCGCCCCCGGTGGTGACGCTGGAGGCCAAGAGCCTGGCGGAGCAGCGGATGTACGCGGAGTGCGACTGCCAGCCCCAGGTGGAGGTGCGGTACCACACCGTGCCGTTCAACCACAGGGACTCGTTCGCGCTGGACATGCTGTCGCAGATCATGAACGGCCGGACGGGGCGGCTGTACAAGGCGATGATCGAGGGCAAGAAGATCGCGTCGACGGCGTCGACCGGGGCCGGGGGCCTGGGAGGGCCGAACAAGTACGCCGGGACGTTCTCGTTCGAGGCCGAGACCAAGGGCGAAGCGACGCCCCAGCAGGTCGAGGAGACGTTCTACGAGGTGCTGGGTGACATCCAGAAGAACGGGGTGGGCGCGCAGGAACTGCAGAAGGTGAAGAACCGGGTCGCGGCGGACTCGTTCCGGCGGCTCTCGAGCAACTTCTTCCTGCTGGTGCAGCTGGGGTACTTCGAGGCGCTGGGCGGCTGGGAGTACATCAACGAGGCCCCGGGCAGGCTGCAGGCGGTGACGGCGGAGGACATCAAGCGGGTCGCCAACACCTACTTCGACAAGACCAACCGGAGCGTGGCGATCTTCACCCGCAAGGCTGGAGCGCCGGCGGCGGAGGACCCGGACCTGGCCGGTCTGGACGACCAGGCCAAGGGCATGGTGAAGCAGGCCGTGGCGCAACTTGGCCAGATGAAGAGCGCCGCCGACCTGCAGCAGGGCATCGCGCGGCTGGAGGCGGCGTCGGCCAACGCGCCGCCGCAGATCGCCCCGGCGATGAAGGTGATTCTCAAGAAGGCCAAGGAGCGTCTTGAAGAGCTGAACAAGGCGGGCGGGGGGACGTGACCGCGGGGCGTTGACCGGTCGCGGATGGCGTTGATGAACAGAAGCATGACCGCGGCCTTGGCGCGAGCACCGGGCCGCTCTCTGGAGAGACTCATGACCCTCAGATTGACGATGGCCCGGCTGGCGATGATCGCCGGGGTGGTGGCGGCGGGGACGGCGGCGGTGGCGGCGGGCGCGGTGCCCGCGCGGCCGGAGAAGATCGAGTTCAAGGCGCTGAAGTTCGACGCGCCCAAGGCGGCGGACTATCGCAAGGTGCTGCCCAGGTCCGGGGTGGCGGTGTATCTGGCGCCGAGCAACGAGCTGCCGCTGGTGCAGATCGTCATGGTGTTCAAGGGCGGCGAGTACCTCGAGCCCGCGGAGAAGGCGGGTCTGGCGGAGGTGACGGGGGCGATGATCCGGCGCGGCGGCACGGCGACGATGAAGGCGCAGGAGGTGGACGAGAAGTTCGACTTTCTGGCGGCGATCGCGAGCACGAACAGCGGCGGGACGACGTCGACGGCGTCGCTGAACTCGCTCAAGAGCAACCTGAACGAGTCGTTCCCGCTGTTCATCGACATGCTCAAGAACCCCGGTTTCCAGGAGGACAAATGGGAGATCTTCAAGGGCGAGCAGGTCGAGCGGATGAAGCAGCGCAACGACGACGCGAACACGATCGCGGCGCGGGAGTGGCCGGCGCTGGCGTACGGGCGTGACCATTTCGAGGCCCGCGAGCCGACGAAGCAGTCGCTGGAGGCGATCACGACGTCCGACATGCGGGAGTTCGCGAAACGGGTGTTCAACCCGGGCAACGTGATCATCGGCGTGTCGGGCGACTTCGACCCGGCGCAGATGATGGACATGCTCGACAAGGCATTCGAGGGGTGGGCCAAGGGAGAGCGGATGCCCGACCCCCCTGCCCCGACGCACACGATCACCCCGGGCGTGTACCGGGTGGAGAAGGACATCCCCCAGGGCAAGGTGGACATCGGGCTGCGCGGGCTGAGGCGGGACGATCCGGATCAGTACGCGGTGGCGGTGATGAACGACATCCTCGGCGGGGGCGGGTTCACGAGCCGCATCATGAGCCGGGTGCGCTCGGACGAGGGTCTGGCGTACGGGGCCGGCTCGCGGTTCGCGTCCGGGGTGTACTACCCCGGGACGTTCACGGCGACGTTCGCCTCCAAGAACCGGACGGTCGCGCTGGCGATCAAGATCATCATGGAGGAATTCGAGAAGATCAAGAGCGGGCTGGTGAGCGACGAGGAGATGAAGACGGCGAAGGCGACGTTTGTGGAGACGTTCCCCCGGTTCTTCGAGTCTCGCCAGGCGATGATCGGCCTCTTCATCAACGATGAGTGGACCAACCGCGACCCGGCCTACTGGCAGAACTACCGCGACAACATCGGCAAGGTGAGCAAGGAGGACGTGCAGCGGGTCGCGAAGAAGTACCTCACCCTGGAGAAGATGGCGATCCTGGTGGTGGGCAAGTGGAGCGAGATCGAGCCGGGCGACCTCGAGGGTCGGGCGAAGATGGCGGAGTTCTTCGGCGGGAAGGCGACGGAACTCCCGCTCCGCGACCCGCTGACGCTCGAGCCGATGGCGGCGAAGTAGCCGGCGGGGCCGGATCAAGTGCCAGTCGCGCAGGGGCGGCCTTCGGGTCGCCCCTGTTTCTTTGGTCGCGCGGCGGTGCATCCGGGGGGGGACATGCGTCGATCTTTCCGCGTCCGTCCTCGGGAGGGGAAGGCCGTGCGAGCGACCGCGCCGGGCCCAACGCGGGGGAGAGCGAGCGGGCGCGTGATGCGACGGGCGCGCGTTCGTTTGCGTCGGTGTGGGAGCGTCGGAATAATGCGGCCCCTCGTCCGAGGATCCTCTTCGGATGCGCGGCAGCCCCGCCGATCTCCCGTGACGCCCTCCGCCCGCAACCCCGCTCTGCCGCCTTCCTCCGGGCCGACGCTGCTGCAGCGCGTCGCGCAGGGCGACGCCGCGGCGGTCCGCGGATGCCTGGAGCAGTACGCGGACCTTGTGTGGTCGGTTGCGCGGCGCTTCGTTCCGCCGGCGGAGGCCGAGGACGCGGTGCAGGATGTGTTTATCGATCTCTGGAAGTCGGCGGCGAGGTTCGACCCGGCGGTGGCGTCGGAAGCGGCGTTTGTGGTGATGATCGCCCGTCGCCGTCTGATCGACCGGTTGAGGCGGCTCACAAGAAGGCCGGCGGCTTCGGCTCTGCCCGAATGGGCGGAGGCCAAGGACGCGTCCGGCGCGGGGGCCAACGGCGCCGGGGCGGCCGAGCGGGCCGCGGAGATCGCCGAGGAGGCCGGGATTGCAAGCCGGGCGATGAATCAGCTCAGCCCGGAGCAGCGAAGGGTGCTGCAGCTGGCCGTGTCGTTCGGCTACACGCACACCCAGATCTCGGAGATCACCGGGCTGCCGCTGGGAACGGTCAAGACGCACGTGCGCCGCGGGCTGATCAAGGTCCGCGAAGCGCTGGAGACGAAGGAAAACGGCCCCCTTGCCGACGGTCGGCAGGGAGCGGAGGCGACGCGATGAACGCCGAGCGGCGCAACGAGATCGACGACCTGCTGGCCGATCGGGCGACGCAGGGATTGTCGGCGGCCGAGGCCTCGAGCCTGGCGCCTGCCGCTGCGCGGGGGGAAATCGGCGCCGAGGATGCGATGGAGCTCGCCGCCGCGGCGGCGATGCTCGCGGACCTGGGCATCGAGTCGGCTCCTCAGTCCGCTCGGCTGAGCGCGGCAATGGCGGCGGAGCGGTTCATCGAGGAGCGTGGACACCGGGCGGCGTCCGCGAGCATCGGCATCGCGGGGAGGATCGTGGCGCAGCACGCCGCGCCGCGTTCGGGGGCGATGGCGGGCATTGCTTGGTTGGCGGCGGCCGCGGCGCTGGGGCTGGCGGCGTTGTCGTGGATGCCGCGCGGCGCCGCCCCGGGGCCGGGCGCTCCGCTGACGTTCGCCGAGGTTGTGAAGCAACCCGACCACGTACGGTGGGATTGGAACGACGGCAACGTGCCCGGGATGAAGCAGGTCGGGGGCGAGGTGGCCTTCAGCCCGGGGAAGGCGGCGGGGTATATGACCTTCGATCGGCTGCCGGCGCTGGACTCCTCGCGCGAGCAGTATCAACTCTGGATCTTCGATGCGGATCGGAGCATGGACCACCCGGTGGACGGCGGCGTGTTCGACGCGCCGGCGGCGAAGCCGGGCGAGAGGATGGTCGTGCCGATCCGGCCGCACCTGCCGGTCGGCAAGCCGGTGATGTTCGCGGTGACGGTGGAGCGGCGCGGGGGCGTGGTGGTCTCGGACCGCGGCAAGATCGCGGTGCTTGCCAAGCCGGGCTGATCAGGCGATATCGAGGGCGACGTCGAGCGCCGGGGCTGAGTGCGTGATGGCCCCGACGGCGATGCGCTCGACGCCGGTTGCGGCAATCTCGCGGATGTTGGCGAGCGTCACTCCCCCGCTGGCTTCGAGCACGATGGGCGACTGGGCGCGTGCCCTCATGGCGGCGGCGGTCCGGAGGTCGTCGATGGACATGTTGTCGAGGAGGACGATGTCGACAAGGCCCGGCTCGAGTGCGAGGAGCCGCTCGAACTGGGCGAGGGAGTCGACTTCCACTTCGACGAATGAGAGCGGTTGATCGCGGGAGTTCGCGGCGCGTCTGGCTTGCCGAGCCGCGGACGCCACGGCGCTGGCGAGGTCCCCGATTGAAATCCCGGCGAGATGGTTGTCCTTGAAGAGAGCGGCGTCATAAAGCCCGAGACGGTGGAGCCGACCCCCGCCGCAACGCACCGCGTACTTCTCGAGGGCGCGCATGCCCGGGGATGTCTTGCGGGTGTCGTACACGGACGCGGGCGCGGCGGCGGAGGCGTAGCGGGCGGTCAGGGTGGCGATGCCCGAGAGCCTGCCGAGGAGGTTGAGGAGGGTCCGCTCGACGGCGAGCACGTGGCGGGCCGGGCCGCGTATCTCGCCGAGGACGGCCCCCGGGTGGACGGGCTGCCCATCGGGAATTGCGGCTTCGAAGGCGGCGCCGCCTCCAAAGAGGCGAAGGAGGTGCGGGATCGCGGCGAGCCCGGCGATGGCGCCGGGAGCGCGCGCGACGACGGAGGCCGTGATCTCCGTCGGAGCGGGGAACGCGGCCTGCGAGGTGACGTCGCCCTCCACCCCGAGGGGGCCGAGGTCCTCATCCCGGGCGAGTTCGAGCAGGCGGGTCACGAGGCCTCCCGAGGCGAGGCGTTGGTAGAGGTCGGGGAGGCCGAGCGCGTTGAGATCAGCCACGGGGCGGGCCTTGCAGGGCGGCGCCGCGTGAGCCGTCGAGGCACATCCAGCCGCGGCCGTGGAAGGGAGGGTGAGCCGGCCCGCGGCTGACGTGGCGCAGGTCGGCGACCCAGATGAGGGCGCCCCACCGCGCCGTGGCGCGCTTGAGGGACCAGAACTCGTCGCTGTCGTTGATGCCGTTGGAGAAGCGGCGGCGCAGGTCGTCGACGGCGTCGGGGGTGAGCCGCTCGAACACCTCGACGCGCGAGGCGGTGGCGGCGGCGCGCATTGGGCCGCCGCGCTCCTTGAGGTAGACGGTGTCGCCGGGGGCGATCCTGCCGAAGGGCGCGCAGCGGACGCGCGTGAGGCGGCACTCGACGGTCTTCTCGCCGCGGAGCATGGCTTCGATGAACCGTGGCCAGACGACCGCGATGTGGTTCACACGGCGGCCCCTGGGGCGCCCTCGCGGGCGCGGGCGATGGCCGCGGTGGTGCTCCGCCCTTCGAGCATGGGCGCAAGGTCGACGCGCCCGCCGTAGGACTCGACGAAAGGGCCTCCGACGACGCGCGCGGGCTCGTACTCTCCCCCCTTGACGAGGACGTCCGGACGGAGCGCCTCGATCAGACGCATCGGGGTGTCTTCGTCGAAGATGATGACCGCGGCAACGGATTCGAGCTCGCTGAGGATCTCGGCGCGGTCGCGCTCGTTGTGGACGGGGCGTCCGGGCCCCTTGAGCCGGCGGACCGACGCGTCGGAGTTCACCCCGACAAAGAGCGTGTCGCCCTGCCTCGCGGCGTGGCGGAGCAGGGCGATGTGGCCGGCGTGGAGGAGGTCGAAGACGCCGTTGGTGAACACGATCGATCGGCCCTCGCGGCGGTGGGCTGCGGCTTCGATGACGGCCTGTGGCAAGGTGCGCACTTTCCCGCGGAGCCGTCCGTGGTCGAGCAGGATGGCGTGGTGGATCCGCTCCAGGGGGATAGGTTCGACGCCGAAAACCTCGACCTCGAGGCCGGCGGCGGCGTTGGCGAAACGAACGGCGTCGGGCCAGTCGGCCCCGTTGGCGATCGCGGCGGCGAGTGCGGCGAGCACCATGTCGCCCGCGCCGGTGACGTCGTAGACCTTGCGGGCGACGGTGGGCAGGCGGACCGGGGGCTGATCGGGCCGCACGAGCATCGCGCCGTGGCGGTCGAGGGTGAGGACCACGGCGCCGAACCGGTGGGCGCGGAGGAGACGCGAGCCGATGTCTGCCCATGCCGACGCGAGGGCCTCGGCCTGGTCCGCGCCGCTGTCCAAGGAGGGCGGCTCCGGCGAGGCGCCGAGGGACGCGGCGGCGAGTTCCGCCTCGTTCCGGTTGGGGGTGATGGCGGTCGCGCCGGCGTATCGGGCGTAATCCTCGCGGAGGGCGGGGTCGACGAGCACGGGCTTGCCCGCGGACAGACAGAGTTCGATGACGCCGCGGCACAGCGATTCGGAGCACACGCCCTTGCCGTAGTCCTCGAGGCAAACCACGTCGATCCGGTCGAGCGCGTCCCTGACCCGGGCGAGAAGCGCGTCGGTCATCGCGGGGCTCAGCGGCTCGCGCGATTCGAGGTCCATCCGGAACATCTTCTGAGGATGGCGGTGCTGGGCGAGACCGATGAGCGATCGCTTGAGGGTGGTCGGGCGCGCGTGGTCGGTGAGCAAACCCGAGGCGTCCATTCCGGCCTGCTGGAGGGCTTCGCGGAGCATGCCGCCCTCGGGGTCGTCGCCGGTGACGCCCATCGCGAAGACGCGGGCCCTCATTGCGGCGAGGTCGAGGCAGACATTCGCCGCGCCGCCGGCGCGGCTCTCGGTGCGCCTCACGGCCAGGACGGGCACCGGGGCGTCAGGCGAGAGGCGCTCGGCGTCGCCGTAGACGAGCTGGTCGAGCATGAAGTCGCCGATCACCAGGGCGGTGAATGGCCTCCAGTGTTCGAGCACATGGAGCAGGTCTGGCATGAGCACGTTCATGAGGGTAGCAGCGGGCGCAGGGATCCGGCGCGAGGGGCCGGCTGCAAGGACGGCCGACTGGCCGCGCGTCGCACGAGGCCGAGCACATCGGCCTCGCCCTCGTCGAAGATCATGTCGAGGCGGGGCCTGACAACGGGCGGGGTGCGGACGCCCCGGCGCCTGAGGCCCTCGAAGATCGGCCGGAGCTTGACCCAGTCCTTCCCGGTGGTGAGCACGAACTCGCAGCGAACCCGGGCGGCGCGGCGGATTGACGCCTCGACGGCGGAGGGGGAGTACCTGGCGTGATCGCGCATGACGTCGGCGGAATTCAGGACGGCGCCGGTCGCTCGGACCTGGGCGAGCAGGGCTCCGGGGTTGCCCACGCCGCAGATTGCGTGGACACGGCGGCCATTGAGGGCTCCGACCTCCATCGGCCCGGCGTCGGTATCGAGCCGGGACCAGCCGTGCCGGGCGATGGCGATCGAGGCGTCGGGCGCGACGGAGATGATGCGCTGCGCGAGATCGTCAAGAGCGGCGGTGGTCACGGCCTCGGCGTGGGTGATGACGACGGCGTGAGCGCGGCGAAGCGAGGCGGGCGGCTCGCGCAGCCACCCGGCGGGGAGCGGGCGGTCGGCGAAGGGCGAGCGTGTGCCGTCGATCAGCACGATGTCGACATCTCGGCGCAGGCGGCGGTGCTGGAAGCCGTCGTCCAGAATCACGACGTCGACCCAGGGGGCGAGGTCGAGGAGGGCGATTGCGGCGGCGGCGCGGCTCCGATGCGCCGCGATGGGCACACCCAGCAGTGCCTCGCGGTGTTCGGCCTGCTCGTCGGTCATGGCGCC
>CANJRL010000041.1 GCA_947476675.1 Phycisphaerales bacterium
CCTTGCGGAAGTATTTGCTCACCATGATGTCGGTGGCGAGTTGCGACCAGGAGGCGGGCACCTCGGCGTCGTGCATCTCGAAGACCACCGAGCCGTCGGGGTTCGAGATGCGGCTGCTGCGCCTGACCCACTCGACGGTCGCGGAGGGGTCGGAGTTCGGTTGGGTGAAGTGGCGGGCGATTTTCATGACGACGAGTCCTTGTCGGATCTGGAAGGCGCCGAGGCAGCAGGCATCAAGGGATCAAGTGGGATTCAGGCTTCGGATCAACCCCGCGAGCACGCGTTCGGCTTCGGACAGAAGCGTCGCGGCGTCCTCGTACATCGCGGCTTCGAGGTAGCCGAGTTCCCTCGCGAACAGCAGCTGGGTGTCCAGTTCGTAGAGGGCTCCGCGAGACACCTTGAGGAAGCGGACGTAATCCGTCGTGCTGCCGCGGCCGTAGCCCTCCGCGATGTTGCTCGCGACCGAGACCGCCCCGCGCCGCAGCTGGATGGTGAGGCCGAAGCGTTCGTGGTCCGGGAGCGTGGCGGAAACCTTGTAGATCGTGAGGCCGAGCTGAAACGCTTTCTGCCATGCGATCAGGTCCTTGTACGTCTTGACTGGCTTCTCGCCCACGATGCCTCGGTGCCCTGTGCCTCGATGCCTTCCCGATCAATCCACCCTCGGCAGCGTCAAGCCGCCCTGGTCCTGGTACTTCCCGTTCTTGTCCGCGTACGACACGGCGCACACCTGGTCGGCCTTGAGGAAGACCAGTTGGGCGATGCCCTCGTTGGCGTAGACCTTGGCCGGGAGGGGCGTGGTGTTGGAGATCTCGATGGTGATCTTGCCGCGCCACTCGGGCTCGAGCGGGGTGACGTTCACGATCAGGCCGCAGCGCGCGTAGGTGCTCTTGCCGACGCAGAGCACGAGGACGTCGCGGGGGATGGCGAAGGTCTCGATGGTCTCGCAGAGGGCGAAGGAGTTTGGCGGGATGACCACGCCTCCCTCGGGGCCCCAGCCGGGCTTGCGGGCGTTGATGGCGCCGTCGACCTCGACGAAGAGGTCGTCGGTGAAGTTCTTGGGGTCGACGATGGCGATCTCGCCGGAGCGTGGCGTGGGGGTGAAGATCTTGAAGCGCGAGCCGACGCGGACGTCGTAGCCGTACGACGAAACGCCGAAGGAGACCGACCCCGGGCGCTTGACGCCCTCGGCGAAGGGCTCGATGCGGATGAGTCGTTTGATCTGGGTGTCGCAGAGGACGGCCATGGGGTCTTTCGGGAGTTCGAACAGGGCGAACGCGACCGCCGCCCGGCGCTGGAAGCAAGGCCGGGACGCCGCTATCGTACGGCGTCTGTCAGGTGCTGATCGGGGACGGGCAAGCGGAGGTGTTCATCACCGGAATCGCCGTGCTGGAAGGAGGTTTGGCCACGATGGAATGGGGCGCTCGGACTTCGATGGCCCGGGCGTCCCGTCGCCGTCGTTGCCAAGCTGTTCCGGCCGCAACGAGCGTCCGGGAGGCCTGTCATCGGCGGCGTGGCGGAATCGTACGACAACATATCGTGGGTGCAAGAGGGTTCCGCCACAAAGTGTGGTGGAGAACTTGTCGCTCCGGTGTTTTCGGGCTTGGCATCGGGGTTCTGCGGCAGCGCGAAGATTTTTGACACCATCGGTGGTGCTGCCAAGCCGGCAATGGCGTCCGATCTACCACCTGTAGGGGCGCAGCCGGCGCCGGTGCCGGTGGAGCGGCTGGCGGGACCTGTCGGAGGTTGTCGCCGGGCGTCGGCGATAGTTCGAGGGAGCGTGATTTCCGGGTCAGAAACGCGGATCGGCGAGAGGTGGGCATCGCGGAGCCGTTGGGGAGACGCCCGGCGCCGCTACGCTCAACCATTCGCGTATGCACAAGGTCTCCACCATGGGCCCGGACGGTTCTGCGGCGGCGGACGCGGAAGGCCCCCTGCTTGCCGGGCTGACGCCTCCGCAGCGCGAGGCGGTGCTGGCGACCGAGGGGCCGGTGCTGATCCTGGCTGGGCCGGGGTCGGGGAAGACTCGGGTGATCACGCGGCGGATCGCGCACCTGATCGGGATGGGCGTGCCGCCCTGGGGGGTGCTGGCGCTGACGTTCACGAACAAGGCGGCGGCGGAGATGCGGGAGCGGGTGCACGCGCTGCTCACGACCGGCGACGCGGCGTCGGACGAGCGGCGGATGCGCGGGCTGACGGTGACGACGTTCCACAGCCTGTGCGCGCGGATGCTGAGGCGGTACGCGGGGGCCGCGGGCGCCTCGGGAGTGACCGGGACGTTCAGCATCTACGACAGCGGGGATCAGCAGTCGCTGATGAAGCGGGTGATCGCGGACGCGGGGCTGAACACGAGCAATTTTCCACCTGGGAGCGTCCTGCACCACATCAGCGCCGCGAAGAACCGGCTGCTGGACGCGGCGGGGTACGCCCGCGAGGCGCACGACTTTCATTCGAAGACGGTGGCGCGGCTGTACGCGGCGTACGAGAGGGCGCTGCGGGCGGCGAACGCGGTGGATTTCGACGACCTGCTTCTGCTCGCGGCGCGGGTGCTGCGGGAGGACGCGGCCGTCGCGCGCGAGGTGCGCGAGCGGTGGCAGTACCTGATGATCGACGAGTACCAGGACACCAACCACGCCCAGTTCGTGCTGGCCTCGCTGATCGCGAGGCGGGAGGACGGCGGCAGGCCGAACATCTGCGTGGTGGGCGATCCGGACCAGTCGATCTACGGGTGGAGGGGCGCGGACATCGGGAACATCCTGGAGTTCGAGGAGCAGTTCCCCGGGGCTCGGCTCGTCATGCTCGGCGAGAACTTCCGCTCCACGGCGCCGATCCTGGCCGCGGCCGACGCGCTGATCCGGAAGAACAAGCGTCGCAAGCACAAGCCGCTGTTCACCGCGCGGCAGGGCGGCGAGCGGCCCATCCTCATTCTGTGCCGAGATGAGCGGCACGAGGCGGGGGTGGTGGTGGACTGGCTCCGGGCGCAGCGCGAGGAGGCCGCCGGCGCGACGCCCTGGCGCGAGATGGCGGTGTTCTACCGCACCAACGCGCTGAGCCGCGCGCTGGAGGATGCGCTGCGCGGGGCGGGCGTGCCCTACGTGATCGCGAGGGGCACCGCGTTCTACGACCGCGAGGAGGTGAAGGATGCGCTGGCCTACCTGCGGGTGGTGGCGAACCCGGCGGACGACGTATCGCTGCTCCGCATCGTGAACAAGCCGGCGCGGGGGATCGGCGCGACGACGCTCGACCGGCTGCGCGAGGAGGCGAGCGGGCGCGGCGAGCCGGTGCTGGAAACGCTGCGCCGCGCGGCGAAGGCCGGGCAGACGCGGGACGTATCCGCGCGGGCGGCGAACGCGATCGGCGCGTTCCTGGCGACGCTCGATGCATGGACCTCGGGCGGCGCCTTCCTGGGCGGCGAGGTTCCGGGGAGCCTGCACGCCCTGGTCGACCGTGTCGTGCGCGAGAGCGGGCTGGAGAAGCACTACTCGCCCAAGAAGGACGCGGGGGACGAGGGCGAGGATCGGCTGGAGAACCTCGCGGAACTGGTCTCATCCGCGAAGGCGTTCGAGGAGGAATACGACGTTGCCGCCGACCCCTCGTTGGAGGCGCCGCGAGATGACGCGCCCGGGGCCGCTGCCCCCCCGCTGCTCGCGATGCTGCGGGGGTATCTCGAGTCGGTGGCGCTGGTGGCCGACGCGGACGCGATCGACCCGGAGCAGGGAGCCGTCACGCTGATGACGCTGCACGCGGCGAAGGGCCTGGAGTTCGAGGCGGCGGCGATGGTCGGGCTCGAGGAAGGGCTGCTGCCGCACTCGAGGGCCCGGGAGAGCGAGAGCGAACTGGAAGAGGAGCGGAGGCTGGCGTTCGTGGGGATCACGCGGGCCAAGGCGCGGCTGCTGCTCACGGCGGCGAAGTACCGGACCATCCGAGGCCTCACCGAGCGGTCGATCCCGAGCCAGTTCCTGCACGAACTGGGGGCGGGGGCGGTGTCGGTGTCCGACCAGTCGGACATGCTGGGCGATCTGGACGACCGCGGGAGGCAGGCGGAGGGCACGCCTCACTCGGCGTACCCCGCGAGAGCGGCGGAGGCGGACGGCTTCCCGGTCGGGGCGAGGGTGCGGCACCCTCAATTCGGGGTCGGCACGGTGCGCGAGAGCACGGGAGGGGTCGACGCGCGGGTGCGGGTGGCGTTCCAGGGCGCGGGCGAGAAAACGTTGATTGTGCGCTACGCTCGCCTCGAGCGTCTTGGTTGATTGCGGCTGAGCGCTCCCGATGAGTGCGTCAGGGGTCGCTGCTTCATCGGGGCGGATGACGCGCCCCGCCGGTCCGAGGGATGTGGCGGCTCCGCTGGTTCCTGATTGCGCCCGATCGCCGCGGATGTGAGCGATTTTACGTGGATCTTCGGGGGCGCTGCGCTACCTTGGACATGCGTCGGCGGCACACCGGCGCGAGTTCATCCTGTGCAGGAACCGGAAGGAGAGGGATCCCGCGGCGGTCGCACACCGCGCGGGGGCCCGCAGTCAACAAGGAGTCTCAGATATGCGTCTTTGCGCACCAGCGGCGCTCGCGGTTCTCGCGGGCATGGCGACCGCGGCCAATGCGGCCCTCATCTCGTTCGCCTCCGAGAGCGGCCCCGGCCCCACCATCCAGAGCACCTACGAGGCCGGGACCACCACGCTTACCGACGTCAACAACCCGACGAAGCTGCTCCGCGTCTCGACGGACAACGGGGGGACCCCCAACAACTTCAGCCGCGATGTGCGCCTGACGCTCACCGCGACGCTCACCGACCCCACGACCGTGGGCGGCAACATCATCTTCCGCCTCGACAACTTCTCCTTCGAGCTGCGCGACGCCAACAGCAGCAACGTCGCGACCAACCTGCTCTTCCGCTTCACCTCATTCGGACGCGACCAGGGCGTCTTCCTCGGCCTGGGGAACAACGGCGGCTCGGGCATCGTGGCGGCCTCGATCACCTCGGACGGCCTGTACCAGGTCGGCGACGCGATCGCGTCGGAACTCGGGCTCGCACCGGGCGCGAGCACGGTCGCCGGGCAGGCCTCGTTCGCGCTGACGGGGTTCAACCCCTCCGAGGTCAGTTTCCTCTCGCAGGACGGGCAGACGGTCGGCCTGGCGAACTTCACCGCCGGGGCGTCGTTCTCCGGCTCGTTCACCGCGCCGACCCCGGGCGCCATCGCGCTTGCTGGGATCGCGGGCCTGGCGCTGGCCTTCCGCCGCCGCTAAAGCGGTTCCGCCGCCCGCGGCTGACAGACACTTACGCACCGGAGCCGACATCGCGCCGGTGCGTTTTTCCTTCGAAGGTGATGGCGTCGGCGGCGGCGTTGGCCGCGGCGCGGGCATCGTCGGGCGTGTCGCCGAGCGCGACCACGCTGAGCACCCGACCGCCCCCGCTGACGAGCCCGCCGGCCTCGCGCCTTGCGCTGGCGTGGAACACCTCGGCGCCGGCGCGCCGGGCGGCGTCCACGCCGGTGATCGCCGCGCCCTTCTCGCTCTCGCCCGGGTAGCCCCGCGAGGCGAGCACAACGCAGCACGACGGGCGCGGGTCCCACGCGATCTCCGCGCGCTCGAGCGAACCGGAGGCGGTGCGGTAGAGGATTTCCGCGAGGTCACCGGTGAGCCGCGGCATGAGGGCCTGGCACTCCGGGTCGCCGAAGCGGGTGTTGAACTCGAGGACCTTGGGCCCCCCGGGGGTCAGCATGAGCCCGACGTAAAGGACGCCCCGGAAGTCGATCTCCTCGCGGCGGAGCGTATCGACGAGCGGCACGAGAACCTCGCGCTGCACGCGGTCGAGCGTGGCGTCGTCCAGCGCGGGCGCCGGCGAGACCGCGCCCATGCCGCCGGTGTTGGGGCCGGTGTCCCCGTCACCGAGGCGCTTGTAGTCCTGCGCGGTTTCGAGGACGGCGATCGTGGAGCCGTCGATGAGCGCGAAGACCGAGGCCTCGCCGCCCTTGAGTTTCTCCTCGATCACCACCTCGGCCCCGGCATCGCCGAACTCGCGCTTCACCATGATGCGGTCGACGGCGTCGATGGCCTCCTTTAATGAGGCGGGCACTACGACGCCCTTGCCCGCCGCAAGGCCCGAGGCCTTCACCACGTACGCGTGCTCGCGGGTCTGCAGGAATGCCTTGGCGTCGCGCGGGTCGGTGAAGACCCGGCCCTCGGCGGTGGGGATCGCCGCGGCCCGCATCATCTTCTTCGCGAAGGACTTCGAGGACTCGAGACGAGCGCCCTCCGCGCCGGGGCCGAGGACCGCGGCGCCCGGGACGTTGGCCTTCAGCCTGTCGGCGAGCCCGGAGGCCAGCGGCGCTTCGGGGCCGATGACCACAAGGTTCACACCCGCGCGGACGCAGAAGCGCTCGAGCCGGAAGGTGTTGGCGAGTTCGAAGGGGCAATCGATGGGCTGTGCGAGGTCGGCGATGCCCGGGTTGTCGGGGTGCGTGGTGAAGAGATCGGCCACGCGGGGCGACTGTCGGAGTTTCCACGCCAGGGCGTGCTCACGCCCGCCGCCTCCCACGAGCAGCACGTTGAGCCGCCCGGGAGGGTCGGGCGGCGCGGAGGGTCGGGAGTGTGCGGCGTCGGGCATCGGGGCGGCGATCGTACCCGTCCGAAGCCGCGGGGCGCAGCGTCAGCGCCCGCGGCCCATCAGCACGTAGAGGATCAGGCCGATGACCGGCAGCAGGAGGATCACGATCAGCCACAGGATTTTGTTCCCGGGGCTCATACCGCTGCCCAAGATGTCGACGAGGGCCCAGATCCAGAGGACGAGGTGGACGAGGCCGAGGATTCCATAGAGCATTACCCAAGATAGGGCGCGGGACGCGGTCGGGCCGGGATTCTCGCGATCGGGAATTCAGGAGAAGAATGCCATGCGGGTGATGGTGACCGTCAAGGCGACAAGGAACAGCGAGGCCGGCGAGATGCCGACCGCGCAACTGCTGGCGGAGATGGGCGAGTTCAATGAGCGGCTGGCGGAGGCGGGCGTGATGCTCGACGGCGCCGGGCTGAAGCCGACCTCCCAGGCCGCGCGCGTCCGCTTCGTCGGCGGGACGCGGTCGGTGGTCAAGGGGCCGTTCGCCGAGTCGAAAGACCTGGTGGCCGGCTACTGGCTGTGGCGGGTGGCTTCGCTCGAGGAAGCGATCGACTGGGTGAAGCGATGCCCCCATCCGCACCCCGGGAACGACACCGAGATCGAGATCAGGCCGCTGTACGAGGAATCGGATTTCGCGCAGTAGCCGCCCCGGCGAAGGGCGGCGGGGCGCAGAGGCGGGGAGGAAATCGCCCCGCGGCCCTTGACAAGAAGATTTGTCAAGGTACCTTGCCCGGGATGGTGGACCTGAGCGTCATCGAGAATCCAGCGGTGGCAAGCGTGGCGCTGGACCCCGTGCGCAGCCGCCTGCTCGCGGAACTGCGCACTCCGGCGTCGGCGGCAGCGCTCGCGGGGCGTGTGGGGTTGCCGCGGCAGCGGGTGAACTATCACCTGCGCACGCTGGAATCGCACGGCCTGATCCGCGTGGACAGCAGCAGGCGATGGGGCGGGCTCACGGAGCGGCGGCTGGTCGCCACGGCGTCCTCGTACGTCGTGTCTCCCGGGGCCCTGGGAGCCGCGGCGGCGGACCCGGAGCGGGGGATCGACCGGCTGTCCGCGAGTTACCTGGTGGCGCTGGCGGCGCGGATCGTGCGCGAGGTGGGGCAACTGCTCCGACGCGCACAGGAACTCGACAAACGGCTGGCGACGCTATCCATCGACAGCGAGGTTCGATTTCGATCGGCCGAGGACCGCGCCGCATTCGCCCGCGACCTGACCGCCGGCGTGGCGGCGCTGGTCGCGCGGTACCACGATGAATCCGCGCCCGCCGGGCGCAGGCACCGCCTGATGGTCGGGGCGTACCCCACACCCGAGGAACCCAAAGGAAAGGTCGCGACATGAGCGTGAAGAAGGATGCGTCCGGGCGCCGGTCCGTGCAGGTCGAGGTCGAAGTCCCGGGGACGCCGGAGGAGGTCTGGCGCGCGATCGCCACCGGGCCGGGCATCTCCTCGTGGTTCGTCCCGACCAGGAGCGATGAGCTCCAGGGCGGCGAGATGATCTGCAACTTCGGGCCTGGGATGGATTCCGCCGCGACGATCACCGAGTGGCAGCCGCCCCACCGGTTCACGGCCGAGAGCGAGATGGGGCCCCCCGGCTCGCCCAAGGTGGCGACGGAGTGGAGCGTCGAGACTCTGGCCGGCGGCAGGTGCCTCGTCCGCGTCGTCCACAGCCTGTTCGCGTCGACCGACGACTGGGACAAGCAGTTGGACGGCCTCGAGCAGGGATGGCCGGCGATCTTCCGGATCCTGCGGCGGTCTCTCGAGACCTTCAAGGGCGAGGAATGCTCGGCGATGCAGTTCGTCAGTTTCTCGACCGAGGGGCACGCGAAGGCGTGGGAGAAGATGGGCGGCGAACTGGGGCTGCTCACGGTCGCCGAGGGACAGCGGTGGAGCGCTCCCGAAGGCCTGCCGCGCATCGCCGGCGTGTCGATGGGCCAGGGGATGACCGCATCCACCGTGCTTCTGCGGCTCGACGCGCACGGCGCCGGCGCGCCGGGGACGGCGTACATCGGCGTGTTTCCCTGCGGCGGGATGGCCATGGCGTACATGGCGATCTATCTCTACGGCTCCAACGCGAAGGCCGCGGTGCAGCGCGACGAACCGAGGTGGCAGAAGTGGATGGACGAGCGGTTCCCGATGCCGCAGATAGGCTGATCCCTTGTGGCGGAGTACAAGGAATACACGGCGGAAGCCGAGGCGCTCTTTCGGGACTTTGCCCGACGTCATTCGCTGACGATCGAGAAGGCAGCGCCTGACAACATCGAACTGCTCATGCGAGTGCCGCGGCAACGCGGCTTGTCGTTCGAACTCACGCTGGGGCTGCAGAACGGAGACCAACTTAATATCGGCGTCGGAGAGTTCTGGTCGCACTTCTTTCCGTTCGAGAAGGTCCGCCCCCTGGTGTCGAGCGTGCTGGACGGCCTTGTGACGGGGGACTGCAGACTGGTAACGCACACGAGGCGTGGCCGCGTCATCAAGCGGGTGCTCGAGCAACGCGCTCACGGAACGTGGCGCGCTATTTACACTGCCTACGCAGCGATCGATCTTCCATTCATGCCCCGTACAAGCACATGCTTGTACAATGAGGACGCGGGCGGGCGATGAGTGACGGGATCGCCGACGCTTCGATATGCGCTGTGCCGGTGACGCACACGCGCCGATCGCGAGGGGGGGCGCCGCGGCCGCGCCGCAGCGGCCCTGGCGATGAACCCTTGGCGGTAACCGACGCTCGTTTTTCGGGGCATTCGACCATGAGCGCTACCCAGCCGAGCACATAGAATGCCGCGGAGCGGCGACAGGCCGAGGCCGCTTCGCGGGCGCTGATCGCGAAGCACCCGCCGGCGCATGGCAGACTCGTGGGCGCCGCGCGGGGTGGGTTGCGCGAGCGCCTGCTCCCGGCCCACGAGGTGAACCGGAAGTGCCGCGGGCACCGCGAAGGGTAAGTCGCGAGGAGCCGCAAAGCCGCGCGCCGCGAAGCGGGCTGGAAAGAAGTCCGCCGCGAAATCAGGGTGACTGGATTTGAACCAGCGGCCTCCAGGACCCAAACCCGGCGCTCTACCAAGCTGAGCTACACCCTGTGGTCGGCGCGGCTCCGGCGGCCGCGGCGTGAAATCGGGGGGCGGGGAAACCGTACAGGATACCGCTCGGGCGGGGCTCCGCCCTTCGCGGCAGTCGCGGCCCGAGCGGCCGAGCGGAGTTGAAGGTCGATGGCCGGAGGCGTGGACGATCGGGCCGGACGGGCTCTGTGCAACGCCGGGAGCGGCTCGGCCATATTCTGTGCACTCTGTTCGGTCGGCGGACGGAGGCGGGGGGCGATCGCTGCCGCCGTGCGGCCCCTGTGCGGCGGGCCGCCGGATCGGCGATCGGGCGGCGGCGGCGAGTGGTCGAGTGAGGCTTCCCTGTCGGGCCGGCGGAATCGGCCGGCGCAGCGTGAGAGGACCGCGTGAGCAAGACCTGGGCGATTCTGAAATGGGTTGGGGTGGCCGTGGTCCTCCTGGGCGTGGTGGGCGTCGGGGCGGGGCTGTTCGTCTGGCCGGCGGTGCAGGAGCAGATCAATAAGGCCCAGGAGGGGTCCCGCGGCGAACTCGTGAGGCTGGAGGCCGTCAGGTCCGGGGAACTGGTGCGCACGGTGAGCGCCCCGGGGCAGGTGGACGCGGTGAACAAGGTGTCGGTGTCGGCCCGGTTCTCGGCCCAGATCATCGAGCTGCCCTTCCAGGAGGGCGACCCGGTGAAGAAGGACGACCTGGTGGTGCGGCTCGACAACCGGCAGCTGCTGGCCCAGTTGTCGTCGGCGGAGGCGTCGCTGACGCAGGAGCAGGCGCGGCTCGCGGGGGCCCAGGCGTCGTACACCAACGCCGTCCTCGAGTGGGAGAGGCAGCAGTCGCTCTTCAAGACCAACGACGCGGCGAAGCAGGCGCTAGAGAACGCGGAGGCCGACCGCCTGCGCGCCGAGAGCAGCCTCAGGGCCGCCGAGGCCTCGATCATGATCGCGCAGGCCAACATCGAGCGCGTCAAGGAGGACCTTCGCTACACCGAGATCGTCTCGCCCATCAACGGGATGGTGACGAGGCTGGCGGCGAAGGTGGGCGAGGTGGTGGTCACCGGCACGATGAACAACCCGGGCACGGTGATCATGGAGATCGCCGACCTGACGGAGATGATCGTCAAGACCGAGGTGGACGAGGCGGACATCGCCGACGTGAGGCTGGGGCAGAGCGCCCGGGTGCGGCTCAACGCCTTCCAGGACGAGGTGTTCCAGGGCAAGGTGTCGAAGATCGCGCTGCAGAAGAGCAAGGCGCGGGACCAGAGCGACGTGTTCATCGTCGAGGTGCTGCTCGACCTCAAGGGCCGCACGCTGTACTCGGGGCTGACGGCCAACGTGGAGATCGAGGTGGAGACGGTGCAGGGCGTTCTGCTGGCGCCGAGCCAGTCGGTGCTCGACGTGCGCGTGGACGAGCTGCCCCGCGACGTGGTGCGCGACAACCCGTCGGTCGATCAGAACAAGACCTTCACGCGGGTGGTGTACCGGGTGGTGGACGGTCAGGCGAAGGCCACGCCGGTGAAGACCGGCCCGAGCGACCTGCGCACCACCGCGATCCTCTCCGGCGTGGAAGCGGGGTCGAAGGTGATCATCGGGCCCTACAAGGCGCTGACCGCGATGAAGGACGGGGCCAAGGTCCGCGACGAGGAGGACGACAAGAAGGAGAAGGAGGCCAAGGAGGCCGCCGAGGCGGAGGCGAGGAAGAAGCGGGAGGCCGAGAAGGCCGCGGCGCAGAAGCCGGCGCAGGCCTCCACGTCGTCCTCCGGCAGCGCCGCGGCGCCGGGAACGGTCGGGTAGATGGCGGGCTCGGCCGTCATCACGATCCGCCGGCTCACGAAGGTCTACCGCGTGGGCGTGGAGCGCGTGCACGCGCTGCGCGGCGTCGACCTGGAGATCCGCAAGAACGAGTTCGTGGCGATCATGGGCGCGTCGGGCTCGGGCAAGTCGACGCTCATGAACATCCTGGGTTGCCTGGATAAACCCAGCGCGGGGGAGTACCTCCTCAGCGGGAAGCCGACGCACAGGATGAACGCGGCCGAGCTCGCCGACGTGAGGAACCGCGAGATCGGGTTCGTGTTCCAGTCCTTCGAGCTGCTCTCGAGGGCGACGGCGCTCAAGAACGTGATGCTCCCGCTGATCTACTCCAAGCGGAACTGGCTGGGGGCCCGCAAGGCGGCGAAGGCGGCGCTGGAGAAGGTCGGCCTCGGCGACCGGATCCATCACAAGCCGAACCAGCTGTCGGGCGGTCAGCGGCAGCGCGTGGCGATCGCACGCGCCCTGGTCAACCAGCCCGCGATGCTGCTCGCCGACGAGCCCACCGGCAACCTCGACTCGCGCACCACCGACGAGATCCTGGCGCTGTTCCACGCCCTCCACGCCGAGGGCCAGACGATCGTCATCGTGACCCACGAGGAGGACGTCGCCGGGAACGCCGAGCGGATCGTGCGCCTGCGCGACGGGCAGATCCTCTCCGACATGCCGGCGGGGGAGGACCCGATCCACCAGCAGTGGATCGAGCGGGCCGCGGCGACGCTGCGCGAGCAGGCCCGGCCGGCGACCGAGGTGAGCCCCGCCGAGGCCGAGACCGAAGCCGGGGTGTCGCCGTGATGCTGGCCCGCATCGTGCTGCAGACGCTGGGGCTGGCCCTCACCCAGATCCGCGCCAACAAGGTGCGCTCGAGCCTGACGGCGCTGGGGATCATCATCGGGGTGGCTTCGGTGACCAGCGTGGTGGCGGCCCTCGGGGGCTTCCGGGCCAACGTGCTGTCGGAGTTCGAGAGTTTCGGCGCGAAGAAGATGTGGGTGTGGGGCCAGGTGCCGCGCGAGCTGCGCGGGAAACTGTCGTGGGAACTGGTCAAGATCAAGCCCGCGGAGCGGGACGCGATCCGGGACAACGCCCCCTCGATCGCGAGGATCACGGGGCTGATCGACGTGTCCGGGACGGTGCAGCGCGGGCAGATCGTCAAGACCGGCGTGCGCGTGACCGGGGTGCAGCCGGCGTGGCACGACATCGAGAGCCGGCACGCGGTCATGGGCCGCGAGTTCTCCTCGATCGACGAGGAGAACCGTCGCCTCGTGTGCATGATCAACGAGAAGGCGATCGAGGAGTTCCGCCTCGACGCCGACCCAGTGGGCGACTCGCTGATCGTCGCCGGTCGGCGCTACCTGATCGTCGGCGTGCTGGAGACCAAGAGCGTCGGCGCGATGTTCGGGGGCGGGGAGACCCTCAGCGAGGTCTACATCCCGCTGTCCACGGCGCAGAAGTTCAACCAGTTCGCGTTCATGTACTGCATGGCGCAGCTGACCGAGCCCAAGAAGGCCGAGGAGGCGAAGGCCGAGGTCCGCTTCGTCCTGCGCAAGATGCGGGGCCTCAAGCCCACCGCCTCCGACACCTTCGGCATCGAGGTGCTGCAGAAGTTCATCGACCAGTTCAACGGCGTCGCGGCGGGCATCACCGCCATCGCGGGCGGGGTCGTCGCGATCTCCCTGCTGGTCGGCGGCATCGGCATCATGAACATCATGCTGGTGTCGGTGAGCGAGCGCACGCGCGAGATCGGCCTGCGCAAGGCCGTCGGCGCCAAGCCCTCGATCATCCTCACCCAGTTTCTCGTCGAGGCGATCGTGCTCTGCCTGGTGGGAGGGCTGATCGGGCTGGTCATCGGCCAGGGGCTGGTGCTCCTCATGAAAGCCCTGCCCAACGCCTCGCTCTCCAAGGCCTCGATCCCCCCCTGGGCGATCTTCCTCTCGCTCGGCTTCAGCGCCGCCACGGGCGTCATCTTCGGCATGCTCCCCGCGATCAAGGCGTCGCGGCTCGACCCCATCGAGGCCCTCCGCCACGCCTGAGGCGCCGCGCTCTCACCCATCCATCGTCTCCTCCCCAAGATGCAGTTCTTCCGCTTCATCTTCCAGACCATCGGCCTCGCCCTGGGCCAGATCGCGGCCAACAAGGCGCGGGCGTCGATGACCGCGCTGGGGATCATCATCGGGGTCGGGTCGGTGGTGGCGGTGATCGCCGCGCTCACGGGGATGAAGACCTTTGTGCTCAAGGAGTTCCAGAACATCGGGGCGAGGTACATCGCCATCGACGGCAACGTGCCCGAGCGCAAGCGGCACTACATGAAGTGGCAGGACGCGGAACTCAAGCTGGACGAGGTCAAGGCCATCGCCGCGAACTGCCCCTCCATCGAGAAGGTCAGCCCCGTCTGGCGGTACCCCTACGAGGTGCGCGCCGGCGAGCGGACCGTGACCGGGGTTCGCGTCACGGGCATCTGGCCGACGTGGCACGACGTGGAGCAGCGCTCGGTGATCAAGGGGCGGCCCTTCACCAGCCTGGACGACGAGAGCCGCCGCTACGTCGCGCTGATCAACGACAAGGCGATCGAGGAACTGGACCTGAACAAGGACCCGGTGGGGGACGAGATCTTCATCGGGGGCCGGCGCTTCCTGGTCATCGGCGTGGTGGAGACCAAGTCGATGGGCGCCATGTTCGGAGGGGGCGATGCAAGGACGGAGGTCTACATCCCCTTCGAGACGGCGGTGAAGCTGAGGCCGGACCGGTGGATCAACGAGGTGGGCGCGCTCGCCGTCAGCCCCGAGAAGGCGGCCGAGGCGAAGGAAGAGGTGACGTGGCTCCTGCGCAAGAAGCGCAACCTCAAGCCCGGCGAAGAGAACACCTTCGAGGTCCGCCTGATCCAGGCTTTCATCGACCAGTTCAACGCGCTGGCCGCGGGCATCACGGCCGTGGCGGGCGGCGTGGTCAGCGTGTCCCTGCTCGTGGGGGGCGTGGGGATCATGAACATCATGCTGGTGTCGGTGAGCGAGCGCACGCGCGAGATCGGCCTGCGCAAGGCCGTCGGCGCCAAGCCCTCGATCATCCTCACCCAGTTCCTGGTCGAGGCCGTTGTCCTGTGCTCGATGGGCGGGCTGATCGGGCTGGCCCTCGGCCAGGCGCTCACGCTCGCGCTCCAGCAGGTGTCGAAGCAGCTGGAGGGCGCGGCGGTCCCGACCTGGGCGATCGCGCTGGCGTTCTTCTTCAGCGCCGGGGTTGGCGTGGTGTTCGGCATGTTTCCCGCGGTCAAGGCCTCGCGCCTCGACCCTATCGAGGCGCTCCGACATGACTGAGACTCCAGGGCCGCGCACGGACCGGCGCGGCGTCGTTCGTTCCCGTCGCGGCCGCGGCGCCGCGCTGCTCGCCATCTGCGGGCTCTGCGCCGGCTGCGCCGACCCGTTCCATTCGATCGCGTCGGACTACGGCATGACCCCGCCGCGGGAGAAGACGCGCGAGATCGGGGGGCTCGACCTCTCGCCCAACCGCACGAGCGACCGGCCCGACGCGCCGCTCCGCGAGCCCCCCAACCTGCTGAAGAACGCCGAGCGCGTCGAGCTCACCCTCGAGCAGGCCCGGGCCTGGATGCTCGAGAACAATCTCGATCTCCGCGCGACGCTGATCGACCCGGAGATCGCCAACGAGTCGGTGACCGTCGAGGAGGGCCGCTTCGATCAGGTGTTCTTCACCAACTTCCGCTACTCCTCGCTGAAGCAGCCCACCGCGTCGGAACTCGCGGGGTCCCAGGTGAACGACCTCTCCGTGGAGCCGGGCGTGCGCATCCCCCTGCGCACCGGCGGGACGGCCACCGTCTCGTTCCCCACCGACCGGCTGGTCACCAACAACCAGTTCAGCACGCTCAACCCTTCGGTGACGTCGGACATCCAGTTCTCGATCACCCAGCCCCTGCTCCGCGGCGCGGGGCGACGGGCCTCGACCTACGGCATCCGCATCGCGGCGCTCGACCGGCAGGTCAGCCTGGCCCGGACCAAGCTCGAGGTCATCCGGCAGTTGGCGGCCGTGGAGCGGGCGTATTGGGTGCTCTACGCCTCGGCCGAAGCGCTCAAAGTCCGGCAGCTCCAGTACGAACTGGCCGCGGAGCAGCTGGAGCGGGCCAAGCGCCTGGTCGCCGCGGGCCAGCGCCCCGAGGTCGAGGTCACCCGGGCCCAGGCTGGAGTCGCGTCGCAGCTCGAGCAGATCATCATCGCGGAGAACGACCTGCGCCAGCGGCAGCGCGAGTTCAAGAGGCTGGTCAACGTCAAGGGGCTCGACGTCGACTCCAAGGCCATCCTCGTGCCCACGTCGCTGCCCGACCCGGTGCGGTACGAGTTGAGCGGGGTCGATCTCGCGGAGCAGGCCCTCGAGAGCCGCATGGAACTGCTCGAACTCGAGCTCCGCCTGGCGCAGGACGAGAGCACCATCGCGTTCCAGCGCAACCAGGCGCTGCCCCTGTTCACCTTCGACTACACCTACAGGCGCAACGGGCTGGGCGGGACGCTCAACCGCGCGGTCGACCTGTGGGGCGAGGGCGATTTCAACGACCACGTCTTCGGCCTCCGCGCCGAGTTTCCCCTCGGCAACGAGGAAGCCAGGGCCCGGGTCCAGCGCGCCGTCCTGCAGCGCCTCCAGCGCCTCGGAACCCGCGAGGCGCGGCGCCAATCGATCAGGCAGGAGGTCCTCAACGCCGTCGACGCGATCGAGGCCGGGTGGCAGCGCATCCTCGCGGCGCGGCAATCTGCGCTGCTGAACGGGCGCACGCTCGACGCCGAGAGGCGCCAGTTCGACGTCGGCGCCCGGACCAGCACCGAGGTGCTCGACGCCTCGGCGCGCCTCGCGGACTCACAACTCGCCGAGATCCGCGCCCTGCTCGACTACCAGGTCTTCCAGGTCGACCTCGCCTTCGCCACCGGCACGCTTCTCGGCGCCACGCGCACCTCGTGGGAGCCCTTCGACCCCAGAGTCGGCGGGTCAGCGCGGCCCGCGGACACGCAGACCCAGCCGGCGAACTGGCCCTACCCCGGCCCCCCCGAGGACTCCGAATCGGTCCCCGCCAAGCCCGGCCCTCCGCCGTTTGTCGATCCCTCGGTGGCGCCGACTCCGGCCGAGGAGGCGCCGGCGCCGCCGCCTTCGGAGCCCGAGCCAGCGGCGCCCGGCCCTCCGCGATAAACTCGGCCGATGCTCACGATCGGCGTCGTGGAACTCTCGTCGTACGCCCCCATCGCGGTGCTGATGGTGATGGCGATCCTTTTCGCGCTGGGGAACATGGTCGCGACCCGGATCATCGGGCCCGGGCGCGAGGGGCCGGTGAAGGGCATCTCCTACGAGTCGGGCATGAACCCCCTGACTTCATCGCGCAAGCGGTTCAACGTCCGCTTCTACATCCTCGCGATGACCTTCCTGGTGTTCGACGTCGAGATCATCTTCCTGTACCCCTGGGCCTCGACCTTCGCCCAACTGGGCGCCAAGACCGACGAGGGGCTGCTGTTTCTCGGACGCGTGCTCTTCTTCCTCCTGACGACGGTGATCGCGTACGTGTATGCGTACCGAAAGGGTGTTTTCCGCTTCGATTGAGTGTCACGGCCGCGCCGCCGTGAGGCGGGGGACGGTTCGCGCCCCGCCGGACCGGCACGCGCCCGTTTCGCCGCGCCCGGCCCAAGGCGGGGCTGGCGTGTGCCGATATCCACTCACGGCCCCGGTGCGCTGCCGCGCATTCTCGGACCACGTGTGGAGCGCAATCCGCCCTTGGAAACCATCCCCGTTTCATCGCTTGGGCCCGCCGGGCGACCGGCGCCTCCGGTGCGCCCCTCGATCGCGGCGGCGGTCGCGCGAGGCCTGATCGGGGCGGTCTTCCAGCCGATCGTCGACCTCAGCACCGGCGCGCTTGCCGCATTCGAGAGCCTGGCCCGTCCCTTGCCCGGCTCTGGGTTCCCCAACGTCATCGCGATGTTCGAGCAGGCCGAGGCCTCGGGCGAGCTCTGGTCGCTCGAAGAGGCGACCCGCGCCGCCGTCCTGACCGCCGCGGCCGGGTGGCCCTCGGGCGTGCAGGTGACCTTCAACTCCACCCCCGTTGTCTTCGCGGACGACCGCTTCCCCGACTCCGTGATCGGGGCGGTGCGGCGCACCGAGGGTCTGAGCCCCCAGCGGGTCGTGCTCGAGATCACCGAGCGCGCGGAGACACGATTCATCGACGGGCTTTCGCGCAACGTCGACGCGCTCAAGGCCGCGGGCTTCCAGATCGCCGTCGACGACGTGGGCGCGGGCTCGAGCGGCCTGAACCGGATCATGGCCCTGAGGCCCCACTGGCTGAAGCTCGACCGCGAGCTCGTCGACCACCTCGACCAGGACCCATACCGGCAGAATCTCATCCGCTTCTTCGTGCACTTCGCCCGGCTGGGCGGGGCGAGCCTGGTCGCCGAGGGAATCGAGCGCGTGGAGGAACTGGGCGCGCTCATCGATCTGGGTGTGGTGCTCGGCCAGGGGTACCTGCTGGGCAAGCCCGGGGCCCGAGACCAGACGGTCTCCCCCGACATCGCGGCGTGGATCCGCGAGCGCGCCGGCCTGCGCGAGCGCGTCCGCCTCCGCGAGCCCCGGCGCAGGCCGGTCTCCGATGTCCTCCGCGCCTGCATGACCGTCGATGCGGAGACGCCCGCCGCGGAGGCGGCGCGCCCCGCGCTCGCCGACGTGCACAACCCCGGAATCGCCGTCGTGTCGGGCCGACGCTGCCTCGGCTGGCTCAACCGGGAGCGGCTGCAGCGCGCGGCGCTGGAGACCCCCTCCCTGCCGGTCCGGGACGCGCCCCCCGAGGGCGCCACCGCCGTCGACTTCGACACGCCCCTCGGCGACGTCATCGCCGCCATCGTGGCCCGCGATGACGAGACCTTCGCCGAGCCCGTGCTCATCACCAAGGACGGCGAGGTGGTCGGCATGGCGCCGGTCCGCGACGTGCTCCGCGCCGTCAGCACCGGCCCGCTTGGCGCGGGCGGGCACACCGCGCCGCTCACCGGCCTTCCCGACCGCGCCGTCTGCGATCAGCAGATCAACCGGATGATCGCCGGCCGTCTTCCCGGCGACGTGCTGTTTGTCGACGTGCGCGGCCTGACCTCGTACAACCACGACGCGGGCTACGAGATGGGCGACGTGCTGATCCAGCAGGTCGCCGCCGTGGTCGAATCCGTCGTGCGCCCCGACCAGACGGACGGCCGGGCCTGGCACCTGGGAGACGACCGGTTCCTCGCCCTCGCGCCCGCGGGCCGCGTCTCGGCCGTCATCGAGGAGTTGCTCCTCCAGTTCGAGCGGACGCGGGTCCGCACGGTGAGCGCCGACGCGGGCCCCGCACGCACAGCGCCCTCGCTGCGCGTGCTGGTGATCCCCGACGCGTTCCAGCGCGTCGCCTCCGTGGGAGAGCTGCACCGGCTCGCCGATCAGCTCCGACGCGCGGCAAGGCCCAGCGACGGCGGCTCGCAGGTCATCGTTGATCGCCGCGACTCGCCACGCGACGCGCGGCTCTCGGCGTGACCGCCCCGCGCTAGACTGCCGGCATGCTCTCCCCCGCTGCGCAGGCCCCCGTCCTCGCCTCGCGGAGCCGCGGTCATCGCCTCGGCGCGCTCGCCCTTGCGATCGCGAGCCTCGCTGTGCTGGTCGTCGGCGCATCGCTCCAGCCCGATCGCGCCGGCCACGGCACGCACACGCAACTCGGCCTGCCGCCGTGCGGGTGGGCCGTGCTCCTCGGCTACCCCTGCCCGACCTGCGGCATGACCACCGCCGTCTGCCTTGCCGCCCACGCCCGCCCACTCGAGGCGTTCGCGACCCAGCCCGCCGGGGCGCTGATCGCGGTCCTGCTGGCCGCGACATTCTGGGTGTGCCTCTACATCGCGGCGACCGGCTCGAGCCTCGGCGAGAGGATGCTGGGCCTGCTGACCGTGCGCAGCCTGTGGTGGATTGCTGGAGCCGGGCTGGCCGCCTGGGCGTACAAGATTGCCGTCTGGCCGGGCTGACGGCCGCTCGCCCCGGTCGGCTATAGGATAGAGAGTGCGCCGCGGGGAGCGTCAAGGCATGGCCGGGGAATCGGCCTGGAGGTTCGCGCGTGAAGCGTCGGAGTGGCATCATCCAGCGGCATCGGGCGGCGGCCGCCGCAATCGCGGGGGCGGCGGCGGCCCTGGGCGCCGGAGGCTGCCAGATCTTCGGCGCCGTCGGGGCGATGGCCGAGTCCTACAAGCGAGGGGCGACGCACGCGGTCGAGCCTGAGTACCTCGGCTTCGACGGCAAGTCGTTCGCCGTGCTGGTGACCGCGGATCGGATCATCCAGGCCGACAAACCGGGCCTGCTCCCCGGGCTCACCGTGGCGATCTCGGAGCGCATCCGCGCCAACACCCAGGCCTCGGGGTACGTCCCTCCCGAGGTAATGGTCGCCTGGCTCGCGAACACGCCGCGATGGAAGGCGATGAGCAACGCCGAGATCGCCAAGGCGCTGGGCGTGGACCGGCTGGTGGTCATCGAGGTGCTGGAGTTCCGGTTCCACGAAGCGGGCAACCAGTACCTGTGGGACGGGCTGGCCTCGGGGACGCTGGGCGTGTTCGAGCGCGACGGCCCCATCCCCGACGAGTTCGCGTTCCGCAAGCAGGTCAACGTGACCTTCCCCGACAAGAAGGGCTCCACCCCTCAGGACATCCCCGAGGCCACCGTCGCCGAGCGCCTGCAGACGCGGTTCGTCGACCGTCTGGTCTGGCCGTTCTACGAGCATCAGGAGCCGTACTACCCCACGTACTGAGGACGCCATGGCGCACGCGAGAGACCATCTCGGTCGGTTGTTGCTCCCGCTCGCGGCAGGCGCCGCGGGCCTCTGCGTTGCCGCGATGCCGGGGTGCGATTACATGGCCGCGGCGGCGTACGTCATCGAGGGGCCTCCCAAGGTCGAGAGGCAGTTCGAGCTCGACGATACGAAGAAGGTGGTGGTCTTCGTCGACGACCGATCGGGGACCATGCCGCGCAAAGGCCTGCGGCGGGTCATCGGGCAGACCGCCGAGGAGACGCTGCTGGCGGAGAAGGCGCTGAAGGCGGAACTGGTGATCCCATCCGCCGCCGCGATCGCCGCGGTCACCCAGGAGAAGCGCGGCGAGCCCCTGAGCGTCGTGGAGGTCGGCCGCACCGTGGGCGCCGACGTCGTGGTCTACGTGAATGTCGAGAAATTCACGCTCTCGCGCGACGGGGTCGGGGCCGGCAACCAGCCCTTCGCCGTCGCGTACGTCAAGGTGTTCGACACCGCGAGCAACAGGAGGATCTGGCCGCCGGAGTCCCTGGGCAAGCCGATCATGTACACCGCCGCGGCGGGGACCCAGGCGCCCGAAACGCTCGGCGAGCGGGCCAAGGCGGAGGACGCCCTGGCCAAGCGGCTCGGGCTCGAGGTCGCGCGGCTCTTCTTCACCTACGAGCGCGACGGCGCGTCCAAGCGCGGCACGCAGCTCTGAGCCCCTATGGCCGCCTGCC
>CANJRL010000042.1 GCA_947476675.1 Phycisphaerales bacterium
CGTCGTAGATGGAGCCGGCGATCCACGAGGCGATCTGGTTCGAATCGGTGAAGTCCACCGCCCCGTCGGCGTTGAGGTCGCCGGCCGGGATGCCGAAGGGCACGCCGTAGACGCTGTACCGCACCGCGAGACTCTGCCTGCCGGTGTCGCTGAGGACGCTCACCACGTCGCCTCTCCAGTTATGACCGAACGCTACTTGCAAAATCAACGTGCCAAGAGATCGTCCTCTGTGTCTTGTTGCTGAAACACCTTGTGCGCCTGCTCTCGCAAACTAACGAGAGAAGGGTCTTCCACGACGGCGTTGTCCAGCCATTCCAGGTGGGCAGCAATCACCGCTCGCGCCTCGATAGCGGCATGGATCATGACGACTCTTCCGTTCTTGTCGCCGCAGGCGCGACGAATGATGGAGGCGGCCTCCGAAGCCTCGTCATTTCGATGAGCCGCGAGAAGGCCGGCGTAAAGCTCGCACGCGCTGCGAATGATTGCCCGCGCAAAGCCGTCGTTCAACTCGGCTGCAGCGTCGCCCGGCGCCGAGTCTACTTGTCCATTCAGGATCTTCTCGAACACAGCCTTGTCGGTCATACCCGGCGGCGGCGAAAGCATCAACCGAACAGCCTCAGCAGGATTCTCGTAAAGCAGAGGAAGGTCCGTCCATCTGCCGCGACGCCTGAGCAGCGGATCCAATACTTCCCTGAGCGTCTGCAAGTCTTTCAGCTGCGAGGGAGCAGACTTCTGCTTGTCGAACCAGTCAACGACGAGGCCATCGGCGTCCCCCAAGATCAGGTTGAGATCGAGCCATGTGCACACCTGGCCAAGCGAGGCGGCGTTTCGAACGATCTTCGCCGTGAGGCCGTCGCGAACCGATCCGAGGTCAAAACGGAGGCGCGGGCAGTGTTCAAGTGCGGAGTCGGTCGCGACCCGCAGGAGATGGCTTGGGCGAGGCGGAAAAACGTCCGGCATTTCTGAAAACGGCGTTTCACCCCACCGCGCCACGACGCACTTTGCCACGTCCTCCCAGACGCCGTCACGCACCGCCGCAGTGAGAAGTGTGCTCAACTGTTCTTCAGTGAAGGCAGGGGTTGGATCCGACGCGATCAGAACGGGCTGCTGGGCTTGGGCCGCCATCGCGTAGAGCAGGAGGCAAGGGGAGATCAGAAACACGGAGTACTCTCCAGATCTGGCAGAAGTGTACCGTGAGCGCTCTTGTCTCGAAAGTCCCTCGAGGCCACTCCCGGGCGGCGGTGGGTTGTGCATCCGTTCGGCAACATCTGACGAAAGAGGCGAGTATGACCACGAATCTGCGTCGCTCTGCGTCGATTCTCGCGGCGCTTCTCGCCGGGGTTTCGTCCCTCGCGCTGCTTGGCGGTTGCGGCCAGAAGGTCGCCAATCGGTCCCCGGTGGGGGAGGTCTTCCCCAGCGTTCCCGGGGAGGGTCTGGACAAGAAGCAGTGGCGCATCCCCGAGGACATGGCCGGGAAGGACGTGCTGCTGCTCATCGGCTACGACCAGGACACGCAGTTCGACATCGACCGGTGGATGCTCGGCATCCTGCAGATGAAGACGCCGGTGGCGTTCTATGAACTGCCGACGATCCCCGGGCTCGGCGCCGCGGTGATGGGCGGGATGATCGACGACGGGATGCGGGCGGGCATCCCGAGGGACCTGTGGGGCGGGGTGATCACGGTGTACGGGGGCGCGGAGAAGATCGTGCGGTTCACGGGGAATGAGCGGAGGCAGAACAGCCGGTTGGCGCTGCTCGACGGCACGGGCAGGGTGATCTGGTTCTGGGATCAGGGGTTCTCGCCCACGGCGATGCTGGAACTGGACGGGCTGGTCCGCGAGCGGGCCGGGTCGGGCGGGCGGTGAGCGCCCTGGTCGTCTGTATGCACGCCGCGGCAACGGTGTTCATGACCGGGCTGATCTGGTTTGTGCAGGCGGTGCACTACCCGCTGATGGCGAAGGTTCCGGGGGCGGCGCTGGGGGAGTATGAGCGCGGGCACATGGCGCGGACGACGCCGCTGGTCGCCGCGGCGATGGGGGTGGAACTGGTGACGGCGGCGTGGCTGGTGTTCGACCCGCCTCCCGGGCTGGGCGATCGGGGGCGGGCGCTGATCTGGCTGGGCGCCGGGATGCTCGGGATCATCTGGGGCTCGACGTGGGGCGTGCAGGTGCCCTTGCACGACCGGATCGCGAAGGGGGGCGGGGCGCCGGTGGTGCGTCGGCTGGTGCTGACCAACTGGGCGCGGACGGTCGCGTGGACGGTGCGCGGCGTCGCGGCGGTGGCGCTGCTGTGGCTCGCGGCCCGGGCGGGGGGAGGGGCGCGGTGAGCGGGCGGCTTGCGGTGGTGCTCGGCGATCAATTGGACCCCGAGTCTCCAGCGCTCGAGGGGCTGGACGCGGGCCGCGACACGGTGCTGATGATGGAGGTGCGTGAGGAATCGACGCACGTGCCGAGCCACCGGCAGCGGA
Source organism: Phycisphaerales bacterium (assembly GCA_947476675.1). Classification (GTDB taxonomy): domain Bacteria; phylum Planctomycetota; class Phycisphaerae; order Phycisphaerales; family UBA1924; genus CANJRL01. Next base: position 2,468 of record CANJRL010000042.1, read on the forward strand.
CGGTGCTGTTCCTGTCCGCGATGCGGCACTTTGCCCGGGACCTGGAGTCGCGGGGGCTTCGGGTGCGGTACGTGGGGCTGGGCGACCCCGGGAACACGCACACGATCGACGGCGAGGTGCGGCGGGCTGCCGCGTCGCTCGGGCCGCGCGAGATCGTGCTCGTGCGTCCCGGCGAGCACCGGCTGTGCGCGGCGGCGGAGTCGTGGCGCGGGCTGGGCGCGGCGGTTCGGCTGCTCGACGATGCGTCGTTCCTGACGACGCCGGAGCAGTTCGCGGCGCGGTCGTCGCGCGGGGGGAGGATGGAGCACTTCTACCGCAGGCAACGGGCGGCGCTGAACATCCTGATGGACGGCGCCGGCGGGCCGGTGGGCGGCGAGTGGAACTTCGACAAGGAGAACCGGGCGTCGTTCGGGAGGCGCGGCCCGAGCCCGGCGCCGCCCAGGCCGCCGACGTTCGAACCTGATGAAATCACCCGCGCCGTGATGGGCGATGTGGAGCGTCTGCTCCCGGGCCTGCCGGGCCGGATGGAGCGTTTCGGCTGGCCGGTGACGCGGGGTCAGTCGCTGGAGTGTCTGGCGCACTTTGTGGAGCACCGGCTGGCGGGGTTCGGGCGTCACGAGGACGCGATGTGGGCGGGGGAGCCGTTCCTGTACCACTCGGCGCTTTCGATCCCCCTGGGGCTGAAACTGCTCAAGCCCGGGGAGTGTGTCGACGCCGCGCTGAGGGCGTACGAGCAGGGCAAGGCGCCGCTGCAATCGGTCGAGGGCTTCGTGCGTCAGATCATCGGGTGGCGAGAGTTCGTGCGCGGCGTGTACTGGCGCGAGGGCCCGGGGTACGCGGAGCGGAACCACCTCGGGCAGCGCGGCGCGCTGCCGGCGTTCTACTGGTCGGGGGACACGGACATGGCGTGTTTGCGCGCCTGCCTGGGTGAGGTGATGGAGAGCGCGTACGGGCACCACATCCAGCGGCTGATGGTGGTCGGGAACTTCGCTCTGATCGCGGGCGTGCACCCCCGGGCGATCTCGGACTGGTTCCTGGGCATGTACGCCGACGCGGTGGAGTGGGTGACGCTGCCGAACACCTTGGGGATGTCGCAGCACGCGGACGGGGGCGTGATGGGAAGCAAGCCCTACGCGGCGGGCGGGGCGTACATCAAGCGGATGAGCAACTATTGCGACGGCTGCCGCTACCGCCCGGATCGGCGTTCGGGGGAGGGGGCCTGCCCGTTCAGCAATTTCTATTGGGACTTCATCATCAGGCACGAGAAGACGTTCGAGCGCAACCCGAGAATGGCGCTGCCCGTCCGCCAAGCGCGGGCGATGGCGAAGGAGGAGCGCGTGCGCATCACGGCGACGGCGGCGGAGCGGAGGCGATCGTTCGGGATCGGGGAGATAACGTCGGGCGGCGCGGGGAGGCCATCGTGAGGTCGCTGGTCTGGTTCCGGACCGATCTGCGGGTCGCGGACAACACGGCGCTGCGCCGGGCGTGCGCGGGCGCCGATCGGGGGGTGCTCGCGGTGTTCCTGCTCTCGACGCAGGAGTGGGCGGAGCACGACTGGGCCGCGGTCAAGGTGGACTTCGCGCTGCGCACGCTGCGGGCGCTGTCGGCGTCGCTGGCGCGGCTGAAGATCCCGCTGCTCATTGCGCCGGCGCCGCGGAGGGCGGAGATCCCCGGGATCATCGCCTCGCTGTGCCGCGAGCACGGTTGCGACGCGGTGTACGCGAACCGGGAATACGAGGTGAACGAGGCGCGGCGCGACGAGCGGGCGGGCGAGGCGCTGCGCGCGGCTGGGGTGCGGTTCGAGGTGTGCGAGGATCAGTGCATCCTGCCTCCGGGGAGCGTGCGGACGGGAACGGGGGCGTTCTTCACGGTGTTCACGCCGTTCAAGAAGGCGTTCTATCGCGTGCTGACGGAGCAGGGGGGCGGCGCGGTTGCGCCGGGGCTGAGGCCTCAGGCGGAGACCGGGGTTCGCGCGAGCGAGATCCCTGCGCGGGTCGAGGGCTTTGAGTCGAGCGTCGATCCTGCGCTGTGGCCGGCCGGGGAGGATGCGGCGCTGGCGCGGCTGCGGTGGTTCTGCGCCGGGCCGATCTCGCGGTACAAGGAGCGGCGCGATTTCCCGGGGGAGGATTCGACCAGCCGCCTCTCGCCCTACCTGGCGATCGGGGCGGTCTCTCCCCGGGTGTGCCTGCGGGCGGCGCTGGAGGTGAACGAAGGCAGGCTCGACGCCGGGGACCCGGGCGCGGCGCACTTCATCTCCGAGTTGGTGTGGCGCGAGTTCTACAAGCACATGCTGGTCGGCTTCCCGCGCGTGTGCATGGGCCGGGCGTTCAAGCCGGCGACCGAGCGCATCCGGTGGGCGGAGAACCCGGCGCACCTCGAGGCGTGGGCGCAGGGGCGCACGGGATACCCGATCGTCGACGCGGCGATGCGGCAATTGGCGCAGACCGGCTGGATGCACAACCGCCTGCGCATGATCGCCGCGATGTTCCTTGCGAAGGACCTGTTCCTGGACTGGCGGCTGGGCGAGCGGCATTTCATGCGTCGTCTGATCGATGGCGACCTGGCCAACAACAACGGCGGCTGGCAGTGGAGCGCGGGGACGGGTGCGGATGCGGCGCCGTACTTCCGCGTGTTCAACCCCTTCAGCCAGTCGCGGAAGTTCGACCCGGGGGGCGCGTTCATCCGCCGGTACGTGCCGGAGTTGGCGGACCTGAGCGATGACGACATCCACGACCCCTCGGCGCTGCCGATGCTGCTGCGCACGCGGATCGACTATCCCGAGCCGATCGTCGACCACGCGAGAGCGCGGGACCGGGTGATCGCGGCGTTCAGGGCGATCGGCGAGGCCCCAGCGGACGACGCGGCGGTGCGCCGCGACTGAGGCGGCTACCTGCCTTCGGCCTGCATCGCCTTGGCAAGTTCCGCGGCGCGCTTCTCGTTGTCCCACTTGAGCCAGGCGGGAACACAGTCGGGGCAGCAGAGTTCCACGGTCGAGCCGAGGAAGGGGAACGTGCCGCCGGCGGCGTTGATCTCGTGCTGCGCGACCGGGCAGACGGTGTTCACCGGCTTCCTGCCGAGGTACTGCGCGACGAACGCGTCCTTCTTGTCCTCGCTCCACTTGCGGAAGCCGGCGGGGCAGGATGGGCAGCAGAACGCGAGCGTGCGGCCCTTGTAGCGCATCATGGTCTCGGGCGTGAGCAGCGCCGGGTCGATCTTCTCGTTGCCGATCGGGCACATGTCGTTGACGGGGCCGAAGTCGGCGACCCTGGTCAGCGCGGAGAGGCGGTCGACGCGGTCGAGCGCGTCCCACTTCGCGGCTGCATCGGCATCGGCGAAGGCCACGGTGACCCCGTCGATGACGCGGGACGGGGCCCCGGCGCCCGCCTTCGCGGGCTTGCCGGTGATGGGGCAGGTCTCGTTGAAGGGGCCGACCGGGGCGGCGGCGGCGTCGTTCCCGTGGCGGTCTTCCTGCTTCGCGGCATCGGGGCTCATGGCCTTGGCCAGAGCCGCGGTGCGCTGGTCGTCGGTCATGGATTTCCACTTGCTGGCGCAGCGCGCGCAGCACAGGGCTAGCTGCTCGCCGTTGAACTCGACGATCCGGGCGTCGGAAGGGTCGATCTCTTCGAGCATCACCGGGCACACGGTGTTGACCGGCTTGGCGTCGCCGGCGGCGAAGGCGGCGCTTCCGAACAGGCACAGAACGAGGGCGGCGGTGAATCGAGACGTGGGCATGGGGTCTGTCTCCGGCGGGGCGATCGGCGAGCGGCGGAGTGTAGGGGCTGCGCTCGCTCGCGCGTCTTGGGAGATACTGCCTCGAAATCGGCGGGAGTGAATCCCGAACTCCACCTCCGGCGCCGCGGCGGCGTCCGGACCCCCCACCTGCGGAAACGAACCCATGCCCATGCTCATGCCAATGCTCATGCCCAGACGCCTCGTGCCCGCCGCCTTCGCGGCGCTGTGCTTCGCCCTGCCCGGATGCGTGATCGTCAACGGGTCCGAGACCGCGAACATGCGGGAGGATTCTTGGGGAGGGAGCACGGTCAAGCGGAACGCAACGCTGGAGATCGCGCACGCCGCGGGATCGCCGGTGAGCGTGGAGTCGGGCAACGGCTCGATCGAGGTGATCAGAGGGGGCGGCCCGCAGGTGGAAGTGAGCGCCGAGATCCGGGCGAAGGACGATGCGAGGCTGGGGCAGGTGGTGCTCCGTGCGGAGCGCTCCAGCGGCGAACTGAAGGTCTGGGTTGACTGGCCCGGGGGGAAGCGGCTCAGCAATGAGGGCGCAAGCCTCACGGTGCGCGTGCCCGACGCGTCGGCGGTGAAGGCGGAGACGTCCAATGGCGCGGTGCGGGTCGAGGATGTCGGCACGTCGGCCGACCTGCGCACGTCGAACGGCGCGGTGCGGGCGATGCGCGTTGCCGGGCCGGTTGAGGCGCGGGCCTCGAACGGGAAGATCGTGATCGAGGATGCCGCCGGGGACGCCAAGGCGCGCACCTCGAACGGCGCGATCGATGTGCGCGGCGTCAGGGGCCGCGCCGACCTCGAGTCGTCCAACGGTTCGATCGAGATCCGGGTGCCGGAGGGCGGCGGCCCGTTCCGGGCGGTCACCTCCAACGCCTCGGTGAGCGTCGAACTGCCGGCATCGTTCGCGGGGGAGATCTCGGCCAGCACGTCGAACGGCTCGGTCCGCTTCGACGACGGAAAGGGCGAGGTGCGCTCGCGCGACTCGCTGACGCGGGTCATCGGGGCCGGCGGCGAGAAGTCGAGAGTGTCGACGTCGAACGGCAGCGTGACGATCCGGGCGCCGAAGTAGCCCCGCGAGTCGGCGGTTCTACACTCGGTTCATGAGCGCGTCGCTTCGATTGGCCATCGTGTTCTCGCTGGTGTGTTCCGGGTGCGCCCGGGAGACTGCGACTGCCCCCGCGCCGTCGCGCGAGCCAGCTACGCCGGCTTCGGTGGCCGAGCCGGAGCGAGGGTCGGTGCGGATGGCGTCGGGACGCACCGCCGAGCAGGCCGCGGCCGAGACGGACGCCGCGCTCAAGGCAAGGACCGAGGGGCGGCAGACTGCGACGCGGCCGCGGCGACCTCGGCTGCACGCGCAGGCCCTGTCATTGGAAGCGCCCATGAGGCCCGGCGAGCGCCTGCGCATCGAGGCCGCCGGCCCGGTGGTGGTGATGCCCGCGTTCGATGAGAACGTGCAGGTGCGGGCGGAAGCGGCGGCGATGACGCGCGAGCGGGCGTCGTCGGCCAGGGCCGTGCTGACCGAGGCCGAGGGCGGCGCACGCACGCTCCGCATCGAGTTCGCGTCGCCCTCGGAGACGGGGGACTTCTCGTCCTTCGAGGTCGCGTTGCCCCGGGGCGTCGCGGTGGAGATCCGCACCGGGAGAGCGCCGGTGACGGTGAACGACGCCGCGGCGCCGGTCACGATCGCGTCGGAGTCGGGCGAGATCACCGTCTTCAACATCGAGGGCTCGGTGACGGCGACCACCAGCAACGGCGGGATTCAGATGACCGGCGTTTCCGGCCCGGTCGTTGCGCGGACGGCGAACGCGCCGATCGTCCTCGAGAGCGTCGCGGGCTCGGTGGAGGCGGTCACGAGCAACGCCAGCGTGTCGGTTCGGCTCGACGACGGCTCGGCCGGGCCCGTACGGATCGAGACCAGCAACGCGGCGGTCATGCTCGCGTTGTCGCGAGCACTCCGGGGCTCGCTGTCGGCGTCCTCGGACGGGGGCGTCGTGGTGATGACGCCCGGCGCCCCGACGACGGGGGCCGAGGAGGCGTTCCGGACCTTCCGAAGGTCGTTCGGCGAGGGGCCGGAATCAACGGTGACAACGAGCGGCGGCGCGATCACGCTGATCGGCCCGTTCTGAGCCGATCAGGCCCCGCGGAGCGCCAGGATCAGTTCCACCTTGCCGATGGGCTCGCCGACATCCCTGGCGATCGAGGCGGCGCTGCCGCCCTCGTCGGCAAGGGAGTAGATGCGCGAGGTGACCGGGTCGGCCTGGACGGCGGCTGCGCGTCCGCCGCGAGACCGCGGCGCAGCACGGCGGCGCGGAGCCGCCAGGGCATCATTGTCCGCCTGAGGGGCGTCGACCCGCGCCGCGACGGAGGGGGCCGGGCGCGTGTGGATGTCGGCGGACTCGGCGAGGGCCGCCAGGCGCTCGTCGGCGGCGGCGATGAGGCGCTCGAGCCGCTCGGCGCGCTGGTCCAGCGTCGCGGCGAGACGTGCGGCGAGGAGGTCGAGTTCGGGGCGTGCGGGTGGGGCTTCATCCCCGCCGAGTCGACGCGCCGGCGAGTCCCCCGCCCGCGCCGCCCTGGCGCGGAGACCGCCCAGGATCCAGAGCGCGAGCAGCGCCGCGCCGCCGAGCAGCATCAGCAGGGACCAATCGGAGGCGGCTCCAAAGAACGATCCCGGGGCTTGCGCCTGCGGCGCCGCGTCGCCCAGGCCGCCGCCGCTGGGGCCGATCACTTCCGCGAGCATCGTCACCGTGGCGATCACCGCTGTCTCCTGCCTTCGGGCGGGGGCGAAGGCCCTCGTCCGCCCCGGCTACATCGGTATCCTTGAGGCATGAGCCGCAGAAGTGGCGGGAGCCGGCAGACCGACGGCGGTGGGCCGTCGCCGCCGCGAACGCTGCTCGCCAGCGGGCAGGGCCGCGCGGCGCTGCGCCGGCGGCCCGCATCGGCGGAGATCGTGCGGCGTTGGCGGATGCTCACCGGGGGCGGGGGGGCGCCGACGCTCGTCGCCTGCTCGGGAGGGGCGGATTCGACGGCTGTGCTGCTCGCCTTGCGCTCCGCGACGGAGAGGGTTGTCGTCGGCCACATCGTGCATGAACTCAGGACGCGGGAGGAGGAACTCGCGGACCGCGACGCGGTGCGATGCGTCGCGTCGGCTTTCGGGCTTGCGTTCGTGGAGTCCGAGATCGTGCCGCCGGCCTCGGAGAACATGGAGGCCTCGGCGAGGCGTCTGCGATACGCCGCGCTCGCCCGGATGGCCCGGGGGCACGGCTGCGGGTTCGTGGCGACCGGGCACCACGCGGACGATCAGCTCGAATCGGTCGTCATGGCCCTGCTCCGAGGGGCCGGGCCTCTGGGCTTGTCGGGCGTGGCGCCGGAGCGGCGTCTCACCTCCGACGTGACGCTCATCAGGCCGGCGCTGCGGGTGACGCGGGCCGATTGCCGTGCGCTCTGCGCGTTCGCCGGGGTGGGATGGCGGGACGACCGCGCCAACGATGACCCGGCCCGCCTGCGGAACGCGCTGCGCAGCGGGCCGCTGGCCGATCTTGCCGCGCTCCGGCCCGGCTCGGCGCGGCGCGCCGCAGAGGCCGCGGATCTCCTCCGCGACGCTGCCGGGCTCGTCCGCGACCGCGCCGCCGAGGTGTTCGGCGACGCGGACCGGTGGCCGCGGGCGGGGCTGCGCCTGGAGCGTGACATCGTGCTCGGCGCCGGGCTGAGGGCCGCGGCGATGCGCTTGTCGGGGACGCACCGAGGGCGCGACCGCCTCGGACGCAGGGCGGTGGCCGCGGTGCTGCGCGCGATCCGGGACGACCACACCGAGCCGCGCGAGTTCCGATGGGCGCTGGGCGATGGCGTGACCGTCGTTGTCGGGGCGAGGGAGGTGTCGGTGATCGCCGGGGTCAGCGCCCCGCCGCGGCGAAGCGGTCGGCGACCGCCGACCAGTTGACCACGCTCCACCAGGCCGCGACATAGTCGGGGCGGCGGTTCTGGTACTTCAGGTAGTACGCGTGCTCCCACACATCGAGGCCGAGGATCGGCGTCCCGGAGCAGCCGGCGATCGCCTGGCCCATCAGCGGGTTGTCCTGGTTGGCTGTGGAGCAGATCTTGAGCGAGCCGCCGTCGACGACAAGCCAGGCCCAGCCCGAGCCGAAGCGTTTCGCGGCGGCGTCGGCGAACTGGGTCTTGAACGTGTCGAACGCGCCGAAGGCGGCGTTGATCGCGGTTGCGAGAGGGCCGGAGGGGGCGCCGCCGCCGCCATGCCCGGCGGGGGCCATGAGCGTCCAGAACATGGAGTGGTTGACGTGCCCGCCGGCGTTGTTGCGGACTGCGGGGCGTTTGTCGTCGGGGATCTGGCTCAGGCTCTGGATGACCTTCACGGGGTCGGCGTCGGCCCAGGGGGTGCCGGCGAGGGCTGCATTGGCGTTGGTGACATAGGCGTTATGGTGCTTGCCGTGGTGGATCTCCATGGTGGCCGCGTCGATATGGGGCTCGAGGGCGTCCTTGGGATAGGGCAGTGGGGGCAGGCTGAACGGCACGGGGGGCTCCTTCCAGGAACGGACCGCCAAGGCGGCGGCCGACGATGAACGCTGTGACGGGCCCGGCACCATATCCACGGCCCCGACGCGGAAAATCGACCCCGCGACCGGGCGTGGGATTTGCGGCACTCTGGCAACCTCCGGGGGCGCTGAGGAGTACGAGTGGAAATCATGGGGGAAAGACCCCGTTGCGCTCGTTCGAGGCGGCATTCTGGGACGAATTTTGCAGGATTTGAACAAAAACCCCGGGGACTCCATTGTGCGAACGCGGAATGCCTTTAGATTGGTTCCAATCGGGGAACTTTTTCCCCGCTTCGTCCGTATCCCTCCTGACCACGAACACATTCTTGCCTGAACGCCGTCCGCTGCCCGTGACCGCCGCCCACCATGTGGGCCGGGCTCGGGGAGGGCGGTTGCTTCGCCCCTCTTCTCGCCCCCATGACAGACCGGGGGCACTTCTTTTTCGCGGCTTTTTTCTGTGACACCTCCCCGCCCGTCGATCGTCTGAGAGAGACCACGACCGGCTTCCTCTCCTCCTCCCGGCCGGCCCGCGTTTGACCCGCAGCCGAGCCTCACCGGCCATGGCCGCCGGATGCAGGTATCGAAATGCATACGACCACTCATTCCCATCGCGTCTCTCCCTTGGACCAGGCACGCCGCCGCGGCGCTGTCGCTGTCGATGCCCACGTCGCGGGCGTGAAGCCGACGGGCGCGACCAGGGGGGTGACGGCTCGGCGTCTCACCCGCGACGAGGAGCGGACGCTGCGGCACCTGCTCACCCATGAGCAGGATTTCATCGACTCCCCGGAGTTCGTGAAGGACGGCGCGGAGAAGGCGATCTACGACGACGCCCCCGACATCCGCAAGCCCGACACCTCCTGGTACCACCCGGTGATGGACGACCTGTCGCCGTCGCGCACCCGGGAGGTCCGCGGCGCCGAGCAGGTGATCCTGACCGCCGCCGAGGAGCGGGTGCTGTTCCTTCAGTTGAACTACGCCCGTCGCCAGGTGTGGCTGATCCAGCAGGCGATCGAGCAGAGCGACGACCGCCAGCCGACCCCCGCGCAGGTGGCGGAGATGCTGCGCTGGGACAGCGTGGCCGGGCGCCTCCGCGAGCAGATCGCGAACACCAACCTGGCCCTGGTGCTGGCCATGGCCAAGCGCACCCGCATGAGCGAGGTTGACTTCGCCGACCTGGTCAGCGAGGGCAACATGGCCCTGCTCCGCGCCGTCGACAAGTTCGACTGCGGGCGCGGGTTCAAGTTCTCAACCTACGCCTGCCGCGCCATCCTCAAGGCCTTCAGCCGCCAGGGCATGAAGCTCAGCAAGCACCGCCAGCGCTTCCCCACCGACTTCGACCCGAAACTCGAGAAGAGCAACCACCTCGAGATCAAGCGGGGCGAGTTCGAGACCGACGCGGCGGCGGAGCTGCGCCGCATCGTCGTCGAGAACCGGGCCAACCTGAGCGATATCGAGCGCACGGTCATCGAGCAGCGCTTCGGCATCGAGCACGGCGCGCCCGAGAAGCCCATGACCCTGGAGCAGGTCGGCCAGATCATCGGCGTCACCAAGGAGCGCGTCCGGCAGATCCAGAACAAGGCGCTCGAGAAGATCCGCCTCGAGCTGGAGATCAAGTTCCTGGGCACGATGAAGCCCGAGGAGCACCCGGAGGCGATCGCCAAGGCCGCTGCGGAGGCCGCGGCTCAGGCGGCGATGGCGGCCCAGTCTCCCGCCACACCGGCGCTGAACTGAGAATCCTGCTCTCTCTGTCATCCAAGGCCCACGCACTCAGGCCCGTGGGCTTTTCTCTGCGCTGCTCATTCGGGCGACCTGCTCGCCCTGACGATCCACCCGCCCCCGAGCACCACGTCGGGCTCGTCCCACCCATAGCACACCGCGGCCTGCCCGGGAGCGACCGCCGACTGGGCCTCCGCGAAGCGGATGTCAAGCGTCGGCGACCCTCCATCATCGCCCAGGCGGCACTCGGCGGGGACCGGCTCGGCGTTGGAGCGGATCTTCACGCGGCACGGCTGCCACTCGCGGAACGCCGCTTCCTCGACCAGCCAGTTCACCTCGCGGGCCTCGAGGCCAGCGGCCATCAGGTCGTCGCGCGTCCCGACGGTGACGGTGTTTCTCGCGGCGTCCCTGCCCGTCACGTAGATGGGGTAGCCGAGGGCGACCGACACGCCGCGGCGCTGGCCGATGGTGAAGCGGTGCTGCCCCGGATGCTCGCCGAGGGCGTTGCCCGAAGCATCGACGATGGCCCCTCGCGACGATGCCAGGTCCGGGCGCCGGCGCTCCACCAGCCCGGCGTAGTCGTTGTCGGGGACGAAGCAGATTTCCTGCGAGTCCGGCTTGTCGAAGACGGGCAGGCCGAACTCGCGAGCCAGGTCGCGGACGCGGGGCTTCTCGAGGGCGCCGATGGGCAGAAGCATCTCGCGCAGTCGCGAGCGGGACGCGCCGAAGAGGACGTAGGACTGGTCCTTGGCGTGGTCGACGCCGCGGAGCAATCTGGCCTCCCCGGCGGCGGTCGTCTCGACTCTCGCGTAGTGCCCGCTGGCGACAAAGCCGGCGTCGATGGTCCTGGCGTACTCGTGGAGTTTGCCGAACTTGAGCCAGTCGTTGCACCGCACGCAGGGGTTGGGCGTGCGGCCCTGGGCGTACTCGTCCACGAAGTAGTCGACGATCCGCGCAAAGTCCTTCTTGAAGTTGCAGACGTAGAACGGGATCCCCAGTTCGGCCGCGACGAGCCGCGCATCGGCGGCATCGCCCACCGAGCAGCACCCCTGGTGGCCGATCTTCAGGCTCATCGTCGCGCACGCCTCGGGCGGCTCCTGGGCGGTCAGGCCTTCGAGCGATTCGCCCGGCGAGCCCAGGCGCATGAAGCATCCGACCACGTCGTAGCCCCGGCGCAGGAGCAGCGCCGCGGCGACGGAGGAGTCGACACCCCCGGACATGGCGACAAGGACCTTCGGGCGCGAGGGCATGCGCGGAATGCTAGGTGCAGCACGAGTGAGGACTCGGTGACGCGGGAACGCTCCCTGACGGTCGCGTCTCTTCAGGACGCGGAGCCTTGATGCCCCGATGCCGCCTGCCTTGATGCCTTCCCCTCCCGCTACCATCCCGCTCCGCCCGCTCCTTCGAGGTTCCGCCGCATGGCCCTGTTCTCCCGCAAGGGTTCCTCCAAGCCCGATTCCGCCGCTCGACCCGCGGCCCCCGTTGCCGCCCTGGCTCCCGGCCCCGGCCCCGCCCCCGGAGGCCCGCCGCTGGGCGCCCCCGGTGTCGCGAGCCCGGGAGGGGGGCCCTCCGAGGGCACGCTGGTGATGCTCGGCGACGAGGGGCGGATCCGGGCGATCGGCGAGCAGATGCTGCGCCTCTCGCGCGAGAGCAAGGCCGGGGTGCTCTCGTCCAAGTTCTGGTCCGACAAGCTCATGAACTGGTCCATGAAGGACCAGGCGTTCAAGGTGCAACTCTTCCGCTTCGTTGACGCGTACCCGACGCTGACCTCGTCGGACGCGGTGTACGAGCACCTCACGGACTACCTGTCGCAGCCCGGGCTGACGCTGCCCCCGGGCCTGGACATCGGTCTCCGCGCAGGGGGGCTGGCCAAGGGCATCGTGGCCTCGACCATGTCGTCGCAGATCAAGGGGATGGCGGGCAAGTTCATCGCCGGGACGGACGCGGCGAGCGCGCTCAAGAACCTGCGGCAGTACTGGGACGATGGCATCGCGTTCTCCGTCGACCTCCTCGGCGAGGCGTGCGTGAGCCACGCCGAGGCCGACGCCTACCGCGACAAGTACCTGGACCTGGTGCGCAACCTGCCGGAGAAGGTGGCGTCCTGGCCGGCGAACGCGCGGCTCGAACGCGACCACCTCGGCGCTGTGCCGAGGGTCAACGTCTCGATCAAGGTCTCGTCGCTCTCGCCGAAGTGCGACGCGATGAAGGGCGAGGCCGCGGCCGAGGACCTGACGCGGCGGATCAGGCCGATTCTGGACCTGGCCCGCGAGAAGGGCGTCTTCGTCAACTTCGACATGGAGCAGTTCGCGCTCAAGGACTTCACCATCGACTTCTGGATGCGGTGCTGCGAGGCCGTGCCCTTCGAGGCCGGGCTGGCGATGCAGGCGTACCTCAAGAGCGGGGACGCGGACGCGCGGCGCGTGTGCGAGTGGGCCAGGCGGACCGGGCGCGTGGTCACGGTGCGGCTGGTCAAGGGCGCGTACTGGGACTACGAGACGATCAACGCCGAGCAGATGGGCTGGCCCTCCCCGGTGTGGAACACCAAGCGCGAGACCGACGCGTGCTTCGAGCGGATGGCGGCGATCTTCCTGGACGCCGCGCCGCGAAAGGCGGGCGAGGGGGGCGTGAAACTGGCGCTGGGCTCGCACAACGTGCGGTCGATCGCGGCGGCGCTGGCGGCGCTGGAGGCGCGGGGCCTGCCGCAGAGCGCGCTCGAACTCCAGATGCTCCACGGCATGGCGGACGAACTGAAGGCCGCGGCGGCGGAGATGGGCCTGCGCATCCGCGAGTACGTCCCCGTGGGCGAGATGATCCCCGGGATGGCGTATCTGGTGCGGCGGCTGCTCGAGAACACCAGCAATGAATCGTGGCTCCGGGCCGGGTTCGTGGACAACGCGTCGAGCGAGGCGCTGCTCTCCTCGCCCCATGCCGCCCCCGCGCGGCACGGCGTCGGCGTCGATGCGCCCCGGCCCGACCTGGCCACGATCGCCCCCGAGCGCCACGCGCTGACGCCGCCCGTCGATGGCGTGGGCGATGCGAGGCCCTTCTTCAACGAGCCGTTCCGCGATTTCAGCCGGGCGGCCCAGCGCCAGGCGTTCGCCGCGGCGATCGGGCGGGCCACCGTCCCCCGCATCGCCAACGACCGGACCGCGGACGACGCGAGGGCCGCCGTTGGCCGCGCCCAGGCGGCGTTCGAGCGTGAGTGGCGCGACGCGGACCCCCGGGCCCGGGCCTCGGTGCTGACCAGGGCCGCCGCGATCATGCGCGAGCGCCGCGATGCGCTCTCGGCGGTGATGATCAAGGAGGCGGGGAAGACGTGGAAGGAGGCGGACGCCGACACCTGCGAGGCCATCGACTTCTGCGAGTACTACGCCCGCCTGGCCGTCCCGCTCTTCGAGCGAGAGCGCATCGGGCGGTTCATCGGCGAGTTCGACGAGCAGTGGCATCAGCCCCGCGGCGTGTGCGCGGTGATCGCGCCGTGGAACTTTCCCCTGGCGATCTGTTGCGGCATGACCGCCGCGGCTCTGGTCACGGGCAACACCGCGGTCGTCAAGCCGGCGGAGCAGACACCGGCGATCGCATCGATCATGGTCGACATCCTGCACGAGGCGGGGGCGCCGCGCGACGCGGTGCAATTGTTGCCCGGACCGGGCGAGACGGTGGGCGCGGCCCTGGTGCGCGACCCCCGGGTGGCGGTGATCGCGTTCACGGGGTCGAAGGCGGTGGGGCTCGACATCCTCAAGGCCGCCGGGGAGACGCCCGAGGAGCAGCCCTTCGTCAAGAAGGTGGTCTGCGAGATGGGCGGGAAGAACGCGGTGATCGTGGACGCGTCGGCGGATGTTGACGAGGCGGTGGTCGCGGTGCGGCAGTCGGCGTTCGGCTTCCAGGGGCAGAAGTGCTCGGCGTGCTCGCGGGTGATCGTGGTTGAGTCGGCGTACGAGGCCTTCGTGCACCGCATCGTGGAGGCGACCAGGGCGCTGACCATCGGCGACCCGGCGGACCCGGCGACGGACATCGGCCCGGTGATCGACGCGGAATCGGCGGCGAAGATCGGCCGGTACATCGAGATCGGGAAGAAGGAATCACGCCTGGCGGTGGCGCTGCCGGTGCCCGAGGGCCTGGCGGAGCGGACGGGCCGGCACTTTGTCGGTCCGCACGTGTTCACGGAGGTGAAGCCCGAGCACGCGATCGCGCGGGACGAGGTCTTCGGCCCCGTGCTCGCGGTGCTCCGGGCGAAGGACTTTGACGAGGCGCTGGCGCTGGCAAACGCCTCGCCCTACAAACTGACGGGCGGAGTGTTCAGCCGCAAGCCGACGCACCTGGAGAGGGCGCGGCGCGAGTTCCGCGTGGGGAACCTGTACCTGAACCGGGGGATCACGGGGGCGCTGGTGGCGCGGCAGCCGTTCGGCGGCTTCGGCATGTCGGGGGTGGGAAGCAAGGCCGGGGGGCGGCAGTACCTGCTGCAGTTCGTCGAGCCGCGGGCGTGCTGCGAGAACACGATGCGGCGGGGGTTTGCGCCGGAGTTGTGAGCGGCGTGTTGTCCGCCCGGTCGCTCAGAACACCAGGTGCAGCCGGAACGAGATCACCGACGCCGGCCCGCGATCGGCATTGAATCCCGGGTTGGCGAGGAGCTGGTAGTCGAGGGTGATGGTGGCGAATCTCCACGCCGCCAGCGCGTAGTAGGCCTCGAAGAGGCGCTCGGGCGCGTACGAACTGAAGTTGGCGTCCCCGAGGACGAAACCGACTCCCCCGGCGCGGACATAGTCGCGGTGCGCCGGAGAGAGCTCGTTCTGGGCGTACGCGAGCCCGATGCGATCGTCGGGGCGGCCCCAGAGCACCCCTGCGATCTGCGCGCCGGCGGAGAAACTGAACTCCGCCTCCGTGTACGCGAAGGACTCCTTGCGCCCGTCGCTTGCGGCGATGCGGGCGAAGAGCCCCGTGGCGCCATCGTCGGCGAGGGGCTGCTCGAAGCCCACGCCGCCTCCGTACTTGGCGGCGCCGGGGCGCCGCGTGGCGGTGATGTCCGGGACGCCGCCGCCGGCGAGCGCCACCGATTCGCGGTAATCGCCCATCGCGGCGAGGTTGCGGAAGCCGGTGACGCGGACGACGGTGCGGCGTTCGTCGTCGAGCAGCGCCGGGCGGAGCTCGAACTCCACGTTGTCGCCCCGGTTGCGGCGGACGCCCCAGGCGAGGCGGGAGCCGTTGGCCTCATCCGGCATCAGGAACGTGGCTGCGCGGACCGCCCAGTCGGGCGTGATCCACTCGGCGACGATGCCGCCGGTGTAGCCCCGGGTGTCGGCGGCGTAGTCGTAGGCGGCGTGGTTCAGCAGCGACCAGTTCATGAACTGGGTGCGGGTGTTGTTGGCGTACGCGTTCGTGTCGAAGAAGTCCGGAAGCCCGACCTTGCCGGCGGTGAGCACGAACCGCTCGCTCGGCCGGGGCCCCGCGATGACGTTGTCGCCTTCCTCGGCGGTCTCCACCCCGTCGCCGGTGGGGATCGTCCAGCGCAGGAAGTACCGCGCGAGGTACGGACGCTGGCCGAGCGTGGGGTTGCGGATGACATCGCCGTTGAAAAAGCCGGCGGTCCCCCGCGCGTCGCTGACGCCGTCGCCCGCGGCGATCTCGGGGTTGACGAACATCTCAACGCCATCCACGGGGCGCACGCCGAGATAGCCGGTGTAGGTGTGCGAGAGCCGCAGGGATCCGTCGCCCGAGAGGGTGCTGGGGCCCTCGGCCGGGCTGCGGAACGGAAACAGCCCCTGGGTGATGAGGGTGATCTGCCCGCGGAACAGCGACGGCGTCGGCGCCCGATCGGGAGGGGGCGGCGGAAACGGCTCGGCGGTCGAGGTCGGCGGCACGAGGTCCTGCTGCGCCGGGGCGCGCGGCGCAGCCACGGCGATGCACGCCGCGAGAGACGGTCGGAGCCAGGCACCGTGGAGACGGATCACGAAGCGGGCATGCTACCGGAGCGCGCGGTCGGGGGCGCCGTCGGTGCGGCGGCTCGCCGGTTCTTGACGATCGACGCCGCGATCCCCGCGGCCAGCATCGCCACGACCACGACCAGCGACACCAGCGCCGGGATGTGGAGCACGCTGACGATCATCATCTTCACGCCCACGAACAGCAGGATCGCGATCAGCGCCGTCTTGAGGTACTGGAACGACTGGATCGCCGCGGCGAGGCAGAAGTACAGCGCCCTCAGGCCCAGGATAGCGAAGATGTTGGACGTGAACACGATGAACGGGTCGGCGGTGATCGCGAAGATCGCGGGGATCGAGTCCACCGCGAAGATCAGGTCGGTGAACTCGACCATGACCAGTGCGAGCAGCAGGGGGGTGGCGTAGCGCCTGCCGTCGATCCTGGTGAAGAACTTCTGGCCGTCGAAGGAATCGGAGACCGGGTAGAGGCGTTTGACGACCCGGACGATGGGGTTCCTGGACGGGTCGGTCTCGCTCTTGATGAAGAGCATCTTGAGGGCGGTCAAGATGAGGAAGCCGCCGAAGACGTAGACGATCCAGGAGAAGCGGGCGACGAGCCCCGCGCCGATGCCGATCATCACGCCGCGCATCAGCAGGGCGCCGACGATGCCCCAGAAGAGCACGCGGTGCTGATACTTGTTGGGGATGGCGAAGTAGCCGAAGATCAGGGCGATGACGAAGACGTTGTCCATCGAGAGGGACTTCTCGATGAGGTAGCCGGTGAGGAAGAGCTTGGCGGCCTCCGCGCCCCCGACCGTCGCGGCCTCGCCGGGCTTGCCGAGCACCGGGACGTTGAGCCCCAGTGTCATCAGGTGACGGTCGTAGGCGTAGTACACGAAGACGGTGAAGACCAGCGCCGAGGCGATCCAGACGATCGACCACGTCAGGGCTTCCTTGAACTTCACCTCGTGCGCTGTGCGGTGGAAGACACCCAGGTCGAGCGCGAGGAACACGACGACCAGCGCCAGGAAGCCGGCGTAGGCCCAGAACTTCGCCGAGTGATCGGCCGGGTTCAGGGAGGCGGCGGCATCGGCGAGCACGGCCGGAAGTGAGTGCGCCGCCGCGAGCAGGGAGGGGAAGGGAACGGTGGGCGCGAGGAGGTCGGTCATCGGTCGGGCGATGCTCCCGGGACGGTGGCGGCTCTTCCGGGCGTGAGCGCGAGGGAAGAGCCTCGGCGGGGCGCGGAATATAGCCGTGCGGCGGGCGGGTCGGCGCCGGCCAACCGGACACCGGCCTCGATCAGGCCGGCTTGCTCTCCTGGGGCCGCTCGCCCGGGGTCGGCTTCTCCGCGGGGCGCGAATGGTCGGGCGCCCAGCGCCACGTCCCGAACCTGCGCCCCAGGGTGAAGTTCCAGACCCGGACGGCGATGCCCGCGAAGAAGTCGGCGAGGCGCAGGGCGGGAAGGGCCCAGCGCCAGCCGGGGCGGTCGAGGATGATCTCGGCCTGGCGCCGCGCTTCGACGGGGTCCTTGGCATAGCGGAGCATCTGCGCCGCCCAGACAAACTCGGTGGCGAGGATGACCAGGCCCAGGAAGAAGACGAAGATCCCGCCGGGTCCGGGAAGGGCGCCGACGACCGGGCTGAGCAGCAGCAGCGTCCCGCCGACGACCAGGATGATCGCCTTCCACGCCTGCCTGACGGTGAGCCGGGCGACGCGCTCAACCTCGGGGCCGAGCGGAGCCTCGTCGGCGCCCCGGCCTCGTCGATCGTCGAGGTACGAGGCGATCAGCCCCGCGAGGATGATCACGCCGATGATGGCCAGCGAGACCTCGGCGGGGATCGGGCTGCTGCGCAGGAACGCCATCTTCACCCCGAAGTACCCGAGCATCAGCGAGAGCGCGAACTTGAGATACCGGAATCTCCAGAGCCGGTCAACCACCGCGAAGTAGAGGTGGCGGAGCACCAGCATCGCGAACACGTTCGATGTGAAGGCCAGGAACGGATCGGGGGTGACCGCGAACACCGCGGGGATCGAGTCCAGGCCCGAGAGCACGTCCACCGATTGCACGGCGACCAGCACCACAGCCAGGGGCGTGAGGAACCGGCGGCCATCGATGCGGGCGGTGAAGGCGTCGGGGTCCGCGAGCCGCTCCGCCGGCGCGATCCGGGCCCGCCTGCGCACCAGC
>CANJRL010000043.1 GCA_947476675.1 Phycisphaerales bacterium
CTCGCCGCCAACATCACCCTCACGCAGGCCATGGACCGCGACATCCGCGTCGGCCGATCCTTCACCTCCGGCAATACAATAACACTCCCATCCGCCGGCCTGACCGGCCAGATCATCATCAACCAGCAGAATGTCTCCGGCGCCTGGTCCGGCGCAATCACAGTCGGCGGCGTGACACTCTCCCCGACGCCATCCTACTCCAACCTCGCCGCGGACATCGGCGGCGGCGCCGCGGGCCTCGCGAAGTTCGGGCTCCACGGCGAATCCTCCGCGCCCGTCAACGGCTCGGCCTTCACCTACACCCCGGCGGGCTGCCCCAACTCCGCCATCCTCTGCAACACCGACAGTCCCGGCGGCGCCGGCCTCGTCAACGACAACCGCGACCGGTGGGCTCTCATCCGCCACTATGGCCGAGTCTCTCTTCCTTCCGGCGGCGCCGGCGCGGTCACCGTCGAGCGCAGGCCGTATGGCGGCTCCACCTGGACCGATGTCTCGTCGAACTACGTCGCCGACGTGTACACCTCCGGCGCCGGAAGCGACGCGGGAGGCCGCGTGCTCCGCGTCAAGCGCAACACCGCAGTCTGCGCCGATGAATACTTCCCGCTCAACTATGATTACCGCATCAAGCCCGTCGCCGGCAAGGTCAAGTCCGCCAACGTCGAAGGCCCGCCCGACGTCGACGCCTGATGGAGGCGGTCGCCGGCTCGCCGGATTGATCCGGCCTCGGCCACGCCAATCCGAACACCCCTGCCCCGCACCGCGCGGGGTTTTTCATTGCAGACCAAACCCCCTCACACCAACCCCTCCCTCCCCAGCACCCCGGCCACAGCGCACTCATCGTTTGTCTCGGGCGCAACCTCCGACGCCGCCGCCTTCGCCTCGTCCCACGCGTTCGCCACCGCCACCCCCTTCCCCGCCCAGCGCAGCATCCCAACATCGTTGGGCGCATCGCCCATCGCCAGCACCCGCTCCCGCGGCACGCCCAGCCGGTGCGCCAGCGAGCGCAGCGCCAGCCCCTTGTCCGCGCTCGCGTGGCACACCGAGAACAGGTGCGCATCGCTCACCTTGCACGCCAACAGCCCCCGCTTCGCGAACCGCGACTCCACCTCCGCGAACACCGGTCGCAGCCGCGACGGAGGCCCGAGGAACATCACCTTCGTCGCCGGCACGTGCAAGAACGCCGCCAGAGGCCCGATGAAATCCGGGGGGTGCGCCTTGCTCGTCTCCGTCCCGATCAGCATGCCCTCCGTCTCGTGCGCGTGCTCCACCCCGAAGTCCGGCGTCGCGTTGTCCGTGTACCACTTGTCCAGGATCTCGATCCACACCATCACCCGAGGGTCCACCTGGCGCGCGGCCCTGACCGCCTTCTGCTGCGTCTCGGGGTCCAGCGGCAGGTGCTCCATGGGCGCGCCCCGGCGGCTCTCCGCGTGCCCCCACGTCAGCGCACCGTTGTAGTTGATCGTCACCGCCGGCCCCGCCTCGACCCGCTCGGCCCGCACCGCCGCGGACGTCGCCGACGCCTCGAACAGCCCCAGCGCCTCGACGATCGGCCGCGTCGACCGCGGCGGGCGCGCCGTCGCGAGCACCACCCGCACCCCCCGCGCCGCCGCCGCCCGCACCGCCAGCACGTCGCGCTCGCGCAGGCTCTTCCCGCTCGTCAGCAGCGTGCCGTCGATGTCCAGCGCCAGGATGTCGTAGCGGCGTTCATCCACGCTCTCACGCCAGCCTCTTGTCCATGATGCGGTGCGGGAACACCCCCCACTTGTTCGGGCCGAGGCCGAGGTCGGCGTACCCGCACCGCAGGTAGAACTCCTTCACCTCCGTGCGCGCCTCCATCCAGATCCGCGTCAGCCCCCGCGCCCTTGCCTCACGCTCGAAGGCGTCCAACAGGTCGCGCCCCAGCCCCAGCCCGCGCCGGTCGGCATCCACCGCGAAATAGCGCAACTGCGCCACCGATTCACCCGGGTACCCCTCCCCGCCCAGGCCCAGGTCCAGCCGCCCGGTCGCGACTACCAGCGGCGCCTCCGTCTCACGCTCGGGCGCGAGGATGCACCGGTGCACCACATCCGGACGCGCCAGGGGCTCATCCATCGGGCTGTCCGCGCACGACGCCGGCAAGCCGTACGGCGTGTAGAGATTGCGCACCCGGCACGCCTTCGCCGCCGAAAGGAGTTCCGCGGTTGTCGGCGTGATCACCACCATCGAAGCCACTCTAGGGCGCCGGCGTCCCCGGTCAGACCTTGGTCTTGAACCCCATCGCCCGGACAGCGCACCAGCCGTACGCCGCTTCGAATAGCCCGAAGGCCCCGAGCAGCGCCAGCCCGGCGACCATCGCCCACCCCCAGACGCCCAGGTCCGACGTCCACACCAGGACCGCGAGCCCCGCGGCCAGCGCGATCGCCGCGCCTCCGGCGATTGCCCTCGACGCCCGGCCCTTTCGATCAATGTTGCACGTCAGGCCCATCGCGGCTCGCTCCTTGTTGCCGACACAACATTACTTCGTCAGCGAGCGCAGTTCGGACGCGACCTCGCCCCCCGGCTTCCTGCCGTTGAGCGTGAGCAAGTCGAGCCGCCGCACCCGCCAGCCTGCGGCATCCCTGCGCCAGGTGAACTCCCACCATGTGATGCCGAAGCCGAACTTGGGTTCGCTGACGGTGACTCTCACCTGCGTGCGCCCGACGCCCTCGGCGTCCATCACGGCGCGCGCCAGGGTGACACTGCGGTCGGTCAGGTTCAACTGCCCGCGGAACAGCGCCACCCCGGCCAGCGCCCACCGCTTGTCGGCGGATGGCCCCTCGTTGCTCGCGCTCTCCGGCTCCCTGGCCGGGGCCTGGCCGATATCCAGGATCAACCGGTCCGAGAGCAGGCGGTCGGCCGTGTCGGCGTCCCCCCGGGCCACCGCGTCGACGAGTTCGGCGCTCAGGGCGGCGATCCGCTCCCGGTCGGTGGTCACCAGCATCCCCGACGCCGCCACCCCGACGCCAGCGAGGGCCAGAGCGCCGCCGACCAGGGCCGCGGGGCGCTGCTTTCCCCGCGACCTGAGGACCAGGAACCCCATCGCCGCGGCGGCGAGCAGCCCCAGCCCGCCGGTCCACGGACGCTCGAAGAGCCAGTGCTCGAGGGCCGGAGGCGCGGGCAGGGGCGGAGGGTCGGACCAGATCTGCGGCGTCATCTGGGCGAGCCCGCGCACCAGCGAGCCGGGCAGTTCCAGTCGGGAGAAGAAAGGACCGATATCCAAGGGCAACTCCTCGCGTGCCGCGACGACCACGAAGGGTAGGGGTCGTGCGCGGTCGCCGCGTTCCGGGCCCTGCCGGCGCGCGCGACGGCTCTGGAGATGGGAGCGATCGATGACCACGCTGTTGCCCGAACCCGCGACCCGGACCACCGCCGCACGGTTCATGGTGCGCGTCACCGGTGTTGATCCGCTGAGCCGCAAGGCCACGCTGGAGCGCAACCTGTCGATCCTCTCGCTGACCTCGCCCGACGCCGCGGAGAGGATCCGCAACACCCCCTGCCCGGAGTCGGCGACGTTCGAGGCCGCCGGCCAATCGGGTGCGGCGTGGGGATCCGTCGGGGGGCGGAGCCTGTGCAGCCGCCGGCGCCCGCTCGAGGAGGCCGCCGCCTTCGGCGACCGCATCAATCCGACGGAGGTCATCGCGCCGGTGATCCTCGGCTTCGGCGTCGGCCACCACGTCGCGGAGGCGGCGCAGAAGATCGGCCGGCACGGGGTCATCCTCGCCTTCGACAACGACCTTCCCACCCTGCGCGCCGTCTTCGAGCACACCGACCAGACCGGCTGGATGACCGCGACGAACTTCGTCCTCCTCACCGACCCCGACGACGGCGCGGCGATCACCACCGGGATCTCGGGCAGCGAGGCCCTGCTGGGCATGGGCTGCAAGATCTTCGACCACGCCGCCAGCACGCCGCGGCTCGAGGGCGCCGGGGACCGCTTCAGCAAGACCTTCGCCCGCATCGCCTCGTCGGTGCGCACGCAGCTGGTCACCACGATGGTGCAGACCGGGGTGAGCGTGCGCAACGGGCTGATGAACCTCGGGCACTACGCCTCCGGCCGGGGCGTGAACGACCTGCGCGATTGCTGCGCCGGCAGGCCGGGGGTGGTGGTGGCGGCCGGGCCGAGCCTGCGACGGAACCTGCACCTGCTGGCGCGCCCGGGCGTGCGCGAGCGAGTCGCCATCGTGGCGACCCAGACCGTGCTCAAGCCCATGCTCGACGCGGGGATCCGGCCCCACTTCGTCACCGCCCTGGACCACCACGAGATCAGCGCCCGGTTCTACGAGGGGCTCACCGAGGCGGACGTCCGCGGGATCACGCTCATCGCCGAGCCCAAGGCCAACCCGTGCATTCTCGATTCCTTCCCCGGCGCCATCCGCTGCCTGCGCGACGAGACGCTGGAGCAAACGCTGGGCGACCTCGGCAACGCGCACGAGGCGGTCACGCCCGGGGCGACGGTGGCCCACCTGGCGTACTACTTTGCGCGGCACCTCGGGTGCGACCCGGTGGCCCTGATCGGGCAGGACCTGGGCTTCACGGACGGGCAGTATTACGCCGCCGGCGCATCGATCCACCGGGTCTGGGCCGGGGAACTGGGCGAGTTCCGCACGCTGGAATCGATGGAATGGGAGCGGATCGCGCGGTCGCGCGACATCCTGCACGCCGCCACCGACACGCTGGGCCGGCACATCTACACCGACGAGCAGATGACCACGTACCTGGCGCAGTTCGAGCGTGATTTCCGGGCCGATGCGCAGCGGGGGCTGACGGTGATCGACGCGACCGAGGGCGGGGTGCGGAAGCAGGGCGCCTCCCCGCTGCCCCTGCGCGACTTCCTGGAGCGCTACGGCGGGGAGTTCGCCGAGCCGCTGCCGGAGATCGTGCGGCTGGGCGAGGAGCGGGCGGGCGCGGGCGACGCGGCGCGCGCTGCGCAGGTCAGGCGGCGCGTCCGCGAGGTGCGGCGCGGGGTGTGGAAAGTCGGCGAGTGCGCGCGCAAGGCGGTGGATGCGCTGACCGAGATGCGCGACCACCACCAGGACCAGGCCAGGGTCAACCGGCTGATCGAGAAGGTGCACGCGCTGCGCGACGAGGCCGAGGCGGAGAGGCCGGGCTACGACCTGGTGCAGCGCATCAACCAGACCGGCGCGTTCCGCCGGGCCCGGACCGACCGGCAGATCATGATGGACACGGGCCTCGACCCCTACGGGGCGCAGCGCCGCACCATCGACCGCGACATCGACAACGTCCGCTGGCTCATCGACGCCTCGAACGAGATGGGCCGGCTGCTCGATGTCGCGGCCCGGGCGCTCGATGGCGGGCCGAAACTGACGCGCGACGCCATCGACGACCGCGGCGCGACGGCGGACCTGCGTGCGGCGGCCAGGGCGACCGTGGCGGCGGTCATCCCAGTCGATCCGGAGCGCGGGGGGCTGGGCAACCGGCGCAGCCTCGAAGGCGAGGCGGCGTGGGGCGGCAAGAGCCTGCTGCGGCTGACGCTCGAGCGGCTGGCGCGATGCTCGCACCTGCACTCCGCGGTGCTGCTCACGGCGGACATCGAGGCGACGCGGGCGCTGGCCGGCGGGGAGATCGCCGGGCTTCGCGTCGAGTATGCGGCGGCGCCCGACCCGCGCGGGCCGCTGGGGGCGAGGGCGCCGGGCGTGCGCGCGGCCAGGCTGTTCAGCGCCGAGGCCTGGCGCGGGGGCGTGGGCGGGCTGACGGTGTACGACGAGTTGCTCTGCCCCGACCTGACCGCGGACGCCCTGGAGCGCGCGGGGGTGGACGCGGCGCTGCTGGTCGGGCCCGACTGGTGCTTCGTTGATCCAGGGCTGTGCGACGCGGTGATCGAGCGCTACCGGGAGCGTCCGGAGGCGCATCGGTTCACCTTCACGCAGGCGGCGCCCGGGCTGTGCGGGGCGCTGATGGACGCGTACGTGCTGCGCGACCAGCGCGACGCCGCGGTCTCGGGGAAGGCGGGCTCGTTCGCCTCGCTGGCGGGGCTGGTGTCGTACCTGCCGGTGAGGGCCAAGCCCGACCCGATCGCGTTCGCGGTGTGCGCCCCCGTGCCGCCTCCGGTGCGCGACGCCGGGGCGAGGATGATCATCGACGGGCCGGCGGGTCGCGCGGCGCTGCGGGCGGCGGCGGCCCGGTTCGGGGACGGGCTGGCGGCGGCGAGCGGCGAGGAGATCGTGCGCGCGGTGGGCGAGATCGCCCTGGGCGCTCGGGAAGGGCCGCGGCGGCTGACCATCGAGGTGAACACGGAGAGGGCCGTCGGGGGCCGGCGGCTGGCGTGGGCGCACGGGATGGCGGGCGGATTTGTGATCGAGCCGCCCGGCGCACCCGGGATGCCTCTGGCGCGGTTTGCGGTGCTGGTCGCCGAAGCGGCGTCGCTTCGGCCAGACCTCGCGCTGTCGCTCGACGGCGTGGGCGACCCGGCCTTGCGCGGGGACCTGCCGGCGCTGGTGCGGGCGGCGCGGGAAGCGGGAGCGGCCGGAGTGCACGTGCGCACCGACCTTGCGACCGATGCCTCGGTCTCGCGGCTGCTCGAGGCGTCGCCGGATGTGATCAGCGTGGACGTGCTCGCGGAGAGCCCGCACACGTACCACGCGCTCACGGATGGGGCGTCGCACGAGGCGCTGCTCCGGCGGCTCTCGGCGCTGGCGGACGGCAGGCCCCAGGCGTCGTCGGACCGGTGGGTCGCGTCGCCTTGGATCGTGTGCCGCATGACGCGGTGCGACGCGGTGTACTCGGAGGTCGAACCGTTCGTGGACCGGTGGACGATGGCGTTCGGGGGGGCGGTGCTGGACCCGATGCCGGCGGCGGCGGAGGAGGAGCGGATCGAGCCGCTGCCCTTGCCCCCGCTCGCGGAGGAGCGTGAGCGGTCCGGCGCGCTGTCGCTGACGGCGGCGGGTCTGGCGCTCAGGGGCGGCCGAGGCGCCGGCTCGCGCGAGCCGGTCGCCGACGCGGCGGAGGTGGGGCTCGCGGAGGCGTGGCGGCGCGTGCTTGCGGCGCGCGGGAAGGCGGCGGCCTGGGCGTGAGCGCGATGGCGGTCATCCTGGCGAGGGCGGGCAGCAAAGGGCTGCCGGGGAAGAACATGCGCCCGATCGCGGGCAGGCCTTGCATCGCGTGGACCATCGAGGCGGCGATGGATGCGCGCGGCGTGTCGCGGGTGGTGGTGTCGACCGACGACACGGCGGCGGCGTGGGCGGCGCGGGTGCGGGGCGTGGAGGTGGTGGTCAGGCCGGTGGAACTCGCGGGGGACAACGCGACGATCGACGCGGCGGCGAGGCACGCGGTGAGCGAGGCCGCGCCGCACGGAGAGCCGCGCGACCCGATCGTCATCCTGTACGCCAACGTGCCGGTGCGGCCCGAGGGGTTGATCGACCGCGCTCTGCACACGCTGGCGCGCACCGGCGCGGACTCGGTGCAGAGTTACGCGCGTGTGGGCAAGCATCACCCGTGGTGGACGGCGCGGGTCGATGGAGCCAGCGGGGCGGTGACGCCCTGGGAGGGGGAGGTGCTGAACCACGGGGTGTTTCGCAGGCAGGACCTGCCCCCGGCGTTCGTGCCGGACGGGGGCGTGATCGCGGTGGCTCGGGCGGCGCTGATGCTGAAGATCGGAGGGGTGGCGCCGGGGCCGCACGCGTTCTTCGGGATGGATCGCCGCGGCGTGGTGACGGAGGAGGGCGAGGTGGTGGACATCGACACGGAGATCGACGCGCTGGTGGCGGAGGCGGTCCTCTCGGGGCGTGAGACGGAAGGAGCGGGGTCATGAGGGTGTGCGGGCGTGAGATCGGGGCGGGGCGCCCCCCCTTGGTGATCGCGGAACTGGGCGTGAATCACGACGGCTCGGCGGAGCGGGCGCTGGCGTTGGTGGACGCGGCGGCGGGAGCCGGCGCCGATGCGGTCAAGGTGCAATGGTTCGAGGCCGAGCGGCTGATGAGCCGCGCATCGAGGCTGGCGGGGTATCAGCGCGAGGCGGGCGAGCGCGACCCAGTGGAGATGCTGCGCCGGCTGGAACTCGGCGCGGACGCGATGGCGGCGGTGGTCGACCGGGCGCACGCGCGGGGGGTGGCGGCGATCGTCACGGTGTTCAGCGCCGCGTTGGTCCCGGGGGCGGTGTCGCTTGCATGGGACGCGTACAAGACGGCGTCGCCGGACATCATCCACCGGCCTCTGCTGGAGGCGCTGTGCGCCGCCGGCAAGCCCCTGATCGTGAGCACGGGCGCGGCCGAACTGCAGGAGGTGCTGCGGGCGTCCCTCTGGCTCGAGGATGCGCGGCGCGAAGGGCGGCTCGCGTTCCTCCAGTGCGTGAGCAGTTACCCGGCGGCGGATGAGGACGCGGCGCTGGGGGGCATGGCGGCGCTCTCGGGCGCGCTCGACCTGCCCATCGGGTACAGCGACCACACCGCCGGCATCGACACGGGGGAACTCGCCGTGTCGCTGGGGGCGGTGATCCTCGAGAAGCACGTGACGCATTCGAGAGCCGCGGCGGGGCCGGATCATGCGGCGTCGCTGGAGCCGGCCGGCTTCGCCGAGTACGCACGCCGCGCACGGGCGGCGGCGGGGCTGGGGTCGACGGCGCGAGCGGCCCTGGCCGAGAGGGCGCGGCGCGACAGGCGCTTCGGGACTGATCAGAAGGTCGTCCTGCCGTGCGAGCGCGATGTGCGGCACGTGTCGAGGCAATCGATCGTGGCGGCCCGGGCGCTTCGCTCCGGCGAGTCGCTGCGTGCCGAGGATCTCACGGTGAAGAGGCCCGGGACGGGATTGCCTCCCTTCAGGATGCGCAGCGTGATCGGGCGGACGCTGGCGCGCGATGTGGAGCGGGACATGCCGCTGCAGGAGGCCGACGTGGCGACGCAGGCGTCCGGGGCGGCGGCGTGAGCGAGGGGGGGGCCGATCGTCGGCGGGTCGCGGTGGTCACCGGCACGCGGGCGGAGTTCGGCCTTCTGGCGCCGGTGATGCGGGCGGTGCGCGATCACCCGGGGTTGGCGCTCCGCACGGTCGTGGCGGGCGCCCATTTCCTTCCCCCGGCGGAGACGTGGCGCGAGGTGGAGGAAGCGTTCGGCGTCGACGCGAGGGTTCCGATGCAGCGCCCCGGGGCGACGGGTCGAATCGCCGATGCCGAGGCGCTGGGCGAGGGCGTTGCCGGGTGCGCGCGCGAGTTCGCGCGGCTCGGGCCCTCGTGGGTCGTGGTGCTGGGCGACCGGATCGAGGCCTTCGCGGCGGCGGCGGCGGCGAGCATCGCGGGGATCGCGGTTGCCCACCTGCACGGGGGCGACCGGGCGGAGGGCGTTGCTGACGAGGCGATGCGGCACGCGATCACGAAACTGGCGCACCTGCATCTGCCGGCGACGCAGGAGTCGGCGGGGCGGATCGCGCGGATGGGGGAGGACGCTTGGCGCGTGCGCGTGGTGGGCTCGCCGGCGATGGACGGGCTCGCGGGGGTGCGGCCGCTTGGCGACGCCGAGTTTCAGCGGCTCGGCTCGCCCGACGCGGTGTTCCTCATGCATCCCGTGGGGCGGAGCGACGACGACGAGGCCCGCGATGCCGCGGCCGTGCTCGCGGGCCTGCGCGGACGGCGGGTGCTGGCTCTGGCGCCGAACTTTGATCCGGGGCGGGAGGGGATCGCGCGGGCGATCCGGGAGGCGGGGGTGTCTGCGATCGATCACCTGCCGCGGGGGGTATGGCTCTCGCTGCTGCGCCGGCTGGCGGATGCCGAGCCCCGGGGCGTGCTGGTCGGGAATTCGTCGGCGGGGTTGATCGAGGCGGCGGGGCTCGGGGGTTCCGGCACGGCGCTGGCGGTGGTGGATATCGGGCCTCGGCAGGCCGGTCGGGAGCGGGCCGCGAACGTCATCGGCGTGGGCGCCGCGACGCCCGAGGCGGTGGCGGAAGCGGTGCGATGTGCGCTGGCGCTGGACCTCCGCGGCATGGCGCACCCGTACGGGGACGGCCGCACGGGCCCCCGGGTGGCGGCGGCGCTGGCGGGCGCGGACCTCGGCGATCCGGGATGGCTGCGGAAGCGCAGCACTTATTGAGCCGGGCGGTCGCGCGGGTGGCCGGAAAAGCGGGCACGATGGGGATGGGGCGAAAGTCGATTGCGCTCGCGGTCGATAAGCGGGATCGGCGTGCGTCCACCGGACCGTGGGCTCCGCGCCGCCCGGACAAGGTCCGGAGGGAGCAGCCACGATGAGCAACGTTGCCGCACAGGCCCCGTCGCAGGCGACCGTCGTCGCCCACGCGATCCAGGAGATCAGCCATATCGCGACCCTGCCGGAGATCACTCTGCGCATCGTCGAGTTGGTTGAGAGCCCGACGTCGACGGCGCAGGAACTCCACTCGGTGATCAGCCACGACCCGGCGCTGTGCAGCCGCATCCTGAAGGTCGTGAACTCCGCGTTCTACGGGCTGCCCGGGCAGATCGCGTCGATCGACCGAGCGATCGTGCTGCTGGGCCTGAACGCGGTGAAGAACATCGCGGTGGCGGCGAGCCTGGTGAAGCTGTTCCGAGGCGGGGAGATGGGCCCGCACTTCGCGGCCCGCGACCTGTGGGTTCATTCGGTGGGCACGGCGTCGGCGGCGAAGATCATCACCGACAGGCTGGGGCTGGGCTTCCCCGACGAGGCGTTCCTGGGGGGTCTGATCCACGACATCGGCGTCATGGTGGAACTCCAGTTCGACCGCCAGAAGTTGCTCACCGTCATCGAGAAGTTGGCCCCCGGCCCGGACGGCGTGCCGCGGGCGGACATGCTGGCCGTCGAGTCCGAGGTCTTCGGGGCGAACCACCAGCAGTTCGGCGAAGGGCTTTGCCGGAAGTGGAAGTTCCCGATCTCGCTGGCCAACATCACGGGCAACCACCACAGCCCCCTGGACCTGCCCCCCGAGGCGCGGACGATGGCCTGCGTGGTGCACGTGGCGGACCGGCTGGCGGGGGAAATCAAGCCCGGCTTCCGGCTCGACCTCAAGAGCACGGAGATTTCGGACAACGTGCTCGCGGAACTGCGTCTGAGCCGCGAGCGGCTCGAGGAGATCCGCTCCGGCCTTCCCGAGATGCTGGCCGAGGTGAAGCGTCTGCTGGGCTGAGAACGACCCACACGGCCCGGGGCGCACGGACGCGGCCCGGCGCCGATTCGAATCTCTCTTTCTCCCTCCGGGCGGCTGCGCGATGGCGCGGCCGCTCAGGGTTTTGGGAAATGCGGCGGGAGCGACTCCGGGGGCCGGCCGTCGCCGAATGCTCGTGCGCGTCGGCGGCTAGCATCGCCGGGCGTCTCGCGCATGATCTTTCTGGCGTTCTATCCCCTGCTCTTCTGGGCGCTGGCGTTCTGGCAGCGGCGCCGCTGGCAGGGCTTCGCGCTGGCCCTCGCCGGGCCGCTGCCCTTCATCGTGGTCGCGGCGCGGATCGGGGATCAGGGCATGGGCCTTCTGCTGCTCTCCCTTGCGGCGATCTTCGGCCTGGGCGGAGTGTTCATCGCCGGTCAGCCGCGCAGGGCGCCGGGCGAGCGGTGCCTGAAGTGCGATTACCTGCTCGAGGGGAACGTGACCGGCATCTGCCCGGAGTGCGGGGAGCCGATCGAGCGTCCGCGGACCCGGGCACGGAGGCTCCACCCCTCGGCTCCGAGTCCGGCGCGGGCTGCGTCCGCGCCGTCGGAGGCCGATCGCTCCTCGCGCTGACCGGAATGCGCCGATAGTCTCGCTGATGCGTGTGCTGGTCACCGGAGGCGCGGGTTTCATCGGCTCGCACGCCGCGAAGCGGCTGCTCGCCGAGGGCAACGAGGTGACGATCCTCGACGCGGTGTTGCCCGGTCGGGGGCACGAGGGCTCGGTCGCGGCGTTGCGGCGGTGGGCCGGTCCTCGGGCCGGGCGGCTCGGCTTCGTGCGCGGCGATGCCGGCGATTCGGATCTCGTGGAGCGGGCGATGGTCGCGGCGCGCGCGGAGGCGGTGATGCACTTTGCGGCGCTGGCGTACGTCGGAGAATCGGTCGAGAAGCCGCTCGAGTACCACGGCAACAACGCGCGGGCCACCCTCGGAGTTCTGGACGCCTGCCTGCGCCTGGGCGCGCCCCGGTTCGTGTTCTCGTCGTCGTGCGCTGTCTACGGCGTGCCGCTCGACGACCGTCCGATGGGCGAGGACCACCCGCAGTCGCCGATCAACCCGTACGGCTGGACGAAGGTGCACGGCGAGCGGCTGCTGCTCGACGCGGCGGCCGAGATGCAGCGGAGGGGGGCGCCCTTCGCGTGCTGCGCCCTGCGGTATTTCAACGCCGCCGGGGCGGACGGCGAGGGGGTGCTGGGCGAGGTGCACGACCCGGAGACGCACCTGATCCCCGCGGCGCTTCGAGCGGCGGCGGGGCTGAGCGGGGCGGTGACCATCCACGGCGATGATTACCCGACGCCCGACGGCACGTGCGTGCGCGACTTCGTGCATGTGGAGGACATCGTGGACGCGCACGTGCGGGCGCTGGGCGCGATGGACCCGGCGCGGCGAGACCGATGGGCGTTCAACCTCGGGACGGGGCGTGGATTCAGCGTGCGCGAGGTGATCGCCGAATGCGAGCGGATCACCGGGCGGAGCATCGAGGCGGTCACGGGGCCCAGAAGGCCCGGCGACCCGGCGCGGCTGGTGGCGGATGCGGGGCTCATCGGTGAGCGGCTGGGGTGGCGCGGGGAGCGGTCGCGGCTCGACGTTATGGTGTCGGGCGCGTGGGAGTGGCTTCGCGCTCGTCCACGAGGGTATGACGGCTGAGCCTTGGCGCGGGCATTCATGCGGTTGCCGCGGCCTGCGTGTGGCCGGGAAGCAGCGGCAGCAGCCGTTCGCCGATCGTCCGAACCTCCTCGTGCATTGGGCTGCATTGGGCGAGGATGAGGCCGACGCCGAGGCGTTCGTACTCGGCGAGTCTCTCGGCAATCTGGGCGGGGGTTCCGACCAGCGCCGGGCGCAGGCCGCGATTGGAGACGGAATAGTCTTCGAGGGTCACGCTGGTGCGGAGTTTGGAGCCGCTGACGAAGGCCTGGTAGGTTTCGTAGCTCTTGCGGTCGGCGTGGACGTCGATGATGCGGTTGTATTCCTCGCGTGCCTCGCGCTCGGTGTCGCGGCAGATGATGTAGGCGGCCATCCCGAACTTGATGGGCGGACCGCCGAGCCTGTCGCGGCGCGAGCGGACGTCGGTCACGAGAGCCGCGACGGCCTCGGGCGTGTCGCCGTGCATCAGGTAGCCGTCGCACTCGGAGGCGATCATCTCGCGGCCCTCCTCGGACTCTCCGCCGGCCCAGATGGGGGGCCACGGTCGCTGCACGGGCTTGGGAGCGAGCACGGCGGCGCGGTTCCGGTAGAAGCGGCCTTCGTACGAGAATCGCGGCTCGGCCCACATTCCCTTCAGGACCCTGACGAACTCCGCGGAGCGCTGGTAGCGCTCGGCGTGGTCGAGCCATGCGCCGGTGTACATCTCCATCTCTTCCTTCCACCAGGCGGATACGAGGTTGAGCTCGAAGCGTCCGGAGGAGATGTGGTCGATGTTGGACGCCATCTTTGCGACAATGGCGGGGAGGCGGAACCCGGGCCTGATCGCCGCCATCAGGCGGATGCGCGAGGTAACGGCGGCAAGGGCTGCGACGGTGGTCCAGCACTCGAGCACAGGGGCGTCGTGCCCTCGGATGTCGTTCAGATTCAGCTCCGCGACGAGCAGCGTCTCAAAGCCGAGTTCGTCGGCGAGCCGGGCGACGCCCGAGTTGTACTCGAACGACCAGCCCATGCGCTCATCGGGCACGTTGCGGAGCCAAGCGCCGAAGATGGGGAGCCACAGACCGATGCGGATAGACACGATGAACCTCCCTTGCCGTTTCGGCGACCATGGGGCGGAACAGATCCTGCGTTGCGACGCTGGGCGGGCCCGGCGGCGGTGAGAGCGCGGAGCGGGCTATGCCGGAACGGCCCGCTCGCGCCGGCGACAGCCGAGCCACTTGCGCCGGAGCATGCTTGCAAGCCGGTCGCCGGCCGCGCCGCCGGCGCAGCATCGGGCCTGGGCCTCGATCGCGGGGTTGTAGTTGGTGGTGCCGTTGATGTCGTAGACGAACTTGGCGCCCCGCTCGTTCTCGATGAATTCGATGCCGCAGACGTCCAGGCCGGCGCCGCGGGCGAAGCGGCCGAGGATTTCGAGAATGGGGTCGTCGAATCCCTCGCGGAGGGTGAACTTGCCCCCGATGGCGCACGGGGCGCAGGAGTCGTCGGGGCAGAGTTCGAAGCCGCCGGCGGTGCTGGAGCGGATGGCGTAGACGAAAGCGCCTTCCACGAACTCGCAGCGGGTGATGCAGGCGTTCGGAGAGCGGATGTGCTCCTGGAGCAGGGTGACGCCGTCGGGCGAGGCGTCGAAATCCCGCGAGCGGACGTAGGACTCGAGTTGGTCGATCGAGGCGGCGAGGCGGACGCCGAGGCCCTTCCCGCCGCAGTTGGGCTTGACGATGACGGGGAACCGCGCGTCGCGAGCGGCGCGGACGATTGCGCCGGGACCGCCGGCGACAGCGGCGGTCGCGGGAACAGGCACTCCCGCGGCGCGGAGGGACGCGATCTGGCGCACCTTCGACATCTCGAGTTCGAACGCGCGAGGGCCGTTGATGATCCGGCGTCCGGCGGCTTCGAACCACGCGAGCGCCTGCCGGGTGTGCGCAACGCTGTAGGCGTGGCCCCGGGTCCATGAACTGGCGCTCATGCGATTGAAGATGACTCCCTCGGGCGGCGCTGCACAGACGTCGAAGTCGCCCTCGTCGATGAACATCTCCGACCACGGCACACCGACCGCGTCGAGCGATCTGCCGATCGGGCCGATCCAGTCAGGGTTTTCGTTGAGGATGTGGACCCGCATGGCGGCAACTCCGGGCGCGCTCGAGGCTGGCCAGCGGGTTCGATGCCGACAATGCCCGTCGGTTTCGCTCTTCCATCGAGCGAGGCGGATTCAAATCGGGAAGGTGATGCCGACGTACACGTGCACGCCGTCGCGGCCGGGGTTGTTCACCGAGCCCTGGATGCGGGCGTTGGAGACGTGGTGCCAGCGCACGCCCATGATGAAGCGGGCGCCATCGTCCCCCAGGGCGTGGGTGAAACCGACGCCGGCGCGGGGGGTGAAGTTGAACTTGGTGCCCTCGATGGGCGTGGGATGGGTGGACCAGAGCACCCCGGCGCCCGCGTCGCCGAAGACGGTGAGGTCGTCGATGCGGAGGAAGTGCCAGCGGAAGATGGTGTTGAAGTTGGCGCCGACGGCCTCGGGCCCGGGCTGATCGAAGTACCAGCCGCCGAGTTCGAGCACCAGTTCGAAGTCTTTCACGAGGAAGGTGGAGAAGGCGAAGTGGAGCGAGCCGTCGTTGGAGCCTCCGGAGTTGATGCCTCGGGCGTAGCCGCCCATGACGGTTCCCCACCACGGTCCGGGCTGTCCGTACTCGACGCGCTCGGGGGCGTCCGGGTCGGCCGGCTTGGCGGCGTCGGCGCCGGTCGTGGGCTGGGCCTGGATTGCCAGCGGCGTCGCGGTGAGCACCTGGGCCGCGGCCTCGCGGAAGTTGAGCGAGCCGTCATCCGCGGCGGCGCTGCGCGAGATCGCGAAGGCAAGGGCGGCTGTCGCGACGGCGGCGGTTCGGGAGGTTGTCATGGCGGTGGAGGATATCGGCAGGACAGGCTCGGCGGCGCCAGCGGGCGGCGTCCTCAAGGCGCGGGGGCGGGGCGAGCGCGGAAACGGCGCGGGGGCGCGTTCGCCGCCGGCTTGGATGTAGCATGCGCGGATGCGTTTCGACTTGGTGGACGCGGTGCTGGAGATTTCTGCGGACCGCATCGTTGCGGTCAAGCAGGTGACTGCCGCCGAGGAGTATCTCGGGGACCACTTCCCCGGGTTCCCGGTTCTGCCCGGGGTGATGATGATCGAGGCGATGGTGCAGGCGGCGCGGAGGCTGCTCGAGCGGCGGGAGGCCGGCGGGCGCCTGGTGCTCGGGGGCGTCAGGGGGCTGAAATACGGCGGGATGGTCAGGCCCGGCGATGCGCTGCGGGTGGAGGTGGCGCTCGCGGGTGAGGCGGGCGGCGTGTTCGAGTTCAAGGGGGCCGGCACGGTTGTGAAGCCCGGGGGAGCCTCGGCGCCCGACGCGGGCCGCAACGCCGTCGCGGGGAGGTTCTCCCTGCGTCCGATCAGGCTTGGGGTGGGCTGAAGGCGGCCTGTCACCCCGCGCTGGAGCGGCGTGCGGTTTTCGGCCATACTGTTGCTCTTCAACGCCCCGGCCGAGCCGCGAGGGCGTCCCTGGTGCAAGGAAACGGCATGACACGAGACGAGGTCTTCGAGAAGGTCAAGGGCGTGCTGGTCGACGCGCTGAGCGTCGATGAGGATGACGTCACCGCCGACGCCCGGCTGACCACCGACCTGGGCGCGGAGTCCATCGACTTCCTCGACATCGTGTTCAAGCTGGAGCAGGCCTTCGGGTTCAAGATCGCGCAGGGGGAACTGTTCCCCGAGAACGTGGCGCAGGACCCCCGGTACGTGAAGGACGGGCGGGTGACTCCCGAAGGCCTCGCGACGCTCCGCGAGCGGCTGCCCCACGCCGACTTCTCGCGCTTCGAGAAGGACCCGCAGATCACCAAGGTGGCCGAGGTGTTCACGGTGGACGCGGTGGTGAACTTCGTCATGAAGAAACTCGGCGCCGCCGGCGCTGCCGCCGCGGGCGCCCACTGACGCCCGGCCCGGGCGCCGCCCCCCCTGCCATGCGCTGGATGTGGATCGATCGCGTGATCGCCCTGGAGCCGGGCCGGCGCCTGGTGGCGGTCAAGAACGTCTCCCTGGCCGAGGAGCACCTGCACGACCACTTCCCGGCGGACGGGCGCGGCGCGGCGCTCCCGGTGATGCCGGCGTCGCTGATCATCGAGGGGATGGCGCAGACCGCCGGCATCCTGGTCGGGCACGCCGGGCGGTTCGCGGAGAAGGTGATCCTCGCGAAGATCGGCAAGGCGGAGATCGATCGCGACGCGGGGCCCGGCATGACCCTGCGCTACACCGCAACGCTGGAGCGGATCGACACGCTGGGAGCGTCGACCACCGGCGTGGTCGAGTTGATGGACCACGCCGCGCCCGGCACGGCCTTCGCCGAGATCGGGCGCATCGACATGATGTTCAGCCATATCGACCGCAACATGGCCGGGACCGAGTTCCCCGAGCACAACTTCGTCTTCAGCGAGGGCTTCCGCACGCTCCTGCGGAGCAGCGGGATCGAGGCGGAGTTCTGAGCGCGGTTCAGCCTCGCGGCGCCGACAGCCGCCCCCGCACCAACCGCTCGAACTGCGCCACCGGAGCCTCGCGCCCCGTCCATGCCTCGAACTGCAGCGCCGCCTGGCGGACGAACATCGAGACGCCTTCGACGATCGGCAGGTTGTGGTCGAGGGCGGCTTCGAGCATCGGCGTGCGCACGGGGTTGTACACGGTGTCCATGATGACCGTGCCCTGCGGGATGTGCTCGAACTCGGCGCGGGGGATGGGCGAACCTTCCGGCGCCGGTCCGTGGGCCATGCCGAGAGGGGTGCAGTTCACGAACGCCTCGCAGCACGACCCGCAGAGTTTGTCCCAGGGCGCGGCGACGGCCTTGCCCTCGCTCCCCGCGCCGGCGGGCAGATGCTTCAGGTCGTCCGCGATGCGCTCGGCCTGTTCCTTCTGACGGGCGTAGACGGCGACGGTCGCCCCTTCGCGCACGAGGGCCGCGACCACGCCGCGCGCCGCGCCCCCGGCGCCGATCACGGCGATCCGCCGGCCCTTGAGCCACCCCATGGCGCGCCGGAGGCACTCGGCGGCGGCGGGCCCGTCGGTGTTCATGACGCGAACGGGGCCGGTGGGGCCATCGCTCACGATCGTGTTCGCGGCGCCGGTGGCGGCGCTGAGGTCGTCGATCTCCCATCCCTGCTCGCGGGCGAGGCGGACCAGGTGCTGCTTGTGGGGGATGGTCACGCTGGCGCCGCGGAAGTCGAGACCGGGGTGGTGGAGCAGGTCGAGCGCTGTCGCCTTGAAGTGCTCCCACTCGGGGGGGACGGGCAGGGGAAGGTAGACGCCGTCGTGCTCGACGCCGGGAGCGCGAAAGCCGGCGTTGTGGACGAGCGGCGAGAGCGACTGCGCGACCGGGTAGCCGAGCACGCCGTAGACCTTCGTGGACGCGCCGACGCCTCGGAATTGGTAGAGGCCGAGCAGGTCGCCGATCGATGGCTGCCCGGGGGCGGTTGCGGCTGCGTCGCGGAGGGATGCGAAGGTGAGGAACGCGCCGAACTTGGGCGCGAGGACGCGGGAGAGCAACCCCTCCTCCCCCATCGCCAGGGCGACCATCGGCTTGACGCGCTCGGCGAGCAGGTCGAACACCTCGAGGTTGTCGCGGACGGAGCGGGCGCGGAACGCGATCTTGACGATGGAGGCGGCGTCCTCGGCCTGCATGGCGGCGGCGCGGCGCGCGAGGTCGGACGGGCGGCCCTGGAAGTCGTGGGCCGAGAGAATGAGCCGCGTGCCGAGATCGCGCAGTTGGCCGGGGTGATCGACGGCGAGGTGGGCCTTCTGGCGGAGGTTCGCGGAGCGGGCGTACGCGGCGTGCTCGAGGTCGAGATAGCGCGGCGGGCGGTCGGCGGCGCCGAGGGCCTCGTAGAGGGCAAGGCGGGACGCGTCGTCGCCGTCGTACTCGCCGCCCTCGCTCGCGGCGCGGCAGGTGACGATGCAGGGGAGCGGGGACTCGTCCGAGAGCCTCAGCACGGCGCGCCAGCCGGCGTCGTCGCCCTCGCCCTCGAAGAGGCGGTCGACGCGGAACTCGACGATGTCGGCGCCGGAGGCTTTGGCCTCGGCGGCGTCGGCGAGCATCGTGCCGGCGTCATCGCCCGCGATCGGCACGCAGAGGAGGGTCACCGGGGGGATTCTACGCGAGGGCGCTCGCCGCGCAACCCTCGCTCAAGTCCCATGCGTTCAGCACGTGCCGCCGAAGTTGCTGAGCACGAGGTTGAGGTCGGCGAAGGTGTACGTCGACCCGAAACCGGAGAGCACCAGGTTGAGGTCTTGGAAGTTCACCATGCCGTCGCCGTTGAAGTCGCCCGGGCACGTGGGGGGCGGGAGGGTCCGCACGGAGCAATAGACACTGGAGTCACCGGACCAGACGAAGGTGGTTGCGAGGCGACCGTCGGAGCGCAGGGCAGCGGTGTGCTGGTGCATCTCGCCGAGGACGGTGGTGGGCGGGGTGGTCTGATCGGGGATGCGGACCGCGGCGCCCACGCGGCGCGAGACGGGCCTGACCTGTCGACCGACAATATCGATGGGGCCCCGCGCGGGGTCGCCGACTTCATATGCCGTGCCGATCCGCGAGGACGCATCGTTCACACCGGGACCGGTGACGCTGATGGTGAAGCGGAGCGCGGCGTTATAGAGCGGCTCGATGGTGATCGGGCCCCCGACGGCGGCCGGGGGCTCGGCGGCGCTAAAGAGTTGCACGAGCAGGGCGGAGGTTGTGGGGCTGGTCGGCCTGATGTACTGGACGGCGAATGAGCCGTCGTCGAACGCGGCGACGGCGGGCCCGGCGCCGACGGACGCGTCCACCACGACCACCGCGCCGGGCGCGACCCACGGTGGATCGACGCG
This sequence comes from Phycisphaerales bacterium, assembly GCA_947476675.1. Classification (GTDB taxonomy): domain Bacteria; phylum Planctomycetota; class Phycisphaerae; order Phycisphaerales; family UBA1924; genus CANJRL01. Next base: position 19,626 of record CANJRL010000043.1, read on the forward strand.
CGTCACGTTCGTGGTCGAGGTCTGATCCGCGAGGCTGATCTCACGCCACGCGGCGACGAAGCGATCGGCCAGGCCGGCAGCGGCGCAGGGCCGATCGACGTCTTTCCCGGCGGCGTGAGCGCGGAGCACGAGCCCTCCGGGAGCGGGCGTGTCGTTGATGCGGTATCGCAGCACGCGGCACGGCGCGAGGATGTCGCGCCAGGCGATGATGTCGCGCGAGGCGCTGTACGCCGTCGAGGGAACGACGCCCTGGCACTCGCCGGGCTCGACGATGCCGGGGTCGGCGCCAAAGGTTGGCCACAGCCTCGTCCGCCAGTCGGCGGGCTGCGCATCGCAGGTCACGCCGCAGGGCGCATCCGGCGCCTGGGGAATCCAGGACCACTGATCCCACCACACGGTTCTCCACGCGCTGGGGCCGGCGAAGGCGGGCGGGGCGGCGCGCCGGACGCTGGTCGACGACATGAGGAGCGGGCCGTCCTGCTGGCGGGCGCTGGCCGGAAACGCAACCGTCGATGCGACCTCGACATCGCCGTTGAGAGGCGCTCCCGAGGACGAGAATCGCCGTGAGAGGAGGCGGACGCGCTGGTCCTGACCGCCGCCGAAGGTCTCGGTGATGGAAAACCCGTCGCACGTGCGGGGGCACAGCGGAAGGATCAAGGGTGTGATGAAAGACTCGCTCCAGACGAACGTCATGAGGTCTCGCTCGGCGGCGGCGGTGGCGAGGCCGAGCGAGGGTTGGCCGAAGCCGAAGCCGAGGGCCGGGAGCGCGGCGTTCACGCGAAACTGGAAGTCCGCCTGAGCCTTGGCGCCCGGGATCGACGCGACCATCAAGACGGCCGCCGAGACCCCGTACACGGACGCCGCGCACGGCACATGGGGACGAGCAACACGCATGACAGCCTCCCAGCGAAGCGACC
>CANJRL010000044.1 GCA_947476675.1 Phycisphaerales bacterium
ATCGCGAGCGCGTCGGCATAGCGCTGCATGCTCTGGAGCACCAGCACCGCGGCGTACCGGATGTCGGGCGAGGCGTCGGCGTCGAGGCGGCCGAGCAGGGCGTTCGCCTCGTCCGCGCGGCCTGCCTGGGCCAGCAGTTCCGCGAGGGCCGTGACCGCGGCCGGCGGCGCCTCGCCGGGAGAGGCGTCGATCACCGCGCGGAGCGTGCGCTCGGCGAGGGCGGGGTCGCTGATCGCCCGCAGGCGGGCGGCGACGAGGCTCCACGCCGTGGTGCGGCCCGACGCCGGCGTCTTGTCGAGCGCGGCCAGCGCCGGCCCGGGCTTGGCGGCGGCGAGCAGCGCCCGCGCGATGCGCCGCTCCTGCGCCGGGTTCTTCGATACGAGCGCGACCGCGAGATCGGCCGCCGCGGCGGGCGTGCCGGCTCTGTCGAAGAGATCGCCGAGGGCGTCTTCATCGGTCGGGGCGGCGACAGCCCTCCGGGTGAGCAGGCCGACCGCCTCGTCGTCGGGAAGCACGGCGGCGCGGGCGCGGAGCAGGCCCGGCGCAAGGGCGTTCCGCCGGTCGGCGGGCAGGGAGTCGCTGATCTCGGCGATGGCGTTCGCCGCGGCCTCCGCGACGTCGCGCGGCGCGGCGCGGGCGGTGTGCCGAAGCAGCCTCGTGGTCGAGGCGCCGACCGCGGAGTCGCCGATCGAGTCGAGCGCCGCGAGCATGGCGGCGGCGGGGCGGCCCGCGCGCATCGAGACGAGCACGCGGCGCGGCGCGAGCGAGGCGGCGTCCTCGGAGGACGCGGATTCCGCCGCCAGCGCGTAGATGTCGAGCGCTCGCTCGGTCTTGCCCAGGCGCAGGTAGGCGTCTCCCGAGTCGCGGAGGAGTTCGCCCCGGCGCCGGGCAAGGGCGCCGATCTCGCGCCAGTAGCGCGTGCCCGCGGTGAACGGGTCGGGAGCCTCGCAGGCCGCCGTCAGCGCTTCCGCGCTCGCGGTCAGGTAGCCGAGGCGGTTCATCGCGGCGCCGAGGTCCTGGGCGATCACGAATGGCGCGGCGGGGTCGAAGGCCCGGGCGCTGTCGCGCGAGAGCCACGCGGCGCCGAGGAGGCGCGCGGCCTGATCCGCGTCGCGCGCCTGCAGCGCCGCCCGGCCCAGTTGCTCGAGGCTCCGGATGTCGCCCGGGTCCCGGTCGAGGGCCTCGCGGAAGGCGGCGAGCGCGCCCGGGCGGTTCCCCAACGCCAGACGCGCCTCCCCGAGTTCGCGCCGGGGTTCAACAGCGGCGGGATCCAGCCTGCAGGCGTTCAGGAACTCGCCGGCGGCCGCGGCCGCGTCGCCCTCCAGCAGGCTCTCGCGTCCGGAGAGGTAGGCGCGGAGGGCATCCTCGGGCGTTGGGCCCGCGTCGCGAGCGCCGGGAGCGGCCGGCCCGACGCCGAGGTCGGCCAGCGCCGCGTCGAGGTCGAGCAGGGCCCTGGCGTCGGTCACGGCCGGCGCGAGCAGGGATTCCTCCACGCCCGGTGGGGGAGGGGCCTGCATCGCCCGGCGGTCGGGCCTGGACACCTCACGAGCCGCAAGCATCCGGAGGCGGCGCAGCGACGGCGCGGCGCGGGGGCCCTCGGCCAGCGTCGCGGCGGGAGCGCGCGACGCCAGCGCCGCGTCCCGATCGGCGGCGCATCCCGACAGCGCGCCGGCGAGAGCGAGAATCGCCGAAAGCCGAAGGGAGTCGGCGGAGCGCCGGGGCGGCCTCAGTCGGATCCGGGCTGTGGCGTCGGTCGTGGGCATGCGGGTCGGCGATCAATCCTTGCGGGACTTGGGCTTCCCCGCGGCGCGGGGCTTGACGCCCTTGGGCCGCGGCGCGCCGGCGGCGCACCACGCCAAGAGAAGCATATGGGTCTCGACCGCGTCCTCTGCCTTCACGTGCCGCTCGAGCGCGGGGATGGCGCGCTCGGGGGTCGTGTCTTCGTCGAAGACGTCGGCCTCGATGAGGTTCTCGAGCAGGCGGTCGTCGAGGGGGGTCGCGTGCCCGCCCAGGCCCATGAGGAACACGCGGCCGGAAACGAAGGGGGGGACCCCGTCGAGGGTGTCGAGGTATTGCCGCGCGGTGCGCTTCGGGGCGTCCTTGAGGTGGTCGAGGCTGACCATGTGCTCGCGGAAGTAGATGTCCTGGAGGCCGGCTCGGAGCCGCATGGCCCGCTCGTGGGCCCGGGAGTAGCGGGGGCCGATGATGGCGACCGTTTCTTCGGGCAGGCAGACGCGGAGCTCGTTGAAATCGACGACGGCCTTCTGCACCTTGTGCAGCGCCCGCTCGGCGTCGGCGGGGTCGGCCTCCCAGAGGAGGAACGACCAGATGAACTGGTCGATCAGGCCCAGCGGCGCGACCTCGATGGGGCCGTGGCGGTCGCGCAGAGTGCGCACCAGGGTGTCGAAGTTGCGGTGGTGGAGCGCGGGGGCGGTGGTCATGGTCAACGCGAACTCTCCGGATGATCGTTGGGCGTCCCGGTCGTCGGGTCGGTCTCGAGGCCCGAGGCCTCGCGCTCGGCGCGCACTTTCGACAGCGCCTCGAGCGTCTCCGCCTGCTTCTTCAGGCTCTCGTCGAGCACGAACTCGAGGCGAGGCATGCGCCGCACCTCGATCAGGTCCGAGGCGCGGCGGCGGATGTGCTCGGCGCTGTGCTGAAGCCCGGCCAGCGTGAGACGCTCGCGGTCGTGCGGCATCACGGACACGCGGCACCGCGCCTCCGCGCCGTCGGGTGAGACCGTCACCTCGGTCAGCGAGATCAGCCCGGAGATGCGCGGGTCGGCCAGCCCCCGGGCGATCACCTGCTGCACCGCGCGGAGCAGCGACGACTCGAGATGCTCGTGCCGGCGGCTCACGCGGCGCCCTCCCGGCGTTCCCCCGGGTCGCCGTCGTCATCGCTCAGGGCCTCGCGGCGCTCCTCCTCGGTCCAGAGCGGGAGGCCGTCCTCGCCGATGTCGGAGGCCTCCAGGTCTTCGCCCCGGAGGATCTGCCGCGAGACCTCGCCCAGGTGGGCGTCGGGCAGGGCGGTCATCTTGTCGAGCACGCGGTCGAACACGCCGCTGACGTGGGACGCGGAGCCCGAGACGCACGCGACGCCCATGATGGCGGTGCGCCAGGAGTCGAGGGCGCCCACCTCGGCGACCGAGACCAGGTGCTCGCGGTGGAGCCGGTCGCGCACCGAGCGCACCACGCGGCGCTTGTCCTTGAGCGACGAGGCCCAGGGGATCACGAGCTCGAACTGGAGGACGCCGACGTGCATCGCGGTGGTGGGGGAGGTGCTGGCGTGGTCGCGGTCAGAGGGTGCGGCGGACCTCGGTCTTGCGGTAGCACTCGATGATGTCGCCTTCCTTGATGTCGTCGTAGCCGACGATCTTCATGCCGCACTCCTGCCCGGCGCGGACCTCCTTGGCGTCGTCCTTGAAGCGCTTGAGCTGCTCGAGCACGCGGTCGTTCTCCACGACGATGCCGCCGCGGGTGACGCGGATGAGGGCGTTGCGCTCCACCGTGCCGTCGGTGACATAGCACCCGGCGATGGCCCCGACCCTGGTGACGCGGAACACCTGCCGCACCTCGGCGTGGCCGAGGATCTCGTAGCGGAGTTCCGGGGCGAGCAGGCCGGCGGCGGCCTTCTTGATGTCGTCGACGATGTCGTAGATGACCTGGTAGGTGCGGATCTCGACGCTCTTCTGCTCGGCCAGTTGGCGGGCCTTGCCCGAGCCGATGACGTTGAACCCCACGATGACGGCCCGCGAGGCGGCGGCGAGCAGCACGTCCGACTCGTTGATCCCGCCCACGGCGGCGTGCAGCACCTTGACCTTGACCTCCGAGGTCGCGACCTCCTCGATGGCCTTCTTGAGAACGTCCACGGAGCCCTGCACGTCGGCCTTGACGACCACGAGCAGTTCCTTGACGTCGCCCTCCTTGAGCTGGCTGAGGATCGAGTCCAGCGTGACCTTGGGCGCCGCGAGTTCCTTCTCGCGCTCGCGCTGGCGGCGCTGCTCCGCGGCCTCCTGGGCCTCCTTGAGCGACTCGACGACGAACAGCCGGTCCCCGGCGTCGGGCAGCTGGTCGAGGCCCGAGATGCGCACCGGCATCGCCGGCTCGGCCGACTTGATGCGGGCCGATCCGTCGGCCACCACGTCGCGGACCTTCCCGAAGGAGCGCCCGGCGACCACGAAGTCGCCGACCTTCAGCCGGCCGTTCTGCACCAGCACGTCGGCGGTCGGGCCCCGGCCCTCCTCCATGCGGCTCTCGATGACGATGCCGCGGGCCGGGCCCTCGAAATCGGCCTTGAGTTCCAGCAGTTCGGTCTGATACTCGAGGGTCTCGAGCAGCTCCTTGACGCCGGTCCCCTGCGTCGCGGAGGTCTTGATGACCTCGGTCTCGCCGCCCCACTCCACGGGGTTGAGCCCCCGCTCCGCGAGCTGCCCGAAGATCTTGCGGATGTTGCCCTCGGTGGCCTCGGGCTTGTCGATCTTGTTGAGGGCGACCACGATGGGCACGCCGGCGGCCTTGGCGTGGTTGATCGATTCGCTGGTCTGGGGCATCACGCCGTCATCGGCGGCAACCACGAGCACCACGACGTCGGTCATGTTGGCGCCGCGGGCCCGCATGGCCGTGAACGCCTCGTGGCCCGGGGTGTCGAGGAAGACGACGTGCTTGGTCGCCCCGTTGATCTCGACCGGGACGCGGAACGCGGAGGTCTTCTGGGTGATCCCGCCGGCCTCGCCCGCCGCGACGTTGGCGCTGCGGATCTTGTCCAGCAGGCTGGTCTTGCCGTGGTCGACGTGGCCGAGGATGGTGACAACCGGGCTCCGGGGCCTCAGGTCGATCGCCTCGCGGTCGGCGAACTTCTCGCTGACGGCCTCCTCGGCGCTGACCTCCTCGGTGATCTGGAGGTCGATGTTGTAGTCGATCATGATCTCCTGGGCCTTGGCCGTCTCGATGCCCGAATTGACCGAGGCGACCACGCCCTGCATGAAGAGCTTCTTGACGATGTCGGAGGCCTTGACGCCGGTGGCGGCGGAGAGGTCCTTGATCGAGAACGGCGCGACGATGGTGACGACGCCGCCGGTGCGGGCCGCGGAGATGGCGCGCTCGCCGGTGTGCTCGGGCCGGCTGCTGTCGCGGCGGCGCTGGCGGAGGAACCCTCCGGCGCGGGCCAGGCGCTCCTCGCGCTCGGCGAGGTCCTGCTCGCGCCAATTGAAACTGCCCGGGCTCTCATCGGCCTTCCCCCGTCGGGTGGTCGCCGGGCCGCCCACCGGCGCGCGGCGCTTGTTGCGGGCCCTGTTCTTGTCGTCCTCGGTCCCGCCCGCGGGGGCGCCCCCACCGACTCCCTGGCCCGTGCGCACGCCTCCGGTGCGAGGGGCGGAGCCCAACTGGCCGGCTCCCGGAGGCCCGCCGGTGCGCGGGCCGCGCGGCCTCGGGGCCTCGACGACATCCGGCGCCTCGATGCGCACCACCTTGGGACCCGAGAGTTTGATCGGGGCCTGCACCTGCAGGCGAGGGCCCGCGGGCGCGACAACCTTGGGGCGGTTGGGGACGTTCATCACCGGCGGCGTGCGCGGCGGCTCGGGCCGCACGACGGCGGGCTTGGCGTGCTGAGGCCGTGGCGGGCCCTGGCCCTGCCCGCCGGTTGGGCCCGAGGGTCCGTGATCCTGCTGGGCGTCGGGAACGTGGGGGCGCGGCTGGCCGGTCGGCGGCGCAGGGGGCGGCGCGACGCGCGATGCGGGCACGTTGATCGGCGCCTGCGAGATGGGCGAGAGCGGCTGCCGAGGCCCCGCCGGGACGGGCGGCGAGGGCCGAGCGGGGGGCGGAGGCGGCGGCGCGGGAGAAACTCCGGCGCGGTCCGGCGCCGGCGGAGGAGCCGGCGCTGCCGGCGCTGGCGGCGCGACCGGCGCGGGCCGGACAATCGTGGGGCCGGTGGTGGTGGGTCTGCCGGGGGCGGGCGGGGCCTGCGGGGCCGGAGGTGCAGGGGTGGCGATGGAGGGATGCGTGGCGGGCGCTGCGGCGGCCGCCGGCGCGACCGCGGGAGCCGCGACGAGCGCCGAAGGATGATCGGTCTCCCCTTTGGGCCGGGGCCTGGCCTTGGCCTTCGCGATCGGGGCCTGCGGCGCGGTCTCGACGGCGGTCGCGACGCCGCCCTCGTCATGCGAGGCCTCCGCGTGGGCGGCGTGCTCGTGCTCGGCGGATGCGCCGCCCGAGCCGGCGGCGCCGGCGAACCACTCCCGAATGGTGGCCTCCAGGCCGGCGGAGACCGCCGACATGTGGTTGTTCATGTTCGGGATGCCCTCGGCCCTGCACTTGTCCAGGATCGCCTTCGAGGGGATGTCGAGTTCCTTCGCAATCTCAAAGATTCGCTTGGCCAATGTCCGCTCCGTCCGCCGTTCCTGCCGTCCGACCTGCCGACGCCCGACCGAATGCCGCCGCGCTCAACGACGCCGAGCGCGGCCTCCCGCTCACTTCTCCGACTGATCCCCCGCGCCGTCGCCCCTTCCGATGTCCTGCCCGCTCACCGGCTCCCGGGTGTGGAGGACCGGGTCGGCGTGCTCCGCCTCGACCGCGATGCGTTCCATCGCCTCGGGGTCCATGGGCAGTTCCGATCCGTCGCCCGCGGAGGAGCCGATCGACAGAATCGCCGCGGCGCGCATGTCCGCGTCCTCCCCCGGGGCCATCTCGCCGGCGAGCAGGCGCCTCGTCGCCTCCTCCTCCGCCACCTTCCGGGCGAACGCCTCGGCCTTGTCGCGCTCCTGCTGCTCGGCGACGATCTTGGCCCGGGCCGAGGCCTCGGTGATCATGCGCTGGGCCACCGCGGGGGCCGCGCCGAGCTGCTCGATGAGCACGTCCGCGCCGACCTCCTCGATGTCGAAGACGCTCACCATCCCCAGGGCCGCCAGGCGGTCGAGCATCTCCTCGTTGACGCCCTCGATCGCGCTGAGCGTCTCGGCCATGGTCTCGAGGCCCTTGTTGAACTCCTCGGGGGTCAGGATGTCCACGTCCCACCCGGTGAGCCGGGCCGCGAGGCGCACGTTCTGCCCCCGCTTGCCGATGGCCAGCGACAGCTGGTCGTCGTTGACCACCACGGTGGCGCGGCCGAGCTCGAAGCACAGCGAGATCTCGGCGACCATCGCCGGCTTGAGCGCGTTCTGGATGAGGATCTGGCTCGACTCGTTCCAGCGCACGATGTCGATCTTCTCGCCGTTGAGTTCGTCGACGATGTTCTTGATGCGGCTCCCCCGGACCCCGACGCAGGCGCCGACCGCGTCGACCTTGGAGTCGATCGAGGCGACGGCGATCTTGGTGCGGTGCCCGGGCTCGCGGGCCATCGCCTTGAGCTCGATGACCTTCTCGGCGACCTCGGGGACCTCCACCTCGAACAGCTTCTTGATGAAGTCAGGGTGCCCCCTCGAGAGCACGATCTTCACCTGGCTCCCGGAGTCGCGCACGTCCAGGATCAGGCACCGGACCTTGTCCCCGGGGGCGAACTGCTCGCCGGGGATCTGCTCCGAGCGAGGCATGAAGGCCTCGGCCCGGTCCACGGTCACCACCAGCGCCCCGCCCTCGTAGCGCTGCACCGTGCCGATCACGATCTCCCCGACCCGCTGGGAGAACTCCTCGTACACGCTCTGGCGCTCGTCCTCGCGGAACTTCTGGATCATCACCTGCTTGAAGGTCTGCGCGGCGATGCGGCCGAAGTCCGCCGGCTTCATCGACATCGGCTCGCCGTGACGGGTCAGGCTGATCTCGCCCGTCATGCGGTCCACCACGCAGACGAACTCCTCGGTGTCGAGGCTGTTGAAGTGCTTGCGGGCCGCCGAGACCATCGCGACCTCGAGGTCGGCCAGCAGCTGGTCGCGCTCGATGTTCCGGTCGCGCGCGATCGAGTCAAGAACCCGCATCATTTCCGTCGTGTTCATCTGTCGCCTGCCTCGGTTGTCGGATGCCTCTGGATGTCGGACGCTGGATGTCTGGCTGTCTCGGGACCGGATCGTCGCGGGCCGCCCCGCCTTGGAAACACAAGGACCACGCCCGTCGTCGACGCGCGTGGTCCGCAGCACGCGGGGAGCCCCGGGACCGCGCCCCGATGGACGCGAGCCCCGAATCCCTCGCAAGTCGCGATGGATGGCGCGGCTACTTCAAGGCCGCCTCTCCGGCCATGTCGTCGACTCAACCATCGCTGCGGACCGTACGCATGACGAACACTCGCATTCTTGCCGGCGGCCGACGCCCGGCGAATCCGGGGCGCCTCCGCGAAGGTCGGGAAGTGTAGAGCCGGCGCGGGGGCATGGTCAATCGCCGCCCGCGCCCCCCGGGCCGGCCCTCGCGCTCGACCCGAACGCCGCGACCTCCTTGACGGCGCCCCCCGGCGCGGCAATCCTCGCCTCCGGTGGAGGACCTCCCTCACGATCTCCGCGGCCAGGACGGCCAGATCCTCGTGCTGTCGCTCCCCAAGGCCCTCAACCACCTGACCGCGGACCCGGTCAAGGCCGCGGTGCGGCGTCTGCTCCCGAAGCGCGACGACGCCGCCCTGGTCCTCGACTGCCGCGATGTCGCGATCATCACCTCGATCGGGATCGCGACCCTGCTCCAGGTCCAGGAGCAGTGCGACGACGCCCGCGCCCCGATGGTGCTCGCCGGGGTCACGCCTCCGATCCGCAAGATGCTGGCGATGCTCCGGCTCGACAACAAGTTCAAGATCGAGGACGACCTGGACGACGCCGTGGGGCGCCTCGACCGGGCGGCGTGACGGCCCCGTCCCTCAGGCCCGATCCTTGTCGCGCAGCGCCCGGGCGATCCGGAGGGCCCTCTGGCCCTTGTACTGCCCGATGTGGGCGAGAAATTTCTTCTGCCCCTCGACGCAGAGCACGACCGGCTGCGCCGCCGGCTTCTCCGTCATCACCAGGTCGCCGACCGAGAGCGAGAGCAGATCGCGGAGGGTGATGGTGGTCTCGCCGAGCAGCCCGCTGACCTCGATGGGGGCGGCGCCCAGGTGCCGGGCGAGCCTGCCGGCGAAGCGGTCACGCACCGCGGCCTGGGCCGCCGAGAACCACGACTGCTTGCTCAGTTCGCTCACCACCGGCTCGATCACGTTGTAGGGGATGCAGAGGTTCATCGTGCCGGCGCGGTTGGTGATCTTGACCTCGAACCCGATGACGATGACCACCTCGTTGGGAGGGACGATCTGCACGAGCTGCGGGTTGCTCTCGCTGCCGCTGAGCCCGAACTCCACCTTCTTGAGCGACCCCCACGCCTCGTTCAGGCTGGCGAGCCCCTTGTCGAGCAGGCGGTGGATCAGCCGCTCCTCGATGCTGGTGAGGGGGCGCTGCGGGATGAAGAGCTCCTGGTTGGTCCCACCGAGCAGCCGGTCGATCACCGGGTAGATGATGAGGGGGCTGACCTCGAGGCACATCAGCCCCTCGAGCGGGGGCGCCGACAGCAGGTTGAACGACGTCGGGTTGGGCAGCCCCGAGATGAACTCCGCGTAGGTCATCTGCTCGCAGGAGGCGACCTTGAGCTCCACGATGGTCCGCAGGAAGCCGGACAGGGCGGCGCCGAAGTTCCGCGCGAAGGCCTCGTGCAGCGTCTGGAGGGCCCGCATCTGGTCCTTCGACACGCGCTCGGGACGCTTGAAGTCGTAGCGCTTGATCTCGATGTGGTCGAAATCGCGGCGCTTGCGCGAGAAGATAGGCGTCTCTTTCGAGTCGTCGCCCACCTCCCCGGTCTCGACCGCCGCGAGCAGGGCGTCAATCTCGGATTGGTCAAGGACGTCGGCCAAGCGGGGGCTCCGGGGGGCGACGCCCTTGAACGGCGACACCGAACGCGCATCCCATGCATCGGACCACAGGCCGCGAGCGCTTGAAGTGCGCGCCGGCCAGGGGCGCGCGAACCCTCGACCTCCCCCGGCCCTATACCCTCGGAGCATGCCGCACATGGTCGCACGATTGCTCGCGCTGACGGTCGCCCTCGCCTGCCTCGCGGCCCGGGCAGAGCCCGCTCCCCCCGCCGGCGCGGCGCCGCCAGCCCTGCCGTCGCTTGGCGCGGTCGCGGCGCCCGCGAAGCCCCGCCCCGCGCAGCCCGAAGTCACCGTGACCGCGGCGCCCTCCAAGGGCCGCGTCGCGCCGGGCGAGCAACTGGCGATCGCCGTGGTCTTCGAGTTCGCCGAGGGCTGGCACGCCTGGCCGCACGAGCCGGCCCTCCCGAAGGAACTCGCGGACGTCTCGCCGATACCCACCACCATCGCGGTCGATCCGGCGCCGGCGTGGCTCTCGGCCGTCGGGCTGCCGCAGTGGCCAAGGACGCACGAGGTCGAGGTCAACTACGGGGAGAAGCCCGTGAGGATCCCGTCGTATTCCGGCCGCGCCGTGGCCTACGTCCCCGTCGTGGTGAGCCCGGCGGCGGTCGCCGGCCCGCAGGCGATGCAGGTCATCGTCGGCTACCAGGCGTGCAACGAGGTGATGTGCATGGCCCCGGCCAAGGCGGTGCTCCCGGTGAGCGTCGAGGTGGTTCCGGCGGCGCAACTGGCCGGGACCGACGCCTCCCCGGCCGACCCCGCGCTCTTCGCCGACTTCGATCTCGGCTCCTTTGCCCGGATCGGCAAGGGCGAGGACATCGTCGAGTTCAACGTCTTCGGCCTTCGCTTCAAGGTCGACGCGGCGGGATTCCTGGGCACGTCCGTGCTCGTGCTGCTCGCGGCCCTGGGGGGCCTGCTGCTCAACCTCACCCCCTGCGTGCTCCCGGTGATCCCCATCAAGATCATGGGCCTGAGCCAGGCGGCCTCGAACCCGGCCCGCGCCCTGACCCTGGGGATCATCATGTCCGCGGGCGTGGTGGCGTTCTGGCTCGCGATCGGGGGCGCCATCGCCTTCGTCGCGGGGTTCAAGCAGATCAACACCCTGTTCCAGCAGCCGTGGTTCTCGCTGGTCGTCGGCGCCGTCATCGCGGTCATGGGCGTTGGCATGCTGGGCGTCTTCACCGTCAGCCTGCCCAAGGCCGTGTACATGGTGAACCCGAGCCACGAATCGCCGCAGGGCTCGTTCCTCTTCGGCATCATGACCGCGGTGCTCTCGACGCCCTGCACCGCGCCCTTCATGGGCACCGCCGCCGCGTGGGCCACCAAGCAGCCGCCCTGGCTCACCATGGCCACGTTCGCGTCCATCGGCGCGGGCATGGCGCTGCCCTACCTCATCCTCAGCGCCAACCCCGGGCTGGTGTCGAAGGTGCCCCGCACCGGCCCGGCCAGCGAACTGGTCAAGCAGGTGATGGGGCTGCTCATGATGGGCGTGGCGGCGTTCTTCCTCGGCGTCGGGTTCGTCGCGGTCGTCACCAAGGCCCCGGACCCGCCGAGCAAGGCGTACTGGTGGATCGTCGCCGCCTGCGTCGCCTTCGCGGGCGTGTGGCTCGCCTGGCGCACCATCAAGATCACGCCCCGGTTCGCCCGGCGCGCCCTCTTTGGAGGCGTGGGCCTCGCCCTTGCGGCAGGCTCGGTGGCCATCGCCGCCGACCTGACTAGGAAGGGGCCCATCCCCTGGGTCTACTACACCCCGGCGCGCTTCGACGAGGCGTCAAAGAGGGGCGATGTCATCGTCCTCGACTTCACCGCCGAGTGGTGCCTCAACTGCAAGACCCTCGAGGCCACCGTCCTGCACACGCGCGACATCGTCGACCTGCTCAAGAGCCCGGGCGTCACGCCCATGAAGATCGACCTCACGGGCGACAACCCCGACGGCTCCGCGCGGCTCAAGAGCCTGAACTGGGTCGGCATCCCGCTGCTCGCGGTCTTCGGCCCCGGCGCCCCCGAGCCGATCAAGCACGACGCCTACACCCCGCAGATGGTCAAGGACGCCGTCGCCAAGGCCCGCGGCAAGTAAGGCGTCGTCCGTCAGGCCCTGACGAGGATCACCTGCACGATCTCCGGCGGGCAGTTGATGCGCACCGGGATCAGCGACATGCCCACCCCCCGCGACACGAGCACCGGGAACGCCGGGCCGGCCACCAGACCCCCGGCGTACTTCTGGCCGTACCTGCTGGGCACGACCAGCGGCCCGACCAGCGGCAGGTTGACCTGGCCGCCGTGCGTGTGCCCCGAGAGCATGAGGTCGACGCGGTGCGCTCCGCCGGGGCAGAGGCGAGAAAACTCGGGATGCTCGGCGACATCGGGGTTGTGCGAGAGCAGCAGCCTCGGCGTCGAGCCGCGGACCCCGCTGAGCGCAGCCCGGAGGTCGACCGCATCTTCCTCGAGGTCGCCCACCCCGGCGATGCACAGCGATTCGCCGGTCGGCTCATTCGCCAGCAGGGCGCGGGTGCGCGCGCAGAGGAACATCCTTCGATTGTCGAGCATCCGCACTCCGACGGACTCCAGGGCGCGGCGCATCCCCGGGCCGTCGCCCCACCAGTCGTGGTTGCCCAGCACGCCGATCGCGCCGAGCGGCGCAGCCGACACCAGAGGCGCCAGCAGTTCCGCCGCCGGGCCGACCTCGTCTGCGCGGTGGTGGATGTAGTCCCCGGTGAGCAGGACCAGGTCGGGCTTGAGGCCGACGGTCTGCGCCACCGCCTCGCGGATGAGGTCGGAGGGGACGCGCGAGCCGAAGTGCGTGTCCGACACCTGCACGAGCCGAAGGCCCTCCAGCGCACCCGGAAGATCGCGGATGGCGATGCGGCGTCGGCGCACCGCGAGCAGCCATGGCTCGACCAGCGTTGCATACGCGGAGGCGGCGCCCCCGCCGACACCCAACACCGCGACTCCCCCGGTGATCGCGAAGCGCCGCCGCGAGTGGTCGACCCGCGCCGCCTCGTCCGCGGCGGCGCGCTCGGCGCGCTCCTGGGTGAATCGGCGCGCCGCGAAGCGGACAGACAGCGCCGCGACGAGGTACGCGGCCCAGGCCAGCCCGTGAGCCGAGGCAACACCGCCGAGCGAGCGGCGGGCTTCCGCGCCGGCCGCGACGCGCACGGCCATCGTTCCCGGGATGGCGGCGACCTCGGCGAGGTTGCCCATCCTCTGCAGCGTCATCGCGGGCGACGAGAGCGGTTCGGCCGACATGGGGCGCGCATCGCTGGCGCGGTGCAGGGCGGCGCCGACCACGGTGATCCCCGCCCACGTTGCCAGCAGCAGCAGCGGCCGGAACCACATGTTCGAACGGATCCCGACCACGACACCTCCAACGGCCGTCGGCCGCGACGGCGTGCCGCCGAGCGGGGCCGGGCTTGGTACTGACGGATCGGCGCTCCGGTTCTCCTGGGAGCGCGGGGTCCCCGGAGAGATCGACCGGGAACGCGGCGCAATTCACGCGCGGGGGCTGTGCTCCATGGTGATTCGCCCGCCTGTTCGTGCTTGACAGCGGTTCTCCGAACAGATACCTACGAGCCCAAGTGGTCGCAGGGGGGCTTCCTCGGTACTCGTCCCTTCCCCCTCGCATTGCCTCGGAGGGAGCGCGCGCTCCCAACCGTCACCCTCGCTCCGGTGAGGCAGAGAAAGGATCTTCCCATGTCGCTCGGTCGTCACATACTCCTCGGATTGCTCCTCGCGGCTCCCATCGCGGGCTGCGAGTCCACCCAGACCACCTCCGTGTACTCGGCGTCCGCCGACGCGCAGCCGGCATCGCGCCCGACGGCGCCGGCGCCCGCCGCCTCCGCTCCGGCCAAGCCCGCCTCTCCGGCCGGTGCTCCCGGCGGCCTGCGCGAGGTGCCCCGCGTGTGGTCGGGCGGCGACGGCGCTGAGTCCGCCCCCGCCCCGGCGCCGGCGCCCGAGCCGATGCAGACCAAGCCCGCCCCCGCGCCGGCGCCGGCCGCCCCCATGGGCGCCGTGCTCTTCGTCCCCACCGGCGCCCGCGAGAGCAGCGTGCTGATGGTCGAGAAGCGCCTGCCCCGCGAGGTCGTCGCCGGCCAGCCCTTCGATTGGGACATCATCGTCACCAACCTCACCGCCAACACCGTCAAGGGCGTGAGCGTGTACGACGACTGCGTCCCCGCCTTCACCATCGTCAAGAGCCAGCCGCAGTTCAAGCAGTCCTCCCGCGGCGGCGTCGAGTGGTCGCTGGGCGATTTCAAGCCCCGCGAGGTCAAGACCATCAAGGTCACCTCCACGGTCAGCAAGGCCGGCACCATCTCCTCGTGCACCTCGGCGATCTACAACGCCGAGCTGTGCCTCGACACCGTGGTCGTCAGCCCCGCGCTCGCGATCAAGTGCGAGTCGACCCCCGCCGAGACCCTCCTGTGCAACCCGTGGGAGGTCAAGTGGACGGTCACCAACACCGGCACCGGCTCGGCCCGCAACGTCAAGGTGAACCCCGCGTTGCCCGCCGGAGTGTCGTTCGCCTCGCCGATGGCCGAGACCGTGATCCCGGCCCTTGCCGCCGGTGAGTCGCGCGTCTTCACCGCCAAGGTGAAGGCCGACAAGGTCGGGTCGTACGCGGTCAAGGGCAGCGCCGCCGCCGATGGCGGGCTGACCGCCAGCACCGGCGATTGCGTCACCGTGGTCAGGCAGGCCACGCTGGCGCTCTCCGCGAGCGGCCCCTCCAGCAAGGTCGTCACCGGCCGCAAGGCGACCTTCGAGTACACCGTGTCCAACACCGGCGACTACACCGCCGACGGCTGCCGCTTGATCGTCAACCTCCCGGCCGGGGCCAGGTTTGCCAGCGCCACCGACAACGGCGCTCTCGCGGGCAACGCGGTGACGTGGACCATCGGCTCCCTCGCCCCGAAGGGCTCGAAGAAGGTCTCGTTCTCGGTCGACGCCATCGCCCCCGGCGCCATCAACACCGACGGCCGCCTCGAGTGCGCCTGCGCCACCCCGGCGACCGCCAACGCCAAGGCCGAGGCGATCGGCATCCCCGCGATCCTGGTCGAGAAGGCCGACAACCCCGACCCCATCGCCGTCGGCGAGTCGACCACCTACACCCTCTCGATCACCAACCAGGGCTTCGCCAACCTCACCAACGTCAAGATGGAGTGCGTCATCCCGGCCGGCGAGGCGTACGTCTCGGGCACGGGCGACACCGCGGTCTCCAGCGCCGGCGACAAGATCACCATGGGGACCGTCCCGGTCCTCGCTCCCAAGGCCAAGGTCGCCTGGAAGGTCGTCATGAAGGGCACCAAGGCCGGTGATCAGCGCTTCCGCATCCTGGTCACCTCGGATGAGTTCAAGTCCCCGATCGAGGCGATCGAGTCCACCAACGTCTACGAGTAAGCCTCCGGGCCGCGCGGGCGGCCACGGACGGGCAGACCCCAGGAATCACCGCGAGGCACGGCCCACCCCGTGCCTCGCTTTCGTTTTGCCGTACGGACACCGTCAGGGTTCCCGCCGTGCGGATTCCGCAAAGTTGCGGAACCCGGACAGAGTGCTACACTTGCCCCTCCCCCCGCGCGCGGACGGCGGCCCGTCCGGGCTTCCCGCGCCGGGCGCCCCCGATTGCCCGACCCCGTCCTCTCCTGGAGACCGCTGTGGTTCGCATCCGCATGAATCGCATGGGCCGACCCCACCGGCCCTTCTACCGCATCAACGCGATCGACCAGCGCACCAAGCGCGACGGCAAGGTGATCGAGATGCTGGGGTGGTACGACCCCATCGCGACCGATGCGGCCAAGCAGGTCAACCTGAACGCCGAGCGGCTCAAGCACTGGCTCGCCATGGGCGCCCAGCCCAGCGACACCGTCACCGACCTGCTCATCAAGCACAGCCTGATGGACGGCGCCAAGCGCAAGGCCGTGCTCGAGGCCCGCGCCGAGGCGCGCAAGAAGGCCGCCGCCGCCGCGCCCCCCCCGGACGCCAAGAAGAAGAAGTAAACCCCGGTGAGCCCGAGGCCCACGCGCTTCGATGTGCTGACGCTGTTCCCGGAGGTGTTCGAGCCCGTTCTCGCCTCGAGCATCACGGGGCGGGCCCGAGAAGCCGGCCTGATCGAGTGGCACACGCACGACATACGGAGGCACGCGACCAACAGACACAGCAAGGCGGACGATCGGCCCTTCGGCGGCGGCCCGGGCATGGTGATGATGTGCCAGCCCCTCTGGGATTGCGCGGCGCACGCCGAGGCCCTCGATGACCGGCCGGCCCACCGGGTGCTCCTGACCCCGCAGGGCGCGCCGCTCCGGCAGGCGACCGTCGAGCGGCTCGCCCGCCTCCCCCGGATGCTCCTGATCGCCGGGCATTACGAGGGGATCGACGAGCGGGTCATCCGCAGGCTCGCCCCCGAGGAGATCAGCGTCGGCGACTTCGTCCTGTCGGGCGGCGAGATCCCCGCCCTGGCCCTGATCGACGCCGTGGCCCGCCTCATCCCCGGGGCGCTGGGCCACGAGGACTCCGCTTCGAACGATTCGTTCTCCGCCGCGGGGCCCGGCGGGGAGCGGCTCCTGGACTGCCCGCACTACACGAGGCCGCGCGTGTGGGAGGGGATGGAGGTCCCGGAGGTCCTGGTCAGCGGCGACCACGCGAAGGTTGAGGCGTGGCGCCTGGAAGAGATGGTCAAGCGAACCCGCGAGCGCCGGCCCGACCTGCTCGCCCCCGACTCCCGCCTCCCTGTTCCGAAAGAGCACCAGCCATGAGCACGCAGCAGATCATCGAGAGCGTCACCGCCGACCTCCTGAAGACCGACGTCCCCGAGATGGAGATCGGCGACACGGTGAACGTGCACTGCCGCATCATCGAGGGCGACAAGGAGCGCACGCAGATCTTTCAGGGCGTGCTGATCTCCCGCGCCGGCCGCGGCATCAGCGAGATGATCACCGTGCGGCGCATCGTCGACAACCAGGGCGTGGAGCGCATCTTCCCGCTGCACTCGCCCCGCATCTCGAAGTACGAGGTGGTGCGCCGGGCCGAGGTCCGCCGCGCCAAGCTCTACTACCTCCGCGACCGCCAGGGCAAGCAGCGCCGCCTCCGCGAGAAGCGGCGCGGGCTCGAAGCCGTGCTGGCCCCGGCCCCCGCGGCGCCCTCCGCGGCCCCCGCGCAGTGATCGAAGGTCCCCGCGCACGGTCGAACGCCGCGTCCCCGGCTCCCTGGGCCGGGGCTTTCGTTTCGCGGGCGCGTACCATCGGGCATGATCGCTCCGCTGCTTCTCAGCGCGATGATCGCCCGGGCTGCGCTCGCCGATCCGGCGCCGCAGGAGGCCGGGCAGGCCGCGCCGGCCTCGTTCCCGCACGTCCGCGTCGACCGCGAGGCGCGCACCGTCGAGTTTGACGCCGCGGTGCCCATCGACGCGCAGGCCAGGGACAGCCGCGGCGAGCGGACGCGCGTCTATCTCGAGATCATCGCCTGCTCCTTCGACTCCCGCGAGCACGAGACGCTGGTGGTGACCAGCGCCAAGCCCTCGCACATCCACGCGGCGCTGCTCCTGATCGGCCTCGAGCCCGGCCGCCCGGGGTCCTGGGAACAGGAGGGCGACAAGACCCGGTTCGTCAAGCCCGAGGGCGAGGGCGTGCGTGTCGAGTTCATCACCAAGGGTGACGACGGCAAGGAAGCCGTCGCCTCTCCCACGTCGTGGATCATCAACCCCAAGACCGGCGGGCGCTTTCCCGAGGGAGACTGGGTCTTCGCCGGCTCCCGCTTTGTGGTGCGCAACCTGCCGGGCGGCAAGCAGGAGCGCTACGCCGCCGACGGCGCGGGGACGATCATCGGCCTCCACACCTTTGGTTCCGAGGTGCTCGCGTGGCGGGAAGGGCTGCACCCCGACGAGGCTGTCGAGGAGGCGGTGTGGTGCGCCGACCCTTTGTGCGTGCCCAAGGCGGGGACCGCGGTCCGCGTCCGCCTCAGGCCGGTGGCGGGGGACTGAGCCTCAGCGCGTCTCGATGGGGACCAGCCGCCCCCGCCCCTCGATGCGCGCCGCCCCGACGGCCATCCGCAGTGTGACGGATTCATCCCCCCGCACCACCGTCAGGCTGATGGTTTCACCGGGCTTGCGGCTGCTGATGCGCGCGCGAAGGACCGCGGTGCCTTCGACCGGCTCGCCGTTGAAGCGGGTGATCACATCCCCGGCACGCAACCCGCCCTTTCCTCCGGGCGAGCCCTCGGCGACCGATCGGATGATCACCCCCGGGCCGCGGAAAGACGGCTGGGCCAAGGCGTTTCCGTCCTGATCCAGCAGGTCGATCCCGGGACGATCGAGGCTCGGCAGATCGTCGAGCACGAGCCCCAGATATCCCTTGAGCACCGAGCCGCGGGCGATGAGCTGGTCCGCGACGCTCTCGATCGTCTCCAGCGGGACGGCGAATCCGACACCGGCAGATTGGTTGCGGCTGTCCAGCCGCGCGTCCGGGTTGTCGGCGTTCACGATCGCGGTGTTCATGCCGATCACCCGACCGCGGACGTCGACCAGGGGCCCGCCGGAGTTGCCGGGATTCACCGCGGCGTCGGTCTGGATGAAGTTGGTATATCCGCCCGAGCCGGTCGGACCGAGCGCGTGACGCCCAAGGCCGCTGATGATCCCCTCGGTCATCGAGAACTTGAATCCGAAGGGCGAGCCGAAGGCGTAGACGCGCTCGCCCCGCCGGAGCGGGACCGCGGTGGCGCGACGGGCGGGGATGAGGCCGTCCATGCTCTGCGCTCGCAGGACGGCGACGTCCGTCGAGGGGTCCTGCCCGAGCAACTCGGCGATGGTCTCGCGGCCGTCGCTGAACTGGATCAGCGCCGACGCGGCTCCCCGGACCACGTGCGCGTTGGTGATGATGTGCCCCTTCTCGTCGTACACCCAGCCGGCCCCGGCGGAGATAGAGCGGGCGTCGGCATCGTCGCGGCCTTGAATGTGGACGACGGACGGCTCGACCGCGTCGGCCAGGTCCGCGACGGCCTTGTTCAGCCTGTCCAGGGCAGCGTCGCTGTCGAGCGCCTGGCGCGCGAGCGTCACACGGGCCTCGGTCTGCGCGTGCATCACACGCTTGATCAGCAGGGGGGCGGAGACCAGCGCGATCGCCGCCGTCGCAAGCACCACCAACGCCGGGCCGAACGAAACAAAGCGCCTCATGGTCCTCTCCGCGAGGGGCGCCGCCGACGCCTCCTAGGCGCGGGGCGAGCCTTCCATTCTTTCGGGCTGTTCCGCCCCCGGTTGCATCCGGTAGCGGTGTTCCGTGGCCTTGCGGCCCGCGACGCGTCGGACCCATTCCCCCGCGGCGGCCTCGACCTGCTCGCCCAGGCGGGCCACCGGCTCGGCAAATCCGGGCTGCCATCTGGAGAGCCCGAGCAGGTCCTGCAGCACAAGAATCTGCCCGTGGCACGCCGGGCCGGCGCCGATGCCGATCAGCGGCGCCGAGGTGGCCGCGATGACCCGCTCTGTCACCTCGGGAGGGGCCGCCTCGATGAGCAGCAGCGTGGCGCCGGCGTCCTCGAGCGCCTTGGCGTCGCGGACGATGGCCTCGGCGTCGGCAGGTGTCCTGCCCGCCGAGGTGTAGCCGCCGGTGACTTTGGTGGTCTGGGGCCTGGAGCCGACGTGCCCGCACACCGGGATCCCCGCCCTCGTCATGCGCTCGACCAGG
>CANJRL010000045.1 GCA_947476675.1 Phycisphaerales bacterium
ATCATGCCGACGGCGACCAGGGCCAGGGCCCCGAGGCCAACGGTCTTGACGAGCCCGCCGCCAAGCACGCCCCCCCCGCCCTCTCCCAGCGCGGTGAGCATCCCTCCCCCGCTCGCGATCTGCACCGCCCCGCTCTCGGCGTCGGGGATCATCGAGACGACAACCTCGCCCGGAACGCCGCCGGCCTCCGCCGAGGAATCGATCTGCGGCTGCACGTCGGCCCGGATCCGATCGATCTCCTTCTTCACGACGGGCTGAAGATCGGCGTCGCTCGGCGGCGCCTGCTGCGCGCCCGCCGCGCCCCCGCCCCCGCCCCCGGCCCCGCCCCCGGCGGCCCCCTGCTCGGCGCGCAGGGCGGCGACGAAGTACGACCTCGGGATGTTGATGGTGGCGTTGATCTTGGTTGGCATGCCGCGGGGATCGACGATGCGCTCGGTGGCGCGCCCGAACTCGGTCTTCATCTCCGATTCGGTCTTGTTGTCGGTCATCCGCGACCCGCCGCCACCCCCGGCGCGGTTGATGTCGAGGCCCACGTTGCTGCGGACGCCGGGCTCGGCGGCGCCGGCCGACTCGTTGTCGCTGCGCTCGCTCACGGTCTCCTTCACCGGCGCTGTCACCGTGCCCTTGCCGGCGTCCAGGACCTTGCTGGTCTCCGACACCGAGCGGCGGATGTCCACCCGGGCGTTGACCGACACCACCACCCCCCGGATGTAGGCGAGCATGGTCAGCAGCCGGTCGCGGGTGCGCTCCTCGACCTTGGCGGCGTGCTCGAGGTACGCCCCGGCGGATGCGTCCTCGTCCGATCTCGCCCGGAACTGCCGGTTGTTGGTCCCGTCGATGACCCGGATGTTCTCCACCGAGAGCCCCGCCCGGGCGCTGGCGATCAGGTGCGCCACCGCATCGACGGTGTTCTGATCGAGCGGGTGGCCGCTGGAGGTGAAGACTGTCGCCGACGCCGTCGGCTTGCGGACGGCGGCGCCGAGCCCGGCCGGGGGGGGGACATCGATGATGACCGAGGCCTTCCGCACGCCCCTGAACTGCGAGACGACCCGGCCGATCTCGTTCTGCAGCGCGATGACCTCCTGCTGCCTGGTCTGGTCGCGCGACATGGTCCACGAACTCTTGGACGCCAAGTTGTTGAACAGCAGCGAGGTGTCGTCCGGGAGCGCCCCCTCCTGGGCCATCTGCCCGAGGAGGAAGGTCCGCTGCTCGCTGGGGACGAGCACCGCCCCCCCGGCGCCGATCTTGTGGGCGATCCCGCGGGACTGCAGGAATGTCACCGCCCGGGACTGGTCGGCCGGGGTCGAGCCCGCGGGGAGCAGGTTGGCCATGTCCGCCTGGCCGGTATAGAGCGCGACCAGCACCAGCGTCATCAGCGCGAGGGCTGCGACGGTCGCGATCAGCATCTTCGACGTCCCGGGAAGACCCGCCAACTGTCGGCGAATCTTGTCCAGAACCTGCCGAAGCCGGTCCATGGTGCTGGCCTCCTGCCCTTCTCGGACGCCGACGCGATCCTTGCGTCGGTCTCCGCGGGCGCGCGCCGATGCGCTCGGTCCCGTGGAGAGTCATCTTGTCGGAGCAAAGCCGCCCCGGCCTTGAAAGCAGCGCGGTTTTCGCGCCGGTTGCGCGGGTCCGACGCCGATGGCGCGCAAAGTGCGCGCCCCGGGCGGGTTACACGCGGATCTGCTTCAGTTCGTCGTACGACTCGATGACCCGGTTGCGCACCTGCAGCAGCATCCGGAACGCCGTGTCGGCCTTCTGCGTCGCCATGAGCACGCCCTCGAGGTCCGTCCGCTTGCCGGTGACCAGGTCGTTGATGGCGGCGTTCGCGTCCTGCTGCAGCCTGTTCGCCTCCTCGATGTTCTTGAGGAGGACATCCTTGAAGGAAGGGGCGTTGGGGTCCTCGGCTTGGCCGCCGGCGGGCAGGCGATCGCGCAGGGGCTGCACGCCCCCGAGTCCCCCGCCGCCGCCGATCAGTCCCAGTGGGTCCGCC
This sequence comes from Phycisphaerales bacterium, assembly GCA_947476675.1. Taxonomy (GTDB): domain Bacteria; phylum Planctomycetota; class Phycisphaerae; order Phycisphaerales; family UBA1924; genus CANJRL01. Next base: position 1,994 of record CANJRL010000045.1, read on the forward strand.
ATGGTGGTGCTCGACTCTACCCGCTCACGCGATCAGGCGGAGCGCCTGCGCCATCATCGACTTGGTGGCTTCGGCCGCGGCAATATTTGCCTCGTACGCCCTCTGCGCGATCAACGAATTCACCTGCTCCGTCGTGGAATCGATGTCCGGGAACAGCACAAAGCCGGTGTCGGGCCCTTGCGTTTGTGCGTCGGGGCTGCTCGGGTCCCACCGCTTGCGATACGAGGCGGCCTGGCCGATCTCGGCGACGTGCACCCCGAGGGAGCGGCCCTGCTCGTTCCGGGCCGCGGGGTCGCCCGGGGCGAAGTGGACCGTCCGGCGCTTGTACGGGCTCAGGTTCCCCTTGGCGTCGCGGGTGGCGTCGGCGTTGGCGATGTTCGCGGCGATCACGTCCATCCGCGTCCGCTGGGCGATCATGCCGCTGACCGAGATGTCGAGAGCGCCGTACATGGGTGTCTACAGAGAAGACATCGAGGCAGGAGGCATCAGGGCATCGAGGGGCTAGAGCCGGCCTGAGATGGCGGTCCGCAGGACGTCGTAGCGGCTGCGCAGGAGGTCGACCGAGGCGCGGTAGGCGCCGGCATTCTCGGCCAGGTCCTGCATGAGCCGCTCGGTGTCGCGGTTGTTGCGGTCATGGAACAGGATGTTGCGGCTGGGCTGGGCGGCGCGGACTTCGAGTTCGCCGCGGCTGTTGACCCGGAGATTCGCGGTTTCGCGCACCTGCAGGGCGCCGCGGTGGCCGCCGAAGTCGCGGTCCCGCCTGTCGACGGCGTCGCGGAGGGCGGCCTGGAACTCGCCGACGGGCAGGTCGAGCGGGCGGAAGTCGGGCGTCTCGATGTTGGCGATGTTGTGGGCCAGGACCTGCTGGCGCTGGGCGGCGAACCGCACGGACGCCTCCAGCGCGGGCAGCGAGTCGGCGGTGGCGAGGTCGCGGAGGAACATCCGGCAGGGAGATTCGCAAACGGCGGGCCACGGCCTCAGGGCGGGGCGGGAGCGGGGCCGTCCCCGTGCTGCACGGGCGCGTAGGCCTCGAACACCGACTCGATATCGGGCCGCGCCTGGGCGAACGCCGCGGCGACCTCGGGGTCGAAATGCTTCCCCGCTCCCTTCTCGATCTCGGCGAACGACCAGTCCATCCCGAAGGCCGGCTTGTAGACGCGCTTGGAGGTGAGGGCGTCGAAGACGTCGACCACGGCGGTGATGCGGCCCTCGAGGGGGATCTGGGCGCCCTCGAGCCGGGCGGGGTAGCCGGTGCCGTCCCACTTCTCGTGGTGCGAGACGGCGATCCGCTCGGCGACCTGGATCAGTTCGTTCGTCGAGCCGGTGAGGATGCGCGCGCCGATGGTGGTGTGGGCCTCCATCTGGGTGCGCTCCTCGGGGGTCAGGGGGCCGGGCTTCTGGAGGACGGCGTCGGGCACGCCCAGCTTGCCGATGTCGTGCATGGGGCTCGCGAAGAGCATCAGTTGGCACCAGTCGGTGGGCATGCCCAGGGCGCGGGCGACGGTCTCGCAATAGAGGCTGACCCGGCGGATGTGCTCGCTGGTCTCGCCGTCGCGGAACTCCGCGGCCGTGGCCAGGCGCAGGATGGTGTCGAGGTGGCTGCGGGCCAGTTCGTCGCGCATCTGGGCGTTCCGCACGCTGACTGCGGCGAGCGAGGCCAGCCCCGTCGCCACCTGCTGGTCCTTGTCCGCGAACTGCTCCGGCTCCCCGGCCCCGCCACGGCGGTTGATGAGCTGCATCACCCCGGCGAGGTGGCCGGTGCGATCGACCAGCGGCGTGACCAGCATCGAGGCGCTGCGGTACCCGGTCTTTGCGTCCACCGATGCGTCGAATCGGTACGGCGCCTCGGGGGGCAGCGCGTAGACATCATCGATTCGGAGCGATGAGCGGTGCAGGGCGGCGTACCCGGCGATCGATTTGTCGTCGATGGGCAGCGTGCCGGCCTGGAGGCTCCCGGTGAAGATGCGGCGGTCATCCAGGCGGGTGGTCCTGGCCAGATCGGGGCGGGCGTCGTTCTGCGTGCAGACGAAGCGCAGACGGTCGCCGGCGGCGATGAGCACCGTGCCGGCCTCGGCCCGGGTCAGGCGGCGGGCCTGGAGCAGCAGTTCGCTCAGCAGGTCCTCGACGGGCTTGACCTCGGACAGTTGGGCGCAGACGCCCAGCAGGATGTCGAAATCCAGGCGCAGGGCGCCGACCAGGGCCTCGGCCTCGGCGCGGGTGCGCGGCATGGCCTCGGCCTTCGCCGGGAATGCCTCGGCCGGGCTGGCGGGCAGGGTCGACAGAGGGGGTCTCCGAGGGTCGCGCGGCGCGGAAGTCGCCACATCCCGACCATAGTGGCTTGCGCTCGCCCGAACAAGCCGAAACTCCCCCGACGGGCTCATACACTGTTCCGTCATGGCGGCTCGCCGCGTCCTCCACGACAAGTTCTTCCGGCTTGCCAAGGAAGAGGGCTACCTCGCCCGCTCGGCGTACAAACTGAGGGAGATCGACGACCGCAAGCGCCTGTTCCGGCGGGGCGACCGAGTGCTGGACCTCGGCTGTGCGCCCGGCGCGTGGCTCCAGGTCGCGTCGGAGCGTGTGGGCACGCCGGAGCAGGGAGGCTTCGTCGGCGTCGTCGTCGGGCTCGACCTCCAGCCGGTCGCCGCCAACATCGCCCCCAACGTGTTCGCGATCGTGGGCGATGTCTACAAGGTCGAGCCCAAGGACCTGCTCGGCGAGAGCGGCGAGCGGTTCGACGTGGTGCTCTCGGACATGGCCCCGAACACGACCGGCCACGGGGACGACTTCCTGTCCGCCCGGCTCTGCGAGAGGGTGCTCGACCTGTGCCCAGCGCTCCTCAAGCCGGGCGGGCGGCTGGCGATGAAGATCTTCGAAGGAGCGGCGTACCCCGACGTGCTGCGCCGCGCCGGGCGGATGTTCCGCGAGGCCAAGGGCTTCAAGCCCAAGGCCAGCCGCGACGTCTCCCGGGAGATGTACATCGTGGGGCACGGCTACGAGCCGGCTTTGCGGTAGAGGCTTCTGCGCCGGCGCACGGGGAAACGCTCAGGCGCCGCGGCACGGCGTTCATCGGGCGGCGGGCGGGTATGTCGAAAGATCCTGCGCGACCCGTTGCTGGCGCTCCGGGCTCGGAAGGCACTGATTGAAGGCGACGGTCATGGAGCCAAAGGCCCATGCCCAGCAGAGACTGGGCATGCCACCGTGCGCATCGCAAGCCCGTCAGCCCGTGGCGCTGATGGTCAGGGGCACCGCGCCGTAGGACTCGCGGGTGATCTCGTAGTGCCCGACGCGGATGCGTCGGGAGTCGGGGTCGACGCCCTTGTCGCGCATCAGGCGCTTGAGGGAGGCCGGGAGGGCGAACTCCTGGTCCTCGTTGAAGATGTCGCGCACCTCGATGGCGCCCTCCGCGCCATCCGCGTAGCGCTTGATGAGGGTGCGGCAGAGGGCGGCGACCAGGTCCTCGGGCGCCGAGGCGCCGGCGGTCACCAGCACGGTGCGGGCGCCCTCGAACCACTCGTCGCGCAGTTCGGAGACGTCGTCGATGAGGTAGGCCGGGACCCCGACGTTCTGGCTGATCTCGGTGAGCCGCACCGAGTTGGACGAGTTCTTCGAGCCGACCACGAGCACCAGGTCGCACTCGGGGGCGATCTGGCGGACCGCGGCCTGGCGGTTGGTGGTCGCGTAGCAGATGTCGCTGCTGGGCGGCTCCTTGATGTTGGGGAAGGCCCGCTTCAGGGCCGCGATGATCACCCCGGCGTCGTCGGTGCTCAGCGTGGTCTGGGTGAGGTAGGCGAGCTTGTTGGGGTCGCGGATGCTGAGGGAGGGGATGTCGTCCGGGCTCTCGACGACCTGGATCGCGTCCGGGGCTTCGCCGCGGGTGCCGACAACCTCCTGGTGGTCGGCGTGACCGACGAGCAGGATCTGGTAGCCCTGCTTGGCGTAGCGGATGGCCTCCATGTGGACCTTGGTGACGAGGGGGCAGGTGGCGTCGACGGCGGTGAGGTTGCGCTTGCGGGCCTGCTCGCGGACCGCCGGCGAGACGCCGTGGGCCGAGAAGACCAGGATGGCGCCCTCGGGGGTCTCATCGACATCCTCGACGAAGGTGACGCCGCGGCCGACGAAGCGCTGCACGACGTGCTTGTTGTGCACGATCTCGTGGAAGACGTAGATGGGCTCGCCGGGGTAGAGGTCGAGGAGTTGATTCACGACGTCGACGGCCATGTGGACGCCGGCGCAGAAGCCGCGGGGGTTGGCGAGGAGGATGCGCATCGGGGGAGGGAGGCTCCGGGGTGGCCGGGAGGGGCCGGGCGTGCGGCGGAACGGGGCGGGGGATGCCGGCGTCGAAGGGGGGCGCTCGTGCAGCCGACCATTCGACGAACGACGCGGGCCTGCGCATGATAAGCCGGGAGGCCCGACGGCTCCCCCATCCACATGATCACCGCCTCCTCCCCCGCTCCCGACGTTTCTCCATTGGCCGGCGACGCCTTCGAGGTGCACGGCTGGCGCTGGGTTCCCGGGGAGCATCGGGCGTGCTCGGCGGCGGAGGCGGCGGCGTACCTGCACCGGCTGACCACGGGGCACTACGAGAACTTCAGCGTGCTGAGCGGCCTTGTGCCGCCGGGCTTGAGGCCGGATTTCGCCGCGGTGTACGGCTATTGCCGGTGGGCCGACGACCTGGCGGATGAGACGGGAAGCGATGAGGCCGCAAGGGCCAAGTCGACGCGGCTGCTGTCGGCGTGGCGGGCGGAACTGGACCGGTGCTTCGCGTTTGCCCGGGGCGCCGCCGGGGCGGAGGCGCCGACGCACCCGGTGTTCGTCGCCCTCGCGGAAACGGCGAAGCGTCGGCCGATCTCGCCGGAGCCGTTCCATCATCTGGTGGAGGCCTTCGAGCAGGACCAGCGGGTGGCGCGGTATCAAACCTGGGACGAAGTGGTCGGGTATTGCCGGGGCAGCGCCGACCCGGTGGGGCGTATCGTGCTGGCGCTGTCGGGGCATGACGGCAGCCGCCCCGGCGACGCGGAGCGGATCGCGATGTCGGACGCGACCTGCACGGCGCTGCAACTGACCAACTTCTGGCAGGATGTTCGCCGCGACCTGCTGGAGCGCGACCGGGTGTATATGCCCGAGAGCGAGACGGGGATCAGCGGGGAGACGCTCCGAGAGTGGCTGGGAAGGGAAGACGACCCCGGAGCGCGGGCGCCGTTCATCAAGGCGCTGCGCGGGCTGGTGGGGCGGACGTGGCCGCTGTTCGAGCGGGGGCGGGCGCTGCCGCGAATGCTGCCCGGGGACATCGGGCCGGTGGTGTGGCTGTTCGGGGCGGGCGGGGAGAGCGTGCTGCGCTCGGTGGAGCGGATGGGGTGCGCGACCCTGTGGGACAGGCCCCGCCTGAGCAGGGGCAGGAAGGCATGGCTGGTGGCCCGGGCGTGGGTGGTTGCTCGGATGCCGATTTCGGAGAAGATGGGAGGGTGACCACGCTCCGGCATACCTCGCTTGCGCCCCCCTCGTCGGCGCCGATGGAGTCGGACGAGTCGGCGGCGTTCGCCTTCTGCCGCGATGTCGCGAAGCGTCGGGCGCGGAACTTCTACTACGGGCTGTGCCTGACGCCGGAGCCCAGGCGTTCGGCGATCTACACGATCTACGCGTGGATGCGGGCGGCGGACGACGAGGCGGACAACGCCAGCAGCCCGGCCGAGGCGCGGGACCGGCTGGCCGAGCGGCGCGAGGCCCTGAGCCGCTTCGTGCGCGACGAGGCGCTGCCGGCGGAGCGGCGGGGCGACCCCATCTGGGTGGCGCTGCGGGCGGTCCTGCGGGCCTTCCCGGTCAACGCGGACGACCTCTTCGCCATGCTCGACGGGCTGGAGGAGGATTCCGAGCACCTGGGCTACACCACCCGGGCGGACCTGCGGCGGTACTGCTACCGCGTGGCCTCGACCGTCGGGCTGGTGTGCCTCTCCATCTGGGGCATGAGAGCGGACGCCGCGAACGAGTTGCCCAAGGCCAGGGCGCTGGCGGAGCGGCGCGGCATTGCCTTCCAGTTGACCAACATCCTCCGCGACTTTGCCCAGGACGACGACGCCGGGCGGGTGTATCTGCCCCAGGAGGACTTTGCGCGGCACGGCCTGACCCCCGCGGCGCTGCGCGAGTGGCGCGAGCCTGAGAAGTGCGCCGCGATGGTCGCCGACCTCGCGGCGTGGGCGCGGGGGGAGTACGAGGCGTCGGCGCCTCTGGACGCGATGATCGACCCCTCGTGCCGCCCGACGCTGTGGGCCATGACCCAGATCTATTCGGGTTTGCTCCGGAAGATCGAGCAGTCGCCCGAGCGGGTGGTGGGGAGCCGGCGGATCCGGCTGCAGTCGGCGCACAAGGCGGGGATCGCCGCGACGGCGGTCTGGCGGTCGAGGCGCGACGCGTGGTGAGGGCGTCGGGCGAGCGCGCGGACGTGCTCATCGTCGGCGGCGGGATCGCGGGGCTCTCGGCGGCGCTGCGGCTGGCGGAGCGCGGCGCGAGCGTGACGCTGCTCGAGACGCGCAAGAAACTGGGCGGGAGGGCGACGTCCTTCGTCGACGTGCGCAGCGGCGAGACCCTCGACAACTGCCAGCACGTGGCCCTGGGGTGCTGCACGAACTATCTCGACCTGTGCGCGCGGCTCGGCGTCGCCGGCCGGCTCCGCTGGACCGATTCGCTGTACTGGGTCGAAGCCGGGGGCAGGGTCAGCGAGATGAAGCCGGGCGTGTTCCCGGCGCCGGGGCACTTCACCGAGTCGTTCCTGACCGCGGCGTTCCTCACGCTGCGCGAGAAGACCGCTGTGGCGCGGGCCATGCTGGCCATGCTCCGCGGCAAGCCGGAGCCTTCGGCCAAGGGCGGGTTCGCGCCGGGCGATACGTTCGGCGCGTGGCTCAGGGCGCACGGTCAGCCCGAGCGGGTGATCCGCGTGTTCTGGGCGCCGGTGATCATCTCGGCGTGCAACCTGGGGGTGGAGCGGGTCGCGACCGCGCCGGCGCTGAAGGTGTTCCGCGAGGGGTTCCTGGCGACGCGCACCGCCGCGAGCATGGCGGTGGCGGCCGTGCCTCTGGTTGAGTTGTACGACCCGGCGGAGGAGGTCATCCGCCGCGCTGGCGGCGAGATCCGCCTCGGGGAGAGCGTGGAGCGGGTGGGCGAGACGTGGGCGGAGTTGTCGGAGGGGGGGCGGATCGAGGCGGGGCGGGTGATCCTGGCCGTGCCGCCGGAGCGGGCGAAGAGGTTGGTGGACGCGGAGATCGCGGCCCGCGACGAGCGGTTTGCGCACCTGGACAGGATCGAGCACAGCCCGATCCTGGGCGTGCACCTGACGTTCGACGGGGAGGTGACGGACCTGCCGCACGCGACGCTGGTGGATCGACCGACGCAGTGGCTGTTCAACAAGGGGGCCGAGGGCGTGGCCGGCGCGCCCACGCAGAGGCTGCACGCGGTGATCTCGGCGGCGGACGACTGGATGCCGCTGACCGAGGAGGAGATCGGCGAGCGGGTGATGGCGGACATCCGCGCGTGCTTCCCGCGTTCGGGAGCGCGGCTGGCGCGGGTGCGGGCGGTGAAGGAGAAGAGGGCGACCTTCGCGCCGACGCCGGAGGTGGAGTCGATCCGGCCCGATGCGGTGGGCGCGAGCCGGCTGATCCTGGCCGGGGATTACACGACGACGGGGTGGCCGGCGACGATGGAGGGGGCGACGCGATCGGGGTACATCGCGGCGGCGGCGGCGCTGGGGGAGACCGAGCCGCGGCGGGCGGTGGCGCCGGATCTGAGACCCGCGGTCATGGTGCGGGCGATGGCGGCCGTGTAAGCAGAAAGCCCGGCGGTGGCCGGGCTCTCTGGGGGTACGGGATACGGCGCTTGGCTCAGCCCTTGGCGGGGGTTGCGGCGGCGTGCTTCTTGGCCTGTTCGACGAGGAGGTCGAAGGAGGCGGGGTCGTGGATGGCGATCTCGCTGAGCATCTTGCGGTTGAGGGTGATGCCGGCGTAGCGGAGGCCGTTCATGACCAGGCTGTAGCGCGTGCCGCGCATGCGGCAGGCGGCGGTGATGCGGGTGATCCAGAGGCGGCGCATGTCGCGCTTGCGGGCGCGGCGGTCGCGCCAGGCGTAGCGGCCTGCGCGCATGAGGGCGACCTTGGCCTGCTGGAAGTGGCGGCTCTTGGTGCCGAAGTAGCCGCGGGCCTTGCGCAGCACGCGCTTGTGCTGCTGCTTGCGGGCTGAGCCCTTGCGAACGCGAGGCATGGTGATTCTCCGAAACGGTGCGGCCGACGGGGCGGCCTCAAGACGAGGCCGGCTTCTGCCCGGCGTCGCGATGCGGGTTGATTCGTCGGCGCCGCGCCCGAGATCGCGCGCGGGGTGGAGTCGGGATTAGTTCGCGGCCGTGGCGGCGGCGGCAAGGGCGGCCTTGCGGGCTTCCTTGCGGGCCTTGCTCTCGGCGGGCGAGGGGCTGCGTCGGAGGGCGGTGCGCGGGGCGTTGCGGCCTCGGAGGCGGCGGTGCAGCATCTTCTCGAGGCGCTTGGCCTCGGCGGTGGTCATGTAGGAATCGTTGCGGAAGAGGCGGATGCGGGCGCCGGGCTTGTCGGAGCGCAGGTGCTTGCCGCCGCAACGCATGTGCTTGACCAGGCCGGTCTTGGTGACGCGGATGCGCTTGAGCAGGCCCTTGTGGCTCTTGTTCTTGGGCATTGGCGGGACATCCTGAGGCGCGCGGCGCCGAGGGTAAACCCCGGGTCGAGTTCGCTGGGGTGAGTCGGGGAGTGTAGGGGCAATCGGCGCGAGGTTCAACCTCGGCGGGGACTACGGGGCGACGAAGGCGTCGGTCTCGCTGTCCGGGCGTTCGACGCCCTTGAGCGTGGGCTTGGCCCCCCTGCCGGTTGCCGAGGCGGGGAGCCAGATGTTGTCGCCGTTGGCCAGGACCGGGCTGGCGCTGAACTGGACCGAGGCGTCGGACCAGAGGATGTTCTGGCCGGCGCCGCGATGGTTGAGGGAGCGGGCGTTGGGGTCGAAGGCTTCGCCTCGGCGGGCGCGGTCGACGATGGGGCTCTTGTCGGCGAGGACGACGAGGCGCGTGGGCCCTTCCCAGACGGCGCGGGCGCGGCGCGGGGGGAGTTGGTAGGAGAAGGAGATCTCTTCAGGGGATCGCCAATCGGCCATGCGGCGGGCGTCGGCGAGCGAAAGGGATGCGCTGGCGGGGTTGCCGGCGCAGGAGAGGTCGGCGGGGTTGAGGTAGCCGCCGCGGATCAGGACGTAGAGGTTGGCGGAGTGCGAGTGGCGCGGATCGCCGACGTTCCACCAGGTGCCCTGCTGGGAAGGCTGAGGGGCGGAGGCGAAATCGCCGACCCCGCCGAACCCCGCGGCGGCGACGCTGGGGAGGGACCCGCTGTGGTCGCCAGCGAACATGCCGAAGCCGATGGCGGCGTTGGAGAGGTTGGCGGCGCAGGCCTGCTCGCGGGATTTTTCGCGCCACGCGGCGGCGGCGGGCCAGAGCACGCCGAAGGCGACCATGGCGACGGCGGCGACGGCGGCGACATCGGTCAGGGAGAAGCGGCGCCTGACCGGGTTGAGGTCGATGGTGGCGGCGATGCGGCGGAGGGCCTCGGCGCGGTCGATCTCCTTCTGGATGCGGTCGAGTGTGTTGTCGGCGAGGCGGGCGCCGGGTCTGGATGCCGCGACGGGTTCGAGCAGGCTGACGAGCGCGAGGGTGCGCGCGGCGCGGTCATCGGGGGCGGTCGCCCACCCGGAGTCGACGAGGGAATCGACGGAGGCGGCGTCGGCGGCGGAGAGGGGCGAGGCGGTGCGGAGGCGCTCGAGCGTCGAGGCGAGAAGCCCGGCGGCGTTGGTCGCAAACGCGGCGGGCTGCAGGAGGTTGAGGATGGCGGAGGCGCGGTCGGCGCGGGCCCGGAATTCGGCGGGCACTCGCTCCGGCATGAACCCCGCCGAGACCAACGCGTCGAGTGCGTCGGCGTCGGCGGGGTTCAGAGCGCCGGAACGGAGGGAGGAGAGACTGTCGCTCGCGTGGGACATACGTGGATGCGCGGGGTGCGGCGAAAAGGGAGGAAACGACGGGCCGCGGATCGGCACGCCCTCGGCGGGCTCCATGGCGGTGGTACTCAGGGGTCGGAGGGCCGGTTCGCGCCGCGCGTCGGTTTGCCGTTGTCGGCGGCTGCGGCGGGGTCGAGTTGTCCGGAAACCTGTGCCCAGGCGCGGGCGAAGGCGGCAACGGCGGCGTGGAGGCGGCTCTTGACGGTGCCGAGGGGGATTCCGAGGCCCTCGGCGATGTTGGCGTAGGACAAGCGCTGGAAGTAGGCGAGGAGGAGGATCTCGCGGAGGTGTTCCGGGAGGGAATCGACGGCCTTCTGGACGAGGCGGTCGCGCTCGCGGTCGTCGAGGGGCCGCCCGGGCGGGTCGACGTCGATCTCCATGAGGTCGAGGTAGGTGCGGGAGCCGCCGTCGCCGGAGCCGCTGTCGATGGGGGCGGAGAGGTCGACGGCGGGTCGGCGGTGGTGGCGCCGGAGGTAGTCGCGGCCCTTGTTGGCGGCGATGGTGAAGAGCCAGGGCTTGAAGCGTCGCTCGATGTCGAAGGAGTCGGCTGCGAGGTGGATCTGGAGGAAGGCGTCCTGGAAGACGTCCTCGGCGGCCTGGCGGTCGCCCATGAAGCGGATGAGAAAGCGGAGGAGCGCGTCCTGATGCCGCTCGATGAGGGTGCGAAACGCGGCGGCGTCACCCTCGCGGTAGTCGCGGAGAAGTTGTTCGTCGGTCCGTTCGGCCACCGTGCGGAGGTTTCCTGTGTCTGCGACAAGTGTAGAGACAACCCGGGCGCGCCACGGGGCGACCCTTGGGGTACGCCCGTGCGGGGTGCGCGGTGCGGGGGTCGGGCGGATGTTCGCCCCCTGTTGAGGCCGACGGGGTTTGTCGCCGCTAGCATGGGCTTCGTCGCGCGGAGGGGGATGAATCCCTCGGTGGCGCGGTCGCTCGGAGAGCACAGCAAGCATGCCGGTTCCCATCAGTCAGATGTACACGGTCGCGACGTACGTGCTTGGGCAGCGGCTACGCGGGAACAGGCGCTACCCGCTGGTGCTGATGCTGGAGCCGTTGTTCCGGTGCAACCTGGCGTGCGCCGGGTGCGGGAAGATCCAGTACCCGGCGCACATCCTGAAGAAGCACCTGACTCCGGAGCAGTGCTTCCGGGCTGTGGAGGAGTGCGGGGCGCCGATGGTGTCGATCCCCGGGGGCGAGCCGCTGCTCCACCCTCAGATCAAGGAGATCGTTGAGGGGCTGGTGGCGCGGAAGAAGTACATCTACCTGTGCACGAACGCGATCCTGCTGAAGGAGAAGCTCGAGGCGGGGTGGTTCAAGCCGAGCAAATATCTGACGTTCAGCGTGCACCTCGACGGGCACGGGGACCATCACGACTTCGCGGTGTGCCGCGAGGGCGTGTTCGAGGCGGCGACGGCGGGCATCCGGCTGGCTGTGGAGATGGGGTTCCGGGTGACGACGAACACGACGCTGTTCGACGGGGCCGATCCGAACGCGGTGCGGAGGTTCTTCGACGAGGTGATGGCGCTGGGGGTCGAGGGGATGATGGTGTCGCCGGGGTACGCGTACCCGAAGGCGCCGGACCAGAAGTCGTTCATGCGGGAGCGGGCGAAGACCAACGAGTTCTTCGAGATGGTGCTCTCGAACCGCAAGAAGCACTGGCGGTTCAACCAGTCGCCCCTGTTCCTCGAGTTCCTGATGGGCCGTCGGGAATACGAGTGCACCCCCTGGGGGATGCCGACGTTCAACCTGTTCGGCTGGCAGAAGCCCTGCTACCTGCTGCAGGACGGGTACGCCGAGAGTTTCGAGGGGCTGATCCGGGAGACGAGGTGGGAGGACTACGGCCGGGCGAGCGGGAACAAGGCGTGCCAGCAGTGCATGGTGCACAGCGGGTTCGAGGCGAGCGCGGTGAACCACACGTTCGCGTCATTCGGCGGGCTGTGGGGGAACATCAAGGCGATGGTGTTCAACCGCTACGCGAACCCGGGGGCGATCAACCGGCTGAAGTCGGAGGCGAGGAAGCCGCACGGCCCGCTGGCGCACCTGGGCCTGACGATCGAGGGGAAGGCGTTCGACCCGGCGAGGGCGGAGCGGGAGGTCGAGAGCCGCGAACTGGTGGGCGTCGGGTAACCGGGCCGCGCCGGCCGATGCCGGGTAGACTTCGTGCTGATGGCCCGCCGCCTCGTCCTCATAGTCGCGATGCTGTGCCACGCGATGCTCGGCCCGATGTGGGCCGGGTGCGGGGCGGCGCGGTGTGCGCCGCCCGCCGCGGCGGTTGGCGCGGCGGGCGGGCCCGGTTGTTGCTGTGAGTCGGGCGCGCCCGGCGCGGTCGCGACGTCGCGTCTGTGCTGCTGCGACACCGGCGAGTGCTGCGCGGGCGTGGATGAGCCGAAGCGCCCAGGGGAAGCGGTCGAATCCTGGCGTGACCCGTCCTATTTCAGGGTCATGACGCTGGCGATCGGTGCTGTCGAACCGCGCGTTCTCGGCAGCGGCGGCGCGGGTGAGCGCCCGGCGGATGCGCGGCGAGCCTGGCCGGCGGCATCGGGGGAGCGGCGGGCCTTGCTGTGCGTGCGAACGGTGTAGCGGCGGCGCTCCGGGGGGATAGTGCGCGCCCGCCTCATCGCTGTACCCACACGCATCCATTCCTCTGGTCCCGCGCTTCGCGGGGAGGTTCCCCATGTTTTCCGCACGAATCGGCGGCTCTGCCGCGCTGATGACGGCCGCGCTGTCGCTCGGCCTGGTCCTGCTTCCCGGCTGCTCCACGTCTGCCTCGTCGAAGGCTGTGAATCCGGCGATGGGGGAGAACGCGATCATCCACACGGTGACGGAGGCCGACCGGGAGGCGGCGAAGAGCAAGGCGCCGATCACCGGCGGCGCCGCGACGCTCTGGGTCAATGGCCTGGGCTGCCCCCTGTGCGCCTCGAACCTGGACAAGCAGTTGATGCGAGTTCCCGGGGTGGAGGCGGTGACGATCGACATGGGGACGGGGACGAGCCGGGTGGCGTTGAGGGCGGACGCCGCCGTGTCGCCGGCGCAGCTGGGCGAGGCGGTGGAGGACGCGGGGTTCACGCTCGTGAAGGTTGAGAGCGCCTCGGCGGGCGGTGGGCGGTGAGCCGCCGGCGTGTGTTGGGCGCGCTCGCCGCTCTCGTGGGGTGCGGGGCGGCGTGGGCGCAGGAGGCGATGTACACGGAGGCGGCGACGATGCCTTCGCCGGGCGTGTTCGTGCTCCGCCCTCAGGTTCACTACTACCGGTTCGGCGCGGAGCCGGACGGTTCGGCGGCGTCGACAGAGCGGGTGATATGGGCGACGTCGCTGCAGGTCGGGATCGAGCGGGCGCTGTCGCTGACGCTGGAGGTCCCGGTCGCGTGGGAGCGGATCCGCCGGCCTGATGGGAGCAGCGAGAGCAACCGCGGCGTCGAGGATCTCGACGCGATGCTCAAGTGGAGGTTCTTCAAGGATGATTCGGGCGGCGTCGACACGGTTCGGGCGGCGCTGCTGGCGGGGGCGAGGTTCGCGAGCGGGGACAACCGGGACTTTTCGAGCCAATCGTTCAACCCTCACCTCGGGGCGGTGGTGACGGTGGTGCGGGGGCGCCACGGCTTCAACCAGGAGGTTTCGTTCCAGTTCAACACCGGGGGCGGCGGCGTGGACAACCTGGGCGGGGGTCTGGGCCCCGCGGAGGCGGTGCGGTCGAACACGGCGTACCTGTTCCGGCTGTTCCCGGAGGAGTACGCGGCGGACACGAAGGGCTCCTGGTATCTCACCGCGGAACTCAACACGCTGTACGAGACCAACGGGGACTGGGACGTGCGGGTCTCGCCGGGGATCATGTACGAGGCCTGGGGTTTCGCGATCGAGGTGATGGCGCAGTTGCCGGCGGTGCAGCGTCTGAACAACCGCGCCACGCTGGACTTTGGCGTGGGGGTGGGGGTTCGGATCACGTTCTGAGCAGAAAACACTCGTGGGGGCGCGGATCTGGGCCATACTGGATCCGGTCGCGAACATCCCGTGGTGGAGGGCCCAGGAATGCGGATGGCGCTGATGGTCGTGCTCGCGTTGGGGGCGGCGACGGTCCCTGCGGGGGCGGTCGTTCGGTACGTGGACGGATCCGCTCCGGCGGGGGGCGATGGGCGATCGTGGCAAGCGGCGTTCTTCAGGCTGCAGGACGCCCTCGCGGCGGCTCAGTCCGGGGACGAGGTCCGCGTGGCGGGCGGGGTGTACAAGCCCGGCGCGCCCGGGTCGGGCAGGAACGTCTCGTTCGTGCTGAGGGATGGGGTGACGATGCGGGGCGGGTACGCCGGACGCGGCAGCGGGACGCCGGACGCGCGCGACCCCTCGGTGTTTGTGACCACGCTGAGCGGAGACCTCAACGGCGACGACGTTCCCAACGGCGGGGGCCGTTCCGACAACTGCTTCCACGTGGTTTCGGCGACGATGCTCTCGTCGGGGGTGATTGTCGACGGCTTCCGTGTGGTGGGTGGGAACGCCGACGGCGTTGCGAACCCGAGCGGGTTTTCCGACCGGGGGGGCGGCGTGTTCGCCCAGATCAATCCGGCGCTGAGCGGGGGCGCGGTGTTGCGGCTGGTGGGCTGCGTCCTCGAGGACAACGACGGCAAGTTGGGCGGCGGCGCTTCGACCTATGCCGTGGACTGCCGGGCGGAGCGAACGGTCTTCCGCGGGAATCGCGCGCAGTCGGGCGGCGGGTTCGGCGACACCTCGAACTCGGCGACGCAACAGCGGCACGCGTTCATTGGCTGCCTGTTCGAGGGCAACCTCGCGACGGGGCTGGGCGGCTCGGCGATCATGTGCATGCCGAACACCTACGAGTTGTGGGTGGTCGGCGTGCGCTTCACGCGGAACACGGCGCTCGGGGGCGGGGCGATCTACACGACGGGCTCGTTCCAGGCGCACGGACGGGCGATCAACTGTGTGTTCGACCGCAACAGAGCGTCGGACGGCGCCGCGTGGTTCGACGACTTCACGACCACCAACCGGATCGTGAACTGCACGATCGTCGACAATTCGTCGACCGGCTCCGGCGGTGCGGCGATCGTGAGCATCGGCCTCGACATGCGGATCGCCAACTCGATCCTGCGCGACCCGGAGACTTCCGTCGAGATCAGCGGCGGCTCGCTCGTCTCGGTGAGGAGCAGCGACGTCAGGGGCGGCCATGCGGGGGCGGGGAACATCGACGCGGACGCCGGGTTCCGGAACGCGGCGACGGGCGACTATCGCCTGCGCCGCGGCTCGCCCTGCGTCGATTCGGGCGTGAACGCCGAAATGCTGCCGGACCAGTTCGATCTCAATGGCAACGGCAACACGGTGGAGCCCACGCCGTTTGACATGAGCGGCGCGGCCCGGTTCGTGGACGACCCGGCGTCGCCGCCGAACGGCGTCGTGACGGTTGACATGGGCGCGTTCGAGCGCCGGGTGTGCCCCGGCGACGCCGACGATGATCTGGTGGTGACGTTCGCGGACCTCAACATCGTGCTGGGCCAGTTCGGACGGACCGGGGCCGTCGGCGCGCTCGCCGGCGACCTCGATGGCGACGGCGTCGTTGGATTCGCCGACCTCAACATCGTGCTCGGCGCCTTCGGCAACCCTTGCTGAGCCGCGGCGGGCATGAGGCTGCGCGCCCTTGGCCAGGGTGCGGTCGCCGGGGCGACGAATGCGCAGCATTCGTTCTGGGGGGCCATTCTCGGCGCCGCGCGGCCCGCGCCGTCCCGAGCGCGTCCGCAACGGCGTGCCCTTGATGCCCCGGGGGGGTCTATCCTCCTACCCGATGATCTCTGTCGTGGTGTGCAGCGTGCGGCCCGATCGGTTTGCGCGGGTCTGCGCGCACTATGAGAGCCTGCTCAGGAGCGGCCCGTTCGAGATCGTGGGGATCCACGACGCGGAGAGCCTGTGCGAGGGCTACAACCGCGGCGCGGCGCGAGCGAAGGGGGAGATTCTCGTCTTCTCGCACGATGATGTGGAGTTCTTGTCGACGGACCTGCGATCCAAGGTGGAATCGCGGCTGGGCCCTGGGCTGGACCTGATCGGGGTCGCGGGGACGACGCTGCTGATCGATGACATGTGGGCATCGGCGGGGATGCCGCACGTCTGCGGGCAGGTGGCGCACCCGTGGCGCGGCGGCGGGTGGGAGGTGGGCCAATGGGGAACCGCGGCGCGGGTGTACACGGGGGTGCAGGCGGTGGACGGGCTGTGGTTCGCCGCGACGCGGCGGCTGTGGGAGGCGTCGCCCTTCGACGAGGGGACGTTCGACGGGTTTCACCTGTACGACCTGGATTTCTCGTACTCCGCGTGGAAGGCGGGGTTCCGGCTTGGGGTGTGCGCGGACATCGCGGTGATCCACGAGTCGGAGGGGAGGTTCGACGATGTGTGGCGCGGGCACGCGGAGAAGTTCCGGGCGAAGCACTCGGCGACGCTGGGATCGGCGCGGAAGCGTGTCGGCGACGTTTCGGTGGTGGCGGTGCGGACGAAGGCGGAGGCGCTGGAGGTCATGACGCCTCCTCACTGGAGCGCGTGGAAGGCGGGCGCGAGGCGATGAGGGTGTCGGTGGTGATCGCGAGCACCTCGCCCGCTCGGACGAAGCGCTGCTCCGATTCGGTTCGCGCGGCGCTGGGGGAGGCGGCCCTCGAGGTGTTGCCGATGGCGTCGGCGCTTCCGACGCCGGAGGCGTTCAACGAGGGGCTGGGGAAGGCGAGGGGCGAAGCGGTGCTGCTGTGCCGCGACGAGGTGGAGTTTGCCGAGGGGGGGCTCTCGGGGATGTTGGCGGAGAGGCTTTCGCGGTTCGACATGGTCGGGGTTGCGGGGACGGCGCGGCTGTCGTCGCCGGCGTGGCTGGATGCGGGGCCTCCGTACGTGTACGGGCAATGGGTGACGCCTCTGCAGGAGGACCGGGTGTGGCGGGTGACGGTTCTCGGGGGCGCGCCGCGGGTCGCGGGCGGGATGCAGGCGCTGGACGGGATGGCGATCGCACTGCGCCGGGCGTCGGCGGGGCGGCTGCGGTTCGACACCGGTCGATTCCCGGCGGCGCTGTGGGACGTCGACTACACGTTCGCGGCGCACCGGGCCGGGATGAAACTTGCGGTGTGCTGCGACATGGGCGTGGTGTA
>CANJRL010000046.1 GCA_947476675.1 Phycisphaerales bacterium
CCTTGCGGCTCTTGTCGTTGTCGAGGTACGCGATCATCGCCGGGTCGCGGATGATCCGGCCCAGCATCACGCCGAAGTTCCCCAGGGCGTGCTCGCGGAGCATGCGGTTCTGCTGCAGCAGGTTCCAGGAGTTCTCGATCTTGCGGTAACTGGTCGCGAAGTGCCCGTGCCAGAAGAGCGTCATCTTCTCTTCGAGCGGCTTGGGGCTCTCGATCATCCGCGCGAGCCACCAGCGCTGCATCTCCTTCGCCTGCTGGCGGTCGCGGCGCTGCGCCTCCTGGCGCATCAGCCGGAGTTTCGCCAGCGTCTCTTCGTCGCCGCTCTTCTGCGCCTTGCGGTATTCCTCGCGCATCGTCTGGTCCGGCTCCTTCATGATCGAGGAGTCGAACTTGGCGAGGCGCGGGTCGTCGTAGGGGATCTTCGACGTCTCGAGCAGGAAATCGACGGCCTTCTCGGGGCCCCACGACGCCAGAGCCCGGATCTGGTCGGGCGTGCCGCCGAAGCCGGCGCGGAGCAGCAGCCGCCTCGCCTGCTCGTAGCCGAACTTCGCCTTGGGCAGCGGGAACAGCGACGCCGGCGGCTCGGCCTGTCTGGGAGTGGTGCGGTCCTGAGGCATCGGGGTGTTCCTCGGCGCTGACCAGCGCTGAACGCCACAACGGTATTCCGGATTGCCGGGCGGGTGGTTCCGGAGAAGGCGGCGTCAGGGTGATATCGGCTCCGGGGCCGGGGCCGAGGAAGCCGAGGCCGCCGGAATTTCCCGCGAGTGCAGAAGCCGATGATGCTCCCGGAGCATCGCCAAGGGGTAGAACGTCTCGCGCCACCGCACCCCGCCGCGCCGGAGGGTCAGGAACGCCGATCGCGCCATCGACCAGATCAGCACGGGCATGGTGATGGGGGAAACCATCGCTTCGGCCAGCCTGCCCCCCGTCCGCCTCCCGATCAGGTACGCCGGGAGGATGGTGAGGAGCAGACCGCCGAACGCCGCGAAGCCGGCGGGGCGCAGGGTCAGGGGGGCCAGCGCAGCGCCCATCCAGAAGATGAGGAAGAGGATGAGCGCTCCGGCGGCCCGCGGCGCGGAGTAGCCCAGGGCCGCGAAGTGGTTCTTCTCGAGGAGCCGCACGATCTGGCCGAGCGATGCGCCCCAATCGGCCCGCACCGCGCCGCCCCCGAACATGCACAGGCTGCGCAGCCCGGCGCGGCGGACGAGCAGGCCGATCTTCATGTCGTCGACGATCTCGAGGCGCAGCGGCTCGTGGCCACCGGCGGCGCGATAGGCGTCGGCGCGGATCAGGTTGAACGCGCCGATGCCGATGTAGGCGTTGGGCCTGCCCAGGTTGGACGCGGCGCCGATCATGAGCAGCATCTTGTTCAGGAAGGTCATCGCGGCGCGCGACCAGAAGGTCGAGGTGCGCGGGACCGGCGAGAGCGCCACCTGAGCCGCCCCCGCCCGCTCGCCCTCCGCGACCGCGCGGGCGATCACGTCGTCGTCCATCCTGATGTCGGCGTCGGTGAAGAGCAGCCACTCCCGGCGCGCGCCCGCGGCGGCGCGGTGGCACGCATGACACTTGCCCAGCCAGCCTTCGGGGAGCGCATCCACGCGGACACGCCGCACACGAGAATCCTCACGGGCGATCGCATCGACGATGTCGCCCGTGGCGTCCGCGGAGCGGTCATCGGCGACGATGATCTCGAGATCGACGTGCCTCTGGCGCAAGAGCCCGCGCACCGTGCCCTCGATGTGCGCAGCCTCGTCTCGCGCGGGGACGATCACGCTGACGCCGGGCGCGGGCGGCGGGGCCGAGCCCAGCGGCGGGAGGACGCGCACCGCGCCCATTCGGCGCAGCTCGTTCGCAACGACGATCACCCACACCGCCGCGATCGCCCAGCATGCAACGTCGAGCCAGTCCATCGGATGACGATAGTTCGTCGTGGGCGACGGCCGGAGTCAGCCGAGCAACAGTTCCGCGCCCGCCGGCGCCGTCCATTCTCCGGCGTCGGTGCCCAGGCGGGGGCGCCCGTCATCGCTTAGCCCCAGCAGCACGCCCGAGGTCGTCGCGCCGCCGGCGGTGATGGTTGCCGGTTGCCCGACGCCTGAGAGGCGCTGGCGCACGAGCGCCACGGTCGCGCCGGGAGGCCGCGGCACGGTGAGCGCCTCGATCAGGCGCGCCGTCAGGTCATGGCGCAGCCCCGCGAGATCGAGACCGATCCCGAGAAGATCGAGAACCGTGCCGGCGCGCCCGCGGAGAGATTCCGGCAGGTCGGCCAACGGGAAGTTCGCGTTGATCCCGACACCGAGCAGCGCCGCCATGCCGCCGGGAATCGGGATGACCTCGCACAGGGCGCCGCCGACCTTCTTGCCTTGCAGCATGACATCGTTCGGCCATTTGAGTTGCGTCCGCCTGGGCGCGCCGGCGTGGGCGATTGCGGCGTCGAGGGCGTCGCAACAGGCCAGGCCGACGCGCAGGCCGAGGCCCTCGAGGGCCCCTCCAACCGCCGGCAGGGGCCAAGCCAGGGTGAGCCAGAGCCCGCCAAGGGGGCTGGACCAGGCCCGGCCGAAGCGCCCCACGCCGCCGGTCTGGGTATCGGCCACGTACAGGCGGGGCAGATCGGCGCCTTCCTGGGCTTCGCGGCGGGCGAGAAGGCTCGTGGAATCGGTCTCCCGTAGATGGACGAGCGGGAGATGGACGCGGGGGATAGCCATGAACGCCCGAATATCCGGAGTATGAGATCGGCCCCCGGCTCATTCCGGCCTGCTCGGGCACGGTGGGATGGGGGAGAACTCGACGATATAGTCGCTGGCCTTGCACGACCTCCCGCCCTCGCACACGAACTGCCGGCTGCCCCGGTCCTCCGCCGCGACGACGCTGCTGGTGGTCGCGTTGGTGTTGGCGGCGCTGCCCGGTCTGCTGGCGGCGGAGCGGGGGTTGCCCCCTCATCTTCTGCTTGGGGGCGTGCCGAAGGATGCGGCGTGGGTTCCGGTGTCGGTCTGGGCGGTGTCGAGGCAGGCGCCGCGGGGCGAGCGGCTGTCGACGCCTTCGAAGTTTGGAGATTTTGTCCGTGCCGGCGCCTTCCGGGGGGTGGCGGATGGCGCGGCGCCGGTAGGACCGTCATGGGACGCGTGCCCGGTGGCCGGGGGCGTTGATGAGCGGCTGTTGAATCTGCCGCCGCCGATGCCGGGCTGAGATTCGGGCCTGCGCGGCGCGCGCCGGGCCCGATGGCGATCCCGGCGTTTTTCCCATCGCAACGACTTTGCCCTGCTGGGCGTCCCCTGCGCGGTTGATGCGCACGGGTGCGGCTCCGGCTCCAGGGGCACGATTCCTCATCGCGAGAACACCCATGGCGACCCGTCAAGGCGACATCCCGGTTGTCGGCCCGCTCATCAAGATGATCTTCGGCACGCGGAACCAGCGGGCCGAGAAGCGCTACCGCGCGCACGCGTCGGACATCCTGGCCCGCGAGCCGGAGATGCGGCGGCTCACCGACGCGCAGCTCCAGGCGAAGACGGAGGAGTTCCGCGCGCGGTTCCGCGGCGGGGCGAAGCCGATCGAGATCATGGACGAGTGCTTCGCGGTGGCCCGCGAGGTGATGGACCGGGCGGTGGGCATCCGCAACGCGCTGAACCCGAAGTTCGCGGACCAGTTCGCCTCCGACAGGTTGCCCGCCCCGATGCGCGAGACGTGGGAGCGGCTCCGTGCGGAGGCGGCGGCGCTGCCCGACGTCCCGCCGACGGGCAGGTTCATCGGGGGGGCCGACCCGATCCCGGGGTGGAGGCGGGTGGAGGTCCCGCCGGAGTTCTACGACGCGGCGCGCGAGATCTACCCCCAGAGCAAGCCGCCGTTCCGGTCGCGGCCCTTCGACGTGCAGCTGATCGGTGCGATGGTGCTGTCGCAGGGCAAGATCGCGGAGATGAAGACGGGCGAGGGGAAGACGATCGTGGCGCCCTTGGCGGCGTACCTGGCGGCGCTGGAGGGGTACAAGGTCCATGTGGTGACGGTGAACGACTACCTGGTGCAGCGCGACCGCGACTGGACTGCGCCGTATTTCCACGCGCTGGGGTTGGCGGTGGGGGCGATCCACCCCCAGCACATGCAGCACGAGGACGAGAAGCGGCAGATGTACGCGTGCGACGTGGTGTACGGGACCACGGCGGAGTTCGGGTTCGACTACCTGCGCGACAACATGAAGCGGTCGGTGGAGCAGCAGGTTCAGCGGGTGCGCGAGTTCGCGATCGTGGACGAGGTGGACTCGATCCTGATCGACGAGGCCCGCACGCCGCTGATCATCTCGGGGCAGGCGCACGAGGACTCGCC
This sequence comes from Phycisphaerales bacterium, assembly GCA_947476675.1. Taxonomy (GTDB): domain Bacteria; phylum Planctomycetota; class Phycisphaerae; order Phycisphaerales; family UBA1924; genus CANJRL01. The sequence goes on from CANJRL010000046.1 coordinate 4,311, forward strand.
GCGGTACGAGCTCGCCGACCGCCTGGCGCGGCACCTCGTGGAGAAGCAGAAGCCCTGGGCGGAGCACGACCAGCGTGTCGAGCAGGTGAAGATGCGGATCAAGGGGCTGGAGGGCGACATCCGCAACACCCGCGATCAGGCGAAGATCCCGGAGATGCAGGCGGCGCTGAAGGCGGCCCGGGCCGAGCTGCCCCGGCTGGAGTCGGAGCGCGACCGCTTCGTGCAGTACTTCGAGGTGGAGCAGGACCGCAAGCAGGCGCACCTGACGCACAAGGGGATCGAGGAGGCGCAGCGGCTGGCGGACGTGGGCTCGTTCTACGTGGGCGAGAACATGGACCTGCCGCACCTGCTGACGCAGTCGATCCGGGCCCACGTGGTGTACCAGCGCGACCGCGACTACATCGTTGCGCCGATGGAGAACCCGCGCACCGGGCGCCAGGAGCCGAGCGTGGTGATCGTGGACGTGTTCACGGGCCGCCCGATGGTGGGGCGGCAGTGGTCGGACGGGCTGCACCAGGCGTGCGAGGCGAAGGAGGGCGTCCCGATCAAGGAGGAGACGCAGACGGTCGCGACGATCACGATCCAGAACTTCTTCAAGATGTACCGGCGCCTTGCCGGGATGACCGGGACGGCGGACACCGAGGCCCAGGAGTTCCACGACATCTACAAGCTGGACGTGGTGGCGATCCCGACGAACCTCCCGGTGGTGCGCCGCGACTTCAACGACGTGGTCTACCTGACGGCGAAGGACAAGTGGGACGCGATCACCGACGAGATCAAGAGCTTCCACGACATCGGCCGCCCGGTGCTGGTGGGCACGACGAGCGTGGAGAAGAGCGAGAAGCTCTCCGAGGCGCTGACGCGGAAGCACGGCATCAAGCACGAGGTGCTGAACGCGAAGCAGCACGAGCGGGAGGCGCACATCATCGAGAACGCCGGGCAGCTCGGCTCGGTGATGATCGCGACCAACATGGCGGGCCGCGGGACGGACATCAAGCTGGGGCGGGTGTCGCGGCAGATGCTGCTCGACCACTGGCTGCGCCGTGGCGTCGCGCCGCGGGAACTGACCGTGGACACGCCCGACGACGAGGCGCGGCGGCTGATCTACCGCAAGATCGCCCCCCGGGAACTGGGCCTGCCCAAGCAGGAGGCCGAGGCCCTGAATGACGAGGAGGTCGAGTTGCGGCTGCTGCGGCACTGGGTGGGCAAGCACACCTGGGTCCAGCCCGAGGCGGCGGCGAAGATGTCGGCCGAGGAGTGCCGCAAGGCCCTCGATGAGAACGGGCGCTTCGGGACGCACCGCATCGGCTGGGCGGAGACGATCGAGGAACTCGGCGGTCTGCACGTGATCGGCACGGAGCGGCACGAGAGCCGGCGCATCGACAACCAGCTGCGCGGGCGCTCGGGCCGCCAGGGCGACCGGGGCTCGACGCGGTTCTTCGTCGCGCTCGACGACGACCTCATGAAGATGTTCGCCGGCGAGACGACGATGAAGATCCTGGCCCGCCTGGGCATGAAGGAGGGCGACGCGATCGAGCACGAGATCCTGACCAAATCGGTCGAGCGGGCGCAGCGCAAGGTCGAGGAGCGCAACTTCCAGATCCGCAAGAACATCCTCGAGTACGACGAGGTGATGGAGCACCAGCGGCGGTCGTTCTACGGCCTGCGGCAGCGCGTGCTCGAGGGCCGGGACGTGCGCGGCCTGGTCATGGAGTACATCGGCCAGACCTGCGACGACGCGTGCGAGCGCTACCTCGACGGGGACTACGCGGCCGAGTGCGTGGCGGAGTACGCTCGGCAGACGCTCAACTGCTACATCGCGCCCGAGAAGCTCAGGGGCCTTGACAGCAACGAGATGCACCAGCGGGTGCGGTTCATCGCCAAGCAGGAGGTGCGCGAGACCATCGAGACCACCCTGGGCGAGTACATGCCCGAGGGCGCGGAGGAGGTCGACTGGGACCTCAAGGGACTGGCGGTCTGGGCCGGCAAGGAGTTCGGCGTCGACCTCAAGCCCAGCGAGGTGCGGGGGATGACGCGCAAGGACGTCTCGATCACCCTCGCGGAGGCGGCGCACCGGCGCGTCGACGCGGCGGACCTCTCGGGCATCGAGAGGTTCCTGGACAAGGCCTACAGCGCCGGGGAACTGAGCAAGTGGGCCAGGGTGCTCTTCGGCGTCGAGGTGAAGCCCGAGGAGATCGTTGCCTCGCCCGAATCGCTGGCGGCGGCGCCGGACCTGCTCCGGCAGCGGGCCGTCGAGGCGTATCAGCGCAAGGAGGCCCAGTACCCGGTTGACTTCATGATGGAGGCGACGTCGGGGATGATGGCGTACTCGCCCCAGGCCGCGGTGACGCAGCTGGTGGAGTGGGCCAACACCCGCTTCGGGCTGGGCTGGACGCCGGAATCGCTGATGACGCGGATGCCCGACCAGATCCGGCAGGAACTGCTGGACGCCTCGGAGAGGACCGTCAAGGGCGGGGCGATGGCGGCGATGATGTCGGAGGCCGAGCGGTGCCCCGACCTGGCGGCGATCGAGGCCTTCTGCCGCGACCGGCTGAGGATCGAGACGCCGCGGCTCATCCACGAGGCGCGGGAGCACGAGCGGCGGATCGACCTGCTCAAGGGCCGGGTGGAGCAGCACTTCCGGGGCGAGATGGCGCGGTTCGAGTCGTTCGTGCTGCTCGAGGTGCTCGACCCCACGTGGAAGGACCACCTGTACGCGATGGACCAGATGCGGGACTCGATCCATTACCGGTCGTTCAGCCAGCAGGACCCGCGGATCGAGTTCAAGCGCGAGGGGTCGAAGCTGTTCAAGGAGATGAACAAGACGGTGCGCGACCGGGCGACGGAGTATGTGTTCAAGCTGAGCCTGATGCCGCAGATGCAGGCCCCGCCGGCGCCCCCTCCGATGCCCGCCGCGCCGCGCCCCGCGGCTGGGCCTCTGTCGCTGGGGGCGATGGGGACGATCGCCGGGCCCGGGCTGGACGGGCCGTCGTGAGTTTGTGTGATTTCTTCGGCCTCCGGCGCCGCGGGGGCGTGCGCTGTGGTATAGGTTGAGTCGGGTGTGTCCTCATGAAGGAGAGAGCGATGCGCAAAGTCCTGCTCGCCGTGCTGCCCCTGACCCTCGGACTGGCTTCTCCGGCCCTGGCCGGCCTGGCGGGAACGACCATCGCCCTGGCGGGGGTGCAGATCCGCAACGGGCTGAACCAGACGCGGACCAGCGCGCCGGACACGGTGGGCGCGGCGTACATCTACAACACGGACATCGTGGCGAGCGCCCGGGGTGTCGGAGGGGCCCTCGGGTTCCTGTTCCCGAACCCCACGCCGATCACGACGATCCTGTCGCAACTCACCGGCGTGCCCGTCACCAGCCTCGCGGCGCAGGTGGCGAACCCGAGCGGCGCGCTGCCCGCCTCGCTCCCGCCGACGACTCAGGCGGGCACGACGGTGGTCAGCGGCATCACGGTGACGTACTCGTTCACGCTCACCACCGCGATCAACGCGGCGGGGGTCGCGTCGTTTTCGATCACCAACGTCGTGCTTCAGCCGGCGTTCCTGGTCGGCTACCTGGAGTTCACCAGCGGCAACGCCGTCATCAACCGCGTGTGCCCGGGCGACGCCAACGGCGACAACCAGATCAACTTCAGCGACCTGAACGTGGTGCTGGGGCAGTTCGGGGTGGTCTCGGCGCCGGGATCCCCGCTGCAGCCGGGAGATGTGAACGGAGACGACTCGGTGAACTTCCTCGACCTGAACATCGTGCTCGGAGCGTTCGGGACGGGGTGCTGACGATTCCGGCGGCCGAGGAAATACGGGCGAAGGGAGTCGAACCCCTAACCTCCTGATCCGTAGTCAGGTGCTCTATCCAATTGAGCTACGCCCGCAGGGGGGGGGACGCGAGAATAGCCCCGGGCCAGGAGTGGGGCAAGGCGGCGGGCGGTCTTGGCCGGGTGGCGCACCGGTTGCGCGGGGGATGCGGCGGTCTGGCGGAGGTCGGGCTGTGGGGGGCCGGACTTGATCCGGGCGGAAAACCTGCCATACTTCGGGGCACGTCTCGTGGCGGCCCTGCCTTGGGCGGGGCGCCCGTCGGTTCCATCTCACTGTCTCTCCCGGAAGCCCGAACGCTATGGCTCACTCTGTTTCCGCCCGCAAGCGCGTCCGCCAGAACGAGGCTCGCAACGCCATCAACCGCTGGCGTCTGCGCACGATGCGCGACGCGGTGAAGGAACTCTCGGAAAGGCTGATGCACGGCACGGCGCAGGAGGCGGAGCAGGCCTTCGTGAAGGCGTGCCGGATCATCGACAAGACGGCGGGCAAGGGCGTGATCCACAAGAACAGCGCGGCTCGGAAGAAGTCGCGGCTCAGCGCCCGCGTGAAGGCCAAGGCCAAGGCCGGCCCCGCTTCCGCCAAGGCGTGAAGGCCGTGGCGCGCTGACTCGATGTCCCCTCCGCCCGGCGCGCGCCGGGCGTGCTTGTTTCCGGCGGGGCGGCGCCCCGTATGCTCCCCCCGCTCATGGCCAGCCGCAGCAGCAGTGCGAGGAGTGGACGCAGCGGCCCGAGGGCGACGACGCGCCCCCGCAAGGGTCCGGCGGCGGATTCGTACGCCGCGCTGTCGACCAGGCCTCTGCACGTGCTGGCGTTCCTGACGCCGCTGATCGTGGCGTACGAGATCGGGTCGGCGCTGTACCTGACGGACCCGGCGAGCCACACGGTGGACACGATCCGGGCGCACCGGCTGATGGGCGAGGTGTTCCACGCCTTCGGGGTGGGGGGGCTGTTCCTGCCCGGCGTGCTGCTCGCGGTGGTGCTGCTGCTCTGGCACGTGCTCACGCGCGACACGTGGAAGATCGACCTGCGCATCCTGCCCGGGATGCTGGCGGAGTCGGTGGCGTGGACGCTGCCCCTGCTGGTGCTGTGGCAGATCGTCGCCCGGGCGTCGGCGCGGGTGGGCGAACTGGCCGCGGCGGCGGGGGGAACGGCGGACCCGTTCGCGGCGATGAGCCTGCCGGCGCGTCTGACCATCTCGGTGGGGGCTGGGCTCTACGAGGAACTGCTGTTCCGGATGTTGGGCGTCGCCCTGCTTCACTTCGTGTTTGCCGACCTCATGCGGCTCCGGCACACAGCGGCGGCCTGCGCGGCGGTGGGAGTCTCGGCGGCGGCGTTCGCGGCGTACCACCTCACGCCGGGCGAACCGATCGTGTGGACCCGGATGGTGTTCTACGGCCTCGCGGGGGTGTACTTCGGCGCCATCTACGCGTGGAGGGGATTCGGCGTCGTGGTGGCGACGCACGCGTTGTACGACGCGGTGGTGCTGGCGCTAGCCTGACCCCGCTTCCCGAAAAAAGCGCTGGCGTCGGGCCGGGGGCGAGGTAAGGTCATGGGGCCGGCGCGGCCGAGGCCGCGCCCGATTCCCGGACCCCTCAGCGGAGCAACCGCATGCGCCGTGCCGATCGTCCTCGTTCTGAATACGTCCGCGCGGCGGCCGCGGCGGCGGTGAGCCTGGCGGGGTGGAGCGCCGGGTGGGGCCAGTCGCCGCCGGCGGGGCTGGGTCCCAACGCCGCGGCCCCCCGGGAGAACTGCGGGAGCGGCGCGGTGGGGTGCTGGCCGGCGTGCGGGTGCGGCGCGGGGTGCGGGTGCATCGCGATGGTCCGGCAGAACAGCATCGGGACGCCGGTGGGCCCGGGGGGCGGGGGCTTCGCGTCGAGCAACGTGGTGCTGCTCTCGCGGATCAGCATCCCCGAGTTCGGGGCGCAGTACACCAGCGCGTCGGACTCGGCGAGTTACGTGAGCCCCTCTGGGCGCGAGTACGCGATCATCGGGCTGAACAGCGCGGTCGCGTTCGTGGACATCACCAATCCCCGCCAGCCGCAGATCCTGGGGACGGCGCCCAAGCCCAACAGCGTCTGGGCGGACACGGTGATCTACGGCCAGTACGCCTACGTGGTGAGCGACCAGCAGGGGGTGGGCATCACGATTGTGAATCTGGCGAGCATCGATCAGGGGCTGATCAGCGTGGTGGGCACGGTCTCTCCCCAAGGCCTGCGCACGGTGCACAGCGCCTTCGTCAACGGCTCGACGCTCTACCTGGCCGGGTCCAACGCGCCGACCAACGGGCTGATCGCGCTGAGCCTGGCGAACCCGACCAACCCGACGATCGTGGGGACGTACGCCGGGGCCTACGTGCACGACATGCAGGTGGTGAACTACACGAGCGGCCCGTACGCGGGGAAGGAGATCGCGTTCTGCTACATGGGGACGCGGGGGCTGGACATCGTGGATGTGACCAACAAGGCCGCGATGACGCGGCTCTCGCGCACCACGTACGCGAACCTCGGCTACTGCCACCAGGGCTGGCTCGACTTCTCGACCAACCTCATCTACGTGAACGATGAACTCGACGAGACCAACATCCCGACCGCGACGCCGGCGCTGCGCCGCGTGTTCAACGTCTCGAACCTCGCGGCTCCCGCGCTGGTCGGGACGTTCCCCGATGGGCTCAACGTCATCGACCATAACAACCAGATCAGGAACGGGTATCTGTTCGCGGCGGATTACCGCGCCGGGATGAGGATCTTCGACCTCCGCGCCAATCCGACCAACCCTCCGACCGTGGGGTGGTTCGACACGTACAACGGGCCGGACGCCCGGGAGTTCGACGGGGCCTGGAACAGCGACCCCTTCTATCCTTCGGGCGTGGTGATCGTGAGCGACATCGAGGGCGGGCTGTTCGTGCTCGATCCGACGTTCGCGGTGACGGGCGGCGCGCCGCTGCTCTTCGAGATCCCGGGCGGGGCGCCGGAGTTCGTCGCGCCGCCGGGAGGGTCCTTCACGGTGAGGGTGAGCGGGCGCAACGGGTACACGCCGGGCGCCGAGGCGCCCACGCTGTTCTGGCGCGTGGGGACGGCCGGGCCGTTCGCGGCGTCGCCGATGACGCCTGCCGCGGTCGCGGGCGAGTTCACCGCGAGCATCGGGCGGACGGCGTGCCTCTCGACGATCCAGTACTACCTCTCGGCGAAGGACAACCTGGGGCGGACGATGAACCAGCCGCTGAACGCGCCGTTCGACGTGCTGACCGCGACCAGCGCCTGGGGGCGCCGGCCCGCCGGAGGGGCGCCGACCTGCGTGATTCCCGGCGACACCAACGGCGACGACGTGGTCAACTTCGTCGACCTGAACATCGTGCTGAGCCAGTTCGGGAGTTCCGGTGGCGGGCTGGCGGGCGACGTCAACGGCGACGGCGTGGTCGATTTCAGCGACCTCAACGCCCTGCTGAGCAACTACGGCCGGACCAACTGAGCCCGGTTGGGGGGCTCAGAAACGAAGAGCGGCGTGGAGGCTGTCGCCCAGGCGGGTGGCCTGGCGCCCTTGCAGGAAGCCGATCTCGATCAGGACGCTGGCCCCGAGGAGCACGCCGCCGAGACGGTCGATGAGTTGGACGCAGGCGTGCATGGTGCCGCCGGTGGCGACGACGTCATCGACCAGCAGCACACGTTGGCCTCGGCGGATGGCGTCCTCGTGGATCTCGACGCGGTCCGCGCCGTATTCGAGGGCGTACTCGACGCCGATGGTCGGGCGCGGGAGTTTGCCGGGCTTGCGCACCGGGACGAATCCTGCGGAGAGGGCCTGGGCGACGGCGGTGCCGAAGATGAACCCGCGCGACTCGGCGCCGACGACGAGTTCGACGCCCTTGCCTCGGAAGGGGTTGGCCATGAGTTCGACGGCCATGGCGAGGCCGGCGGGGTCGGCGAGGAGGGGCGTGATGTCCTTGAAGATCACGCCGGGCCTGGGGAAATCGGGGACGTCGCGGATGAGCGCGAGCAGTTGCTGCATGGGGAGGAGAGCCTACCGCGGAGAGGGCGTGCCGCGCATAGACTTGGGGGCGATGAGCAAATCGAAAGTGACGCCGGCGGCGCTGGAGACCGTGGAGCCGATCGGGGCCCGGGTGCTGGTCCGCAAGGACGAGGATCGGAAGCAGACCAAGTCGGGGATCCACCTGCCGGACAAGATCGAGATCCCGACGCTGACGGGGCGGATCGTGGCGGTTTCGGCGCAGGTGGCGTCGGACGAGGACTACCCCATCCGGCAGTACGACCGGGTGCTGTTCAACCCGAAGCACGCGATTCCGGTGGAGTTCGAGGGCGACAACCGGCTGTTCGTGATCCCGGTGGATGACGTGGTGGCGGTGTTCCGGCGCGGTCCGGGTGCGGAGTGAGCGGCGCGCCCGGCGAGGAGGGGCTGGCGGCGTTCGCGCGCACGCTGCGATTGCCGCTCGAGCGATTGCCCGACCCGCTGGTCATGGCGCCGCTGCCGGTCGGCGCGGTGTTCGACGTCTCGGTGACGCCGCCGGGCTCCAAGAGCCTGACGAATCGGGCGCTGGTTCTGGCGGGGCTGGCGGCGGGCGAGAGCGTGCTGCGGGGGGCGCTGGCCGATGCCGAGGACGCGCGGGTGATGCTCGCGGCGCTGGGCCGGCTGGGCGCCCGGGTGGAAGTCCGGCAGGGCGAGGTGCGGATCGGCGGCGTGGGGGGTCGCTGGCGCACCAACGGGGGCGCGGAGATCCACCTCGAGAACGCGGGGACGGCGACGCGGTTTCTCTCGGCGGCGGCGCTGGCGGCCGACGGTCCGGTGACGATCGACGGCTCGGCGCGGATGCGGGAGCGGCCGATCGGGGGGCTTGCCGACGCGCTGGAGCAACTGGGGGCCAGGGTGGAGTTTCTGGGGAGGCCGGGCTGCCCGCCCTTGCGGATCACGCCGCCGGGCGCGAGCGGGGCCAAGCCGACCAAGGTCGCGCTGAGGCGCGGGGAATCGAGCCAGTTCCTTTCGGCGCTGCTGCTGGTCGGGCCGTTTCTGGAGCACGGGGTGCGGGTGGTGAGCGAGGCGCCTCCTCCGAGCGCGCCGTACGTGGACATGACGCTGCGCCTTCTGCGCCGCCTTGGCGCGCACGATGTGAGCGGTTCGACAGATTTCGCCGAGGCGCGCGTGGGCTCGTCGGTGTCGTCGAGGCTGGGGCCGTTCAAGGGGTTCGCGCTGGAAATCGAGCCGGACGCGAGCGGGGCGACGTACTTCTGGGCCGCGGCGGCGCTGCGCCCGGGCTGCGCGTGCTCGACGCCCGGTCTGGGGCGCGAGAGCCTGCAGGGCGATGTGCGCTTCGCGGCTGTGCTGGCGCGGATGGGCGCGGGCATCGCGGAAGAGGGGGGCGCGGTGCGGGTGTCCGGCCCCGCTCGCGGCGGGCTGAGGAACACCGAGTTCGACATGGCCGACATGCCCGACGCGGCGATGACCCTGGCCGCCGTGGCGGCGCTGAGCGCCGGTTCGGCGCGGATCACGGGCCTCGCGACGCTCAAGGTGAAGGAGACGGACCGGCTCAGCGCTCTGGCGGCGGAACTGGGCAAGGCGGGCGCGGGCGTGCGCGCCGGGGCGGACTTCCTGGAGGTCGAGCCCGGGCCGGCGCCGGCCGGGCCGATCGAGTTCGAGACGTACAAGGATCACCGCATGGCGATGTCGCTGGCGCTGATCGGGATGTCGAGGCCGGGCGTGGCCATTCGCGACCCCGGGTGCGTGGCCAAGACGTACCCGGGGTTCTGGGCGGACCTGGCCGGCGTGTACGAGAGTTGCCGGTCGGGGGAGGCGCCGTGAGAATGCGGGACTGATGCCCGAGTTCTGGCGATTCGCGAGGAGGATGCTGCGTCATCCGTGGCTGCTGGCGATGGCGGCGGCGTGCGCGCTGGTGTCGGCCGGGGGGATGGGTGTGGGGCTGGTGAGCCTGGCGCCGGTGCTGCGGAACATCCTGCGGCCCGAGGGCGACACGCTGCCTGCGATCGCGGGGCGCGCCAACGAATGGCTGCGGGGGTTCGGCGTGGCGATCCCCGAGGCGTGGATCGAGAGGCTGCCGGCGGACCGGTTCCAGTCGGTGCTCGTGATGGTGTGCGCGCTGGCGGCGTTGACGGTGGTTGGCGCCGCGGCGAACTTCGTGCACGCGTTCATGGCGCAGACGCTGGCGATGCGCACGGTGGCGGATGTCCGGCGCGACGCGTTCAAGCGGGTGGTGCACATGCCGCTGAAGACGGTGGTTTCGGCGCCGGGGTACGGCGCGGCGCCGCAGACCGCCGGGATCGGCGGCGTGGCGGACATCGTGTCGCGGCTGGTGAACGACGCGGTGACGATGGCCGGGGGTTTCCTGGCGCTGGTGGACAAGGCGCCGGCGCAGGTGCTGCGAGGGATCGTGGCGTTCATCGCGGCGGTGGTGATCGATCCGTACTCGCTGGCGGCGGTGCCGGTGGCGCTGGCGATGGGGGTGATCATCCGCAAGCTGGGCAAGCGGGTGCGCCGCGCGTCGAGGGGGGCGTTGCAGGCGCAGTCGAAACTGCTCGGGGCGACAACGGAGACGGTGCAGGGCCTGCGGGTGGTCAAGCTGGCGACCAACGAGCGCCGGGAGATCGGTCGGTTCACGCGGTTCAACCGCGACTATCTGCACGAGACGATGCGGGCCCGGGTGGCGCGGGCGCTGGCGGGGCCCCTGCTCGAAGCGATCGGGATCTTCGTGCTGGGGGCGTGGGCGCTGGTGTTCGCGCGGCAGATCATCCGCGGGGAGATCGATCCCGGGGGGTTCTTCACGTCGCTGGCGGCGCTGGGCGTCGCCGCGGCGTCGCTGAAGCCGCTGTCGGGGATCGTGCAGGAGATCCAGGCGGCGGGGCCGGCGGCGCGGCGGATGGCGGAACTGATCGAGGCGGAGGCGGAAGAGTCGAGGGTGGAGGCGCGGCGTTCGGCGCGGAGGGCGCTGGCGCGCCATGCGCGGTCGATCGAGTTCGACCACGTCACGTTCCGGTACCCGGGCTTCGAGGCCCCGGCGGTCGACGACGTGTCCCTGGCCATCCGGCACGGGGAGACGGTGGCGTTCGTGGGCGGGAACGGCTCGGGCAAGACCACGCTGCTCTCGCTCATCCCGCGGCTGTTCGAGCCCGAGCGGGGGCGGGTGCTCATCGACGGGGTGGATGTGCGCGACGTCGGGCTGCGCTCGCTGCGCCGGCAGATCGGCGTGGTGACCCAGGAGGTGGTGCTGTTCCGCGGGACGCTGGCCTCGAACATCCGCTACGGCGAAGAGGGGGCGCGGCCCGAGGCGGTGGTGGCGGCGGCGCGGATGGCCCGGGCCCACGACTTCATCATGGACAAGCCGGGGGGCTACGACGCTCCGGTCGGGGAGCAGGGCGTGACGCTGTCGGGCGGTCAGCGGCAGCGCATCGCGCTGGCGCGGGCCTTCCTGCGCGACCCCTCGATCCTGGTGCTGGACGAGGCGACGAGCATGATCGACGCGGAGTCGGAGCGGCAGATCTCGACGGCGGTCGCGGAGTTCTCGAGGGGCAGGACGACGCTGGTGATCGCGCACCGGCTGAGCACGGTGGTGAGCGCCGACCGCATCGTGGTGATGGACGGAGGGCGGATCATCGATGTTGGGCGGCACGAGCAGTTGCTGGCGCGGTGCGAGGCGTACCGGGTGCTGACCTCGAGCCAGCTGATCGCCGGGCCGGCGTGAGGCTCAGCGCCCTCGGGCTCCGCCCCCTCCGGGCTTCTTGCCGCTGCGCGCCTGCTTGGCGTTCTGCTGCGGCTGGCGGGGCGCGATGGGCTTGTTGACCTCGCGTGCGCGGTCGCGCTTGTCGCGCGGGCCGAGTGGTTGGATGGGGTCGGGGCCTGCCATGGTTGATCTCTCGCGGGGGGTGTGAAGGCGGGGAGAACGCACCGCCGGGGGATTGTAGGTGTGCGCGGCGGGGCGGGGTCGGAGAGCGGGCCTATCATCGCGGCTCATGTCGCTGTACCGCGTCGCGATCGTCGGCCGCCCGAACGTGGGCAAGTCTTCGCTGCTGAACATGCTGGCGAAGGCCAAGGTGTCGATCGTCGATCCGACGCCGGGGGTGACGCGCGACCGCGTGGCGGCGGTGGTGCAGATCCCCGCGCCGGACGGGAAGGGGCCGACCAAGGTCGCGGAGGTGATCGACACGGGGGGCTACGGCGTGTACGTGGCGGAGGGGGCGCGGTTCAACGAGGTTGGCGAGGATCTGGCCAGCCTGACGCCGCAGATCGAGGCCCAGATCGGCGAGGCGGTGCGGACGTCCGACCTGACGCTGTTCGTGATCGACACGCAGGCCGGGGTGACGGCGGCGGACCGGGAGATCGCGACGATGCTGCGCGAGGGTTCGTTCGGGCGGAAGGGCCGGAGCGGGCCGAAGCGGAAGAAGGGCGAGGCGGCCCGGAGCGCGCTGCCCCCGGTGCTGGCGGTGGCGAACAAGGCGGACGACTCGTCGTGGGAGGCGGACGCCGCGGAGGCGGCGAGCCTCGGCTTCGGGGCGCCGCTGGTGGTGAGCGCGGCGACGAACTACCTGCGGCGCGATTTCCTGGAGAGGCTGTGGGGCGCGCTGCCCAAGCGGCCTCGCTCGGTCGACGAGGAGAGCGGCGAGGAGCCGGCGCTGAAGATCGCGATCATCGGCAAGCGGAACGCGGGCAAGTCGACCATCGTGAATGCGCTGGCGGGGGAGGAGCGTGTCATCGTCTCGGAGATCGCGGGGACGACGCGCGACGCGGTGGACGTGCGTTTCGAGCGCGACGGGCGGGTGTTCGTGGCGATCGACACCGCGGGGTTCCGCAAGCGCAAGAGCCTCGCCGACCAGGTCGAGTGGTGGGCGTCCGACCGGGCGAGGCGGGCGCTGCTCCGGGCGGACGTCGCGGTCTTCGTGCTGGACGCGACGACGCCGATCTCGCAGGTCGACAAGCAGCTGGGCTCGGAGATCGTCAGGGCGTTCAAGCCCTGCGTGATCGTGGTGAACAAGTGGGACCTGGCGGAGGGCCGCAAGACGCCGAGCGGGAAGCCGATCACCACCGAGGATTTTCAGCGGTACCTCGACAAGGAACTCAAGGGTCTGGGCTTCTGCCCGATCGTGTTCACCAGCGCGGCGGACGGGGCCGACGAGGGCAGGGTGTGGGCGGCGCTCGAGACGGCGCGGGATCTGCACGAAGAGTCGGGCAAGCGGGTGGGAACCGGCGAACTCAACCGCGCGATGCGGCCCCTGATGGAGCGGATGCCGGCGAGCAAGCTGGGCAAGAAACTGAAGGTGCTGTTCGCCTCGCAGATCGAGGCGAGGCCCCCGACGATCGTGCTGGTGGTGAACAACCCGGACCTGTACACCGCCCAGCACGAGCGGTACGTGCTGAACCGGATCCGCGAGACCACGCCCTTCGGCGAGGTGCCCGTGCGGCTTCTGATCCGGGGCCGGCGGCGCGACGAGGCGGTGCAGGAGGGCGGGGAGGCGCCGTTCTCGGAGCACGGCGTGCCTGTGCACGCATCGCCGACCGTGGAGGCGCTGGACGGAGAGGACTTCGAGGGCATGGACCTCTCGGGCGGGATGCGCGCCGGTGACGACAACGATAGCGCCGCCGAGGCGAGCGGCTTCGACGCGCGCGGGTTCGAGATCGCCGAGCCCGAGGCGGACGAGGATGGCGGCGACGAGACGCCCCGGCCGGCGTTGCGCGGGCCGGCGAAGAAGAAGCGCGGATCGAAGCCCGCGGGGACGGGGAAGGCGGACGCGCGGAGCGAGCCGCGGCCGCCGCGCGGGGCCAAGCCGGGCGCGGCGCCGGCGCGAGCGAAGCAGGGGCAGGGCAAGCGGGCCGCTCAGCCCTCCGGGCGCGGAGGGGCGCGCCCGGTGGGGGGAGCGGCCGGAAAGGGCGGCGGACGGAAGCGGTGATCGCGGCCGGCGGCGCGTTCAGGCGGCGAGGTCGTCCTCGTCCTGCTCGAAGTGCGGGAACGCCTTGCCGGGCTTGAGACGGTGGTGGATCTTGATCACGCGGCCGAGCTGCTCGCCGAAGATCTCGCTGACGGTCTGGATGGTCAGGGCCTGCTCGTCGGTGAAGGGCCGCGAGGCGTCGCGGAAGAGCAGGCCGACGGCGAGGCACTCGCCCTCCGCGCGGCAGGTGAAGACCAGCGCCGAGGCGTCCTCGTCGAGCCAGTTGGCCTGATCGCCCAGGGCCGCCTCCAGGGGCCGCCTGCGGTCGAAGCGCTGGACGCGGGTCTGGTGCTGGAAGCGCGGGGCCAAGGCGTCGGCGAGGTGGTCGAGCAGGACGTCTGCGGAGTCCTTGGGCACGTCGTAGTTGACGTAGGCGCCGAGGGAGAAATCGCAGTGATTGCTGGGGAGGAAGACCGCGGCGTTGGTCGGTCCGGTCTGGCGCAGGATGTATTCGAGCGAGGAGCGCAGGAGCGACTCGACGTCCAGCTCGTGCCGGAGGGCGGCGGCGAACTCGGCATGGGCGGCGGTGTGCTGCATGTGGTCGGCGAGCTCCTGGTACGCGTCGGCGAGGTCGGTGCACAGAGCATCGACCTGCGCGGCGATGCGCTTTCGTGAGTCGCTCAGACGTCTGCAGGCTCTCTTGAGCCGGAGCATTTCCCGGGCCGTCTCGCGGTTTCGGGCCCCGCGGCGGGCGGCGGCCTGGATCCGCTGCGCGACCTCGGCGTCCGGAGCCCAGCCGGCGATGAGGTCCGCTGCGCCGGCGCGGAGGGCGGCGACGGCGTCGTCGATGGTCGCGGAGTGATCGATGAGCACGAGCACCTGGCCGGCGGCGTCGCCGGATTCGGGGAGGAGCAGGCTGCGGCCGTCGCCGTCGGGGAGCAGAGCCGCG